>NZ_JABWRZ020000001.1:2294391-2618590 GCF_014269185.2 Pseudomonas oryzicola
CGAGCTGTCCAAGTTCCCGGAAACCCGTCGTGACCTGGCTTTGATCGCAGGACGTGATGTAGCTTCTAGCGCGGTGCTTGAAGTAATTCGTGACAATGCAGGCGAATGGCTCACAGACCTCAGGCTGTTTGATGTCTACCAGGGTAAAGGCATTGATCCTGATAGAAAAAGCCTGGCCGTCGGCTTGACCTGGCAGCATCCATCGCGCACTCTTAACGACGATGAGGTGAACGCCGCACTGCAAAACATCCTCACCTCGCTCGAACAAAGGTTGAACACCACGTTAAGGAAATAACGGCATGGGTGCTCTGACGAAAGCTGAGATGGCCGAAAGGCTGTACGAGGAGCTAGGGCTTAACAAGCGTGAGGCCAAGGAGCTGGTCGAGCTGTTTTTCGAAGAAATTCGGCACGCACTTGAAGAGAACGAGCAGGTCAAGCTGTCCGGTTTCGGCAACTTCGACCTTCGCGACAAACGCCAGCGGCCGGGCCGCAACCCCAAGACTGGGGAAGAAATCCCGATCACCGCACGGCGCGTCGTCACCTTTCGTCCAGGGCAGAAGTTGAAGGCCCGGGTTGAGGCCTATGCTGGAACCAAGCCATAACGACGAACTGCCCCCCATACCGGGCAAAAGGTACTTCACCATCGGTGAGGTGAGTGAGCTTTGTGCGGTAAAACCGCACGTGCTGCGGTATTGGGAGCAGGAGTTTGACCAGCTCAATCCCGTGAAGCGGCGGGGGAACCGGCGGTATTATCAGCGCCAGGACGTGCTGATGATTCGCCAGATTCGTGCGCTGCTTTATGACCAGGGCTTTACCATTGGTGGGGCGCGGTTGAGGCTCTCCAGTGAGGAGGCCAAGGATGAGTCGAGCCAGTACAAGCAGCTGATTCGGCAGATGATTGTCGAGTTGGAGGATGTGTTGGTGGTGTTGAAGAAGTGACCTGGTTGGTGGTGAATGAAATTTTTTTTGAGAAAAAGCTTTCATTTATCAGGAGGTTAGGGTAAATTCTTCAGCGTTCTCAGAGGTTGTGAGAATGTAGTCGGGGCGTAGCGCAGCCCGGTAGCGCACTTGCATGGGGTGCAAGGGGTCGAGTGTTCGAATCACTCCGTCCCGACCAAAAAACTCCAAAGAATCCAGGTACTTACGAGTACCTGGATTTTTTTTATGCGCGATAATTTTAGGTCTCATCCATTTTAGGGCACACGAAGGGCACATCACGTTGGATGATGTGTTAGCTGAGCTTTGTGTGCCACGCCACGATCCCATCATAGCGATCGGCCGTCCAAATATGGGGGCCTTGTCGTGCGCATGTCGTGAGGGATGCTGCCCAGCGTCCCGCCACGCTTAACAGGCGCAAAGCTGACGCGAAACGTTGGGCCGATGGTGAGCTGTGCTCGCTTACTGTGAGGCCTGGGCGAAGCCTACAGTGTGTTGCTAGACAGGTTTCAGTGGTCCATGGAGTGCAGGCTACGCTCACCGATACAGCTGCGGGTAACCGCGAATTTGCTCTCGTAACGTTTTTTTTCACGGTAACGCACGGTACCTTACCGAAAGAAATTGCGTTACACGCGGGGATCAGGGCTCTAGAAAGATAAGGTGCAGCTTGCACGGGCGTATGCACCAAGCAACATTTTCACTTACTGATCGTTAGAAATAAGCCCATTGCCTGACGCTGGCGCAGAGCTGAATGCTGTGACTTTTGATGCTATTTTACATTGCGTGGTTGTGGATCCGCAGATGGCTTACAAGGCGAGCTGGTGTCATTTATTGTCATGGAGGAATGTATGCTTGATGTTAATGTGGAGCTTCCTGCCCAAGCTGGTGAGGTGGCGAAGGAGGCATATTCAGATGGCGTGAAAGACACCATTCGCGAAATTTCCAAGATTGGTGTGGACGCAGCTAAAACCTTGAGACTCGCCCTAGCGCCCTTGCAGTTTTCGGCGATGCTGCAAGATAGGGTTGCCATGTTTTTCAAGCGCGCAGCGTTCAGAGCACCTTCAGAACATAGAATTTGCCCTGCGCCGTGCTTGGCTTTGCCTATTTTGGAGAAAGTGCGATACCAAGAAGATGGCGATCTACTGACTGAAATCTACGTGGAGCTTCTCTCCGCTGGATTCGATAGGTCTCGGGTGGGAGATGCCCATCCTGCATTCTTGACCATAATTTCTCAACTATCACCTGATGAAATAAGGGTGATTGATTCGCTTGCAGAGTCCAAGCCAAAAAATTACTTTGGCCGAGCGACGTCGGACTGGTCTAACTCATCTAAAGGTATCGTAGAGCATCTTAACCGACAGGGGATTAAGTCGACTGATATTGAATGGGATTCTGTATTGGTCCCAGATAAACTCTTGTGGCCAATGCATCTACAAGTTTACATTGGACATTTGCACTCTCTGGGGCTGCTCGAATATGTAAACGATCCGGAGTACACACTGGCGCGTGGTTTGAGTCACCACAATGAGTGCTGGGCTGTCACCCTGACCGGGTTTGGCTCATTGTTTTACCGCGCGTGCGTTAAAGAAGTCTCGGTGGAAAGCTTCGCAGTTACTCCCCAAGATCGTATTTGATCTGCTGGGTGATTACATACAGCCTATCGCTCAACAGCTTGAACATCCTAGGACCGATGACGTCGAGAGCGTCATCGCTCCTGGACGGCCTAGCTAGTATTTCATCTGTTCTTTGAGGTACCGAGACATCTCCTCGAAGCCGCTCACGATGTCGCAATTCGAGAACTTGCCCAAACCAATCCTCTTGTCGGACAGGAGAGTTGCAAATTTTCTGTCAGTGAAAAGCGCTTTGGCAATGGGGAGGGCGGTTGCTGCGACTAGGTAATCATTTGGGTCTCCGTTCTTGTACCGACGGTTCGGGTCAAATCGCATCAGGCCATAAAGCGAGCTGAGAATGCGCAGTGTCGGCAATGCATGGGAAGCAGGATCCTGCTTCCAAAGTCTCATTGCTTGCTGCGCATCTGAAGCTATTTGCTCGTGGTTAAGAGGCTTGTCTTCATTGATGAACCAGGCTTCGATTCCACCTTTCAGTTCAAGGAATATGCCCGTATTAAGATTTGGCACCTCAAATTGATACTGGGCCTTGCCCTCATTTAGAGCAGCAATACCGCGGGTGTTGTCCCACTTTCTTGGCGCATCGCTAGCGATTTCTAATTGGATCGAGAAGGGAAGCTCAAATAGAGCATCAAAAAAAGCTTTATTGAATGTCGTCTGGTCTACATAGGCCTTAACGAAGGCTGGCAGGGAGAGCATTGGTACTCCCATCATCTCAATAGGGCTACAAATAAATGCTTCTAGCCTTTGAGCTTGGCTAATGTGTTCCGTCCGGAGCGATTCCAGTTCCAGGCCTACGCGATCATGGTGCGGTGGGATGCAAAGTCCCCTGGAAAGCTCGTCAACCAGTATCCTCAACGTGCCTTGCGTGAGCGGGTCGGTCATCGAGGCGAGCTCGTAATAGGTTGGGAGCCCAATGGGGAATGCGAAACGGCCCGTCTGAACAACCTGCTCAATATTCGCACCAAATTCCTTCATTGCCTCTGTCAGAGTGGGTTTGCCTTGCCGGAAATCTGCTAGGCATTTCCAAGCGAGTGTGTCGAGATAAATGAGCTTAAATGAGCTAGCGTGGGCGACCTTTTCCCTTCGCCTCTGCTTGACGTGGTCACTGAAGCTGACGCCGGGATTGCCGCGATGGACCTCAATGAAGTGACTGATCCGACCGGCAGCTGCCTGGATGGCTGATTCGAGTGAGGGTGACATCATTTATAAAATAGTCCTTTATCGAAAATCTGTAGCAATACCTGCTCCTTGAAAATGATTAACAAGCTCTGTCGTGGCTTTCTCATGGGGACCTAAATGGACGATGATGATGGTTTGGTTATCTCCAATGTCGCATCATTGCTCTCAATCCATTGCTCCAGAGCCTCAAATGCGCGTGGCCATTCTTCGTTATACTCAGTATCGAATATCGCCATGCATTCGCTCATAGCGTCTTCATGGCTGGCGCTATAGAGCTTACTCCACCGATTTACGAATTTTGTGGAATGGCTTTGTATTTCAGATTTTGAGTATCCAAACAGCATCCCTTCATAGTTGGGGTGTGCGCACTCGGAAAGCGCTGCATACAATTCGTTAAGGCCCGGATAGCGACTCTCCGCTTTGCTCAGGACGGTCAGGATATTAATAGATGTGTGCGGTGTGCTTTCGTTGCGAGAACCCAGCAAAAGCATCGTAGTTCTTTTGGAATATTCGTGGAAATCCTGCTTTCCCGAAACAACTTTGCGAGTCTCTTGATTTAAATGAATTAACACAGCAACCGTTTCGAAGGCACTGCGCAGCAAAATTCGGGCTCCAAGCAGCTGAGATGCTACGTACAAAGCGTGCGACTGCTCCAAGAGATCCTGCACGCGCCAGGCCACCGACTCCCGCAGTAGCAATCCGCGCCAGGGTGCCTTCCATTTGTGTGCGATTTTGTTCCTGGTGTATAGGCTGCCGACCTCAACCTCTCGGCAAAGGGAGGCCTTCCATTGGGTTAGAATTACCGCAATCTCTTGCATTGGAACACCTCTCATCGGGGCGCTATCGCTTGCTAGTCCTATCAGAATAGGCGATCGAGTAAACGTAATCATTTGCTATTTGACTTGAAGTCTTTAAGCCGCTGTGTATAGGTGTGGCTGCTCACGCCTCTGAGCTGCGTCTGATTCCGGTTTAGTGCAGCCCATCGGGGCACTCGACTCTGTAATGGCCAGGTGATAGCTTGACGCGCGGCACTACGGTTGTCTAGGTCATCACATCAGTCATATCTAAGGGATAAACATGACTCCTACCTACTGGCACATGCAAATTCACCCAGATGACACATCCTTTGCCGAGGAAAATGTGCACTCGATTCTTGAACACAAGAAAATTATTGGTTTGGGAGACTGGGAGGCGGGTAAATTTACTATCGATGCCTTCCGTAATGATATGAAAGTCAACGATATAGTTGCCGTGAAGAATGGCGGGCAGTTGATAGCGCTAGTCCAGGTTGTAGGCGGTTGGTATGAAGTGGCCGATGAGGATCCCTCACTTGGTTGGATCGTCCATCGTAGGCCAATTCGGGTATTAGATTGGGAACTGGATGGACGGACATTGCCTCAACCGCGAGGTACTCTGGAAAAGTGCGTAAACGAAGTCGATACAACAAGAATCATCCGTGAGTGGCATCACCGTGTCATTAAATCCTTCAAAAAGAGAAAGATAGATCTTGTGGTCTGACCAGGGGCAGTCTTACGTGGCTACTCCTTCCTAATGTATCAACTGATAAGATCAAACGCTGGGGGCTGGCTCGTCAACCTTTAAATGATCGCCAGCCCCCTGGTAACCGCTCTTGGTCTAAGCCCGAAATGTCAAGAGCCTCGGTTAGGAGGGATTTATGTGCGTGATTAAGGGCGCTCCTCGGCGTTTCTTTTCACAGCATCAGTGGCGTCAGCCGTCTCGATTGGAGGAGAGGGGTAGGAGCAAACAGCGGATAGACTGGTAGGCATAAACCATTCTCTGACCAGTTCTTCATACATGCTTGATAGGTTGGCAAGTTTGTGCCAGGCGTAATTATCACAATATTCGAGTAGGGCGTCCAAATTATCTGAAGCGAGACCAGACTCAATGTTTTCGAGTATATCCGTAAGGTCTGCATGGCTCCAGGCCATTGGCTTCCAAAATTCATGCCCTTTCCAGATGTCAAGGCGGAGGGCTACGGATGTGAAGCTCTTAATCATGGCAATGACGCCTTCTCGGGACATATTTTCTGCTACGCGCTTCATCCCTCGCGCCCGCCGTATTTCTTGCTGCTGGTAGTGGAAGGTCCCAAATGCACCATACATTTTTGAGCGCTTGCCGTAAGCCCGAAGCGGAACCAAGTGGTCTTCATGGAGGCTGATTTTGTTTGCTAATGGGATATTGATAGTTTTGTGACCTTTCTCATAGTACAGAGGGTCTTCAGGGATCAGCACCTTGTCGATGTAGTCATTCAGGCAAACAAAATATGCGTCTTTGGTGTTGGTGTCGACGAGAATTAAGAGGACCGGCACCGCTACGCCCATAGCCTGTACCGTTAAAATCTCGGACATCTCAAGCTGGAATTTTGCGACAGGGATGTCGTCGTACTCGTCGCGATTTTCTGCTAGCGGACCCTTTGCAACGTTTGCTCTGTGGTATGCCCGCCGAGTACCGTAATTGATCGAGCTGGATCCCTTTAGCTGAACAAAAATGTTCTCACCCAGTGTCTCTGCTATCGTGGCATCGCCCTCCACGAGGTCAAATAGCTCGATCACGCAGTCGATGCCGTAGTCGGCGCCGTACTGATGGATGACCCACTGTTCCGGAAGGCGTTCGCGGAGCACTTGCTCAGAAATCTCTTCTTTCACTTGGTTGATCGAGCGGCGTTTTCTTGGATGGATCATGTCTGTCTCGGGCGAGCGGAAGGGGCCATCTTGTTCAGATGGACGGTAATCCAAGCGTATCTTTATATGGTGCTATTCGGGGTGCATTCCATAGCTGACCAGGCTCCGCGACAATCTTACAGTGCTATCGAGCAAGAGAACAAACCCAGGCGAAAGATACGACCACAATCAGATCAACCGAAAAGCCTTTTTAGGTGATTTCTATTATGCCTTTGCAGAGCTAATAGCCCGCCAGACCTTCGTCCAAAAACCCGGCTTGGCATTCTCGAGGTCACCTTTCAAGCTTTCGATCTCATTGCCCCTGCTGACATACGCCGTTTTGTATTTTGCCAGCTCGATTTTTAGTTGTTCAACGATTTGCGTGAGGTCATCATTGGAAGCCATCAAGGCAACCTTGTCCTTCGCCAGCAAACCTTTCGCTTCAGCAATACTGTCACGTTGCTTGGATAAATCAGCAGCAAGACATTCCGTCTCACGGTACTTTCTAAAAATTGCCAGCATTTCCTTTCTGGTTTTCTCTGCCTGCTCCGCTCGATATTTCTCAGCTTGCCTAACATAGTCCTGATAAAATTCAACACTTACTGGGTCAGAGAGGACTTTGCAAAACAATTGGCTTGAAGCGATATCGCTAATTTTTCGGTAGCCGCGTTCGATACTGCCTTCAATGTCATGTTTATCGATATATGTCTCAATGTTAGTACTTTTGGCTATCTTGATTTCGATAATGGGGATTCCGTGGTCACGGAAATCGACGACCTTTTGCAAGCTGCATGGATTGGAGTAGCAGACCTCAATCGCCAGCTTGCCGCCCCACTTCTTGTAGAATGGGTTGTCAGAGGTAAATTCGCCATATAGGTCAGGAACGTAGACATTGCCGTTCCCGAATCGCAGCCTTGTTTCCTCTGCTACAAGGCGCGTGAACGTGAATGGGACGACCTCATCATCAATCTTGAAATTGATCGTTTGAAGCTGTGAGAGGATTGCTATGAGATAGCCGTGTGGAAGGGATTCTCCATCGCTATCACTAGATCGAGTAGCCAGAGCATCGACGCTCTTGTACCGAAAATATCCATTCTTTACGGCGACCATCTCACGGCGCTTCTCTAGGCGGGAATGGGTACTAAAGAAGGTCAGCGACCTGAATTCCGCAGGGTACAGACGGCGCATCTTGAGGACCTGCCAAATGAAGAATAGCTTGTACCGACCATCCTCTCGGTTGATGAATCCGTTTGCACCCCTCGCACATGCCCAAATCTTCATTCCTCTCCCTTACCATGAAACGCTCTAAATCGGACCATACCAGTGTTCGAAGAAGGTTTCAAAGCGTGGCAGGCTCAGAAAAATCCTGCTGTGAGATGGGGAGCGCAGAAGCTGGAACTGAGGTTCTGCATGGACACGCGGCCATGCGTTTCCGTTGGCTCGCTCACTGAGGCCTAGAGGCACAGAACTTGCTGGCCCCGTGGCCACTGTCCGGCATGGTAGTCTCGGCCATTTCTTGTCGAATGTGTGATTTCTCCCGCTTAACATTCGTCAAGAACACTACCCCTAAGCCGTCGTCTGGGGATTGATACAGGGCCCTCCATGCAAACGCTGTTGAACGAGATTCTCGAAGAAGTACGTCCCTTGATCGGCAAGGGCAAAGTGGCTGACTACATCCCTGCGCTGGCCGACGTGCCGGCGAACCAGTTGGGCATCGCCGTGTATGGCAACGATGGCAGTTATCACTGCGCAGGCGACGCCCTGGTGCCGTTTTCGGTGCAGAGTATTTCCAAGGTGTTCAGCCTGGTCCAGGCGATTGGCCACTCGGGCGAGGCCATCTGGGAGCGGCTCGGCCATGAGCCCTCCGGCCAGCCGTTCAACTCGCTGGTACAGCTGGAGTTCGAACGCGGGCGCCCGCGCAATCCGTTCATCAACGCGGGTGCGTTGGTGATCTGCGATATCAACCAGTCGCGCTTTGCAGCACCTACCTTGTCGATGCGCGATTTCGTGCGGCGGCTGTCGGGCAACCCACATATTTCGATCGATGCGCGCGTTGCTGATTCGGAATACCAATTCCGCGCGCGTAACGCGGCCATGGCGTACCTGATGCAGTCGTTCGGCAACTTCCATAACGAGGTCGAAACGGTGCTGCGTAGCTACTTCAGCTACTGCGCACTGCAGATGAACTGCCTCGACCTGGCCCGGGCGTTCTGCTTCCTGGCCAACGATGGTTTCTGCAAGCACAGCGGCTCGCAGATTCTCACCCCGCGCCAGACCCAGCAGGTGAACTCGATCATGGCCACCAGCGGGCTGTATGACGAGGCGGGCAATTTCGCCTACCGCGTGGGGCTGCCGGGCAAGAGTGGTGTGGGCGGTGGCATCGTGGCGATCGTGCCGGGGCAATTCACTGTGTGCGTGTGGTCACCAGAGCTGAACGCTGCGGGCAACTCTCTGGCCGGGATGGCGGCGCTTGAGCTGTTGAGTTCGCGAATAGGGTGGTCGGTGTTCTGACCAGGGCTGGCCAGATACCGGGGATGTGAGCGGGTCAGCAAAGGCGATCGTCAATTAGAAAAATGCGCGCGTAGCGGCGTTGGTTGTAGCGAAATGGACCACGCCGCGGCGCTATCGTTTTTTGTCATTGCCATGTAGGAAATTTCCTCTTTTTTGATAGGCTTTTGCCATCAGCCGAGAGGAATAGGGAATGCCCGTTGTCATCGTAGAAAACGACACGTCGCAGTGGGAAGATGAGACAGGCGCCGTCTATCATTTTCCCAAGCGATACCAAACCTGGCTTGCTCAGGGAACCGAGGTGGTCTACTACAAGGGGCGTATCAAAGATAAAGCCTTTGCTTCTGTCCGCCTCAGCGCCGATCCGCATTATTTTGGTAAGGCGCGTATAGGCAAGGTCTACGCCGACCGGCGAAGTGACAAGGGTGACCTGTTTGCCCTAATCGAAAACTTCACTCCGTTTGAAAATGCCGTCCCCTCGAAAATTGCCGGCGAGTATCTGGAAACTATCCCGGCCAGCCGTGTGCGCAACTACTGGCGTGACGGGGTCCGGCCTATCTCTCAAACCGACTACGACGCCATCCTAAGCCACGCGAAGCTGCTGCCTTCGGCGGTCGATGAGCCTGTAGCGGATATGGAGGACGGCTCGCTTACCTTTGAGTCTGCCAGTGAGGGTAGCAAAACAAGCTACTTTGGAACCCGTTACGAACGCCGAAAAGATCTGCGGATGAAGGCCATTGCTATCCACGGCCTCGACTGCAAGGCATGTGGGTTTGATTTCGAGCAGGCATACGGCGAACACGCTAAGGGCTTCATTCATGTGCACCATGTCGTACCGATTTCGGACTTTGGTGGCGAGAAGGTCGTGAACCCTGAGACAGATCTCGTGACGTTGTGCGCCAACTGTCACGCGGTGGTCCATCGCAAGCGGGATATGACATTGAGCATTGATGCGTTGAAAGGGATGTTGCGCGGGCGATGGGTAATTGAGCCTCAGTAGACAGTGTACACCGAGGCGGGTTGGGTAGCTGGAGCACACCTTCAAAACTGGGCACGCTAGGTCTTGAAGGTGTGGTGAAGGGTAATTCAGCGCATCATGCCTAACTCGGCGTCATCCATCAGCGCCTTGGCTAACGCGCACAGGTAGTGCGAAGCCCATATCAGCTGAGGCTTGTCTTCCATCAAGCCGTCCAGGGTCAGGTCCCGTGCGTAGCCCATCAATTCCGAGGCCTGTTCGCGGGCGCTCTGGCAAGGGATGCCGGCTTCGATGCGGAAGAGGGGATGGGTCTGGTTTGCACCTTGGTAGAAAGTGGTCTTGCCGACGGTGCATTTGGTTTCTTCAGTGGACATTGTTCAATCTCCCCGAAAATCTCTAATGCCTGCGCTGGCCCTATCGCCGGTAATAAGGCAGCCCAGGCGACACATCATTGAAGCCTTAGTGCAAGGTTCGTGGCTCAGAGGGCATTTGCACCTGGATCAGCGCTTGCTCAAGCAGGACGCGTAGCGTCTCCAGCTCATGCATCGACGCCATCATGAGAATTGATGCCGATGACTTGGGATGCAGCAGCATTGCCTGACGTACGACAGTCGACGCGCACAACGCGTAATCCGTTGCCTGGATCAATGTGTCTTCGAGGGATTGGTGGGTGTGGGGTGGATCGGGGACGACCTTGAGCATGGCGAAACTCCAACGTAGAAGGTGGAGCTACCACGGGCATGCCGTCAAGCAATGGGTGGTAGCTGTACGCGGGTTGACGGACCGAGACGTTGGCACTCGGCGCACCACAGGGTGCCCGCACGTACAGCCACCATAACAGTGAGCACATGTGGACAGCGTCAACGGTCCGTCAAAACCGGTCGCTGAATTGGCAGCGACCAGCCGAGACTAAAATCCACGTTGTCCATGTGCAACGAAAAACAGGCGCAGGGAGTATCTTTGGGAAACGGCCTACAGGGAAGTGCCTATTTCTGATTTTTCGCACGTTATCCTTCACAGCTTGTAGCGCTTGCTGCAGCGCATTCAACCGAAATGGAACGCACCAGCGATGACCAGCGAAGCTTTCGCCCCTTTCCAGCACCTCGCCGCTCAACTGCTGAAACATCTCCCACCAGACCACCACGATGGCTCCCACGACCTCGCGCACATCCATCGCGTATGGGTAAACGCGCAGCGCATCCAGCGGGCAGAGGGCGGTGACCTCGAAGTGCTGCTCGCTGCCACAGTGCTGCACGACTGTGTCGCGGTCGAGAAGAACTCCCCGTTGCGTGGCCAGGCGTCGAGCTTGTCGGCAGACAAGGCCGCATCCATCCTCACTGCCATGGGCTGGCCAGCGCCGCGTGTTGTGCAGGTGGCGCACGCGGTGAAAACCCACAGCTATTCCGCTGGCTTCGAACCCCAGAGCCTCGAAGCCCGGATCCTTCAAGACAGCGATCGCCTGGACGCTATCGGTGCGTTGGGTATTGCCCGATGTTTCTACGTGTCGGGGCGGATGGGATCGGCGCTCTACGACTTCGCGAACCCTGTTGCGCAGGGGAGGGAATACCAGGACGGGCGATACGCCATCGAGCACTTCCATACCAAGCTGCTCAAGCTTGCGTCGGGCTTTCAAACAGTTGAAGGGGCTCGCCTCGCCGCCATACGCCACGCCCGGCTCGAAGCGTACCTGGCGGATTTCATGGATGAGATCGGGGCCGCCAGCGCCGATTGATGTCAGTGGCCGCGAAACGCCAGCCCACTCAACCGCCGCGCCAGCCTTTTGCGCCACCGGTCGCACCCAAGGCACTACCCCAGCCGTTTTCCGTCCGACGTTCAAGCGCACCTTCATTGCGCCAACCCAGGAGAACGCCCATGGCAATCCAGCAGAACGGCCCCGAAGCACCGTCCCCAGGCTCTGCGCCAACCGCGCCCGACACCAGCACAGGCCATGGCTCCGGCCTTGAGCAGACCGGATCCGAGTCCAGGCAAGGCGTTGGCGAGGCATGGTCGGAAAAGCGCCCCGTCGATTGGGACCCACCGCCTGGCAACCCGGGGTCGGACCAGGACGGGCAGCTGGATCGGGACAACGGCAGCGCAAGGACCAAAGACGAGCAAGCCGGCAGCGGTGACGGGGAAGTCCCGCTACCTGCGGATGACGAGGGCCCTATCGAGGAAGAGATGCACGACGTGGAGGCCAACAATTCGGTTTCTGCCGAGCATCCGCAATCGCGTTGATGGGTGGCCCGAAAATGGTTCACACAGTTTTCTTGAGAGGTATGCAGCGATGAACCCCGATCCGAGTGCACAAGGCGGTACGAACCCTGACTTGCCCACTTCACCCGACCCGGCAGTTGACCCCGATCGGCCGACTATCCCCGACCCTGATGACGACCCGCTCATGAACGAAGAGGAGGGCGGCGATGGCCAGGCGGATGATGGCCTGGCTGATGATGACAGGCAGAGCGTGTAGGAGCGGCTTTAGCCGCGAACACCGGCGCAGCCGGTGCCATGCACCGCGTTGGACTTTACGCGGCTAAAGCCGTTCCGACAGGGTAAGCGGAGCGCGCGCATTCAGTTTCAACGCGACAGGGCGGCCCGACATGTCATCCTCGCCGCAAAACGCCCGCCAACCCAACGGTCAGCCCCACGGCACAAACCATGGCCAGGCTGATGGCAATGGCAACGCCCCAGGCATCGAGCAATCCTGCCATTACCAGATAAAACGCAATCACCCCCACCGCACCAATCGCATTGCCGCGCACCATCGCCGCCATCCCGGCGCGGCCATGCTGCATGTGGGCGAACACCACCAGCGGCCAGGCAATGACCGGGATCGGCGCCAGCATCCCGCTGGTCGCCGGCCCCAACCAGCTGGCCAACCGGGTGGTGAGCATCAGCAGCGCGGTTGGCGACACCATGCGCAGGGGGATCTCCCAATAGCGATGGCGGGGGCGGGCGAGGGTGTCCGGTCTGGGCTCGCGGCCGCTGGCGCGTATCAATACGCCGATCAGCAGCAGCGCCACGCCAATCGACAGGTACAGGCTGCCCCAGTGGGTGAACGCGTAGGCAGCCAGGCCGTAGAACAGGATCGCCAGCAACACGGCCGTGGCAATGCCGAGCCGGCGCGTGGCGAACAGGTAGAACGTGTAGGTGGCCTGCACTGCGGCCAGGCCGCCCAGCGCGCCGGGTACTGCGCCCAGGGCGAAGGCGGTGCCTTGTTCCAGGCACAGGAAGGTCATTACCAGCGCCGAGGTAACCGGCAGGCCGGACAGCAGCCCGCCCAGCAGGCCGCCCCAGCGCCGCGAGGCGAGGGAGATGGCCCACATCAGCAGCGGGGTAACGATGAGTTTCAGGTAGAACAGGGTCATTGCAAGGAATCCGTTGTAGCACAGAATGCGCCCGCCGTCGGCATTGGGTGGGGCGCGCAGGGGTCAGCCGCGGCTGGCCTCCAGGGCCTGGGCGAGGTCGGCGATGATGTCGTCGCTGTGCTCGATGCCGATCGACAGGCGCACCATGTCGCGTGGTACGCCGGCTTTTTCCAGCTCTTCGTCGTTGAGCTGGCGGTGGGTGGTGGAGGCGGGGTGGCAGGCCAGTGACTTGGCGTCGCCGATGTTCACCAGGCGCACCACCAGTTGCAACGCATCGATGAAGCGCGCCCCGGCCGCCTGGCCGCCCTTGATGCCGAACGACAGGATCGACGCCGGCTTGCCGCCGGTGTAGCGCTGGGCCAGGGCATGCTCGGGGTGGTCGGGCAGGCCGGCATACTTCACCCAGGCGACCTGCTCGTGGGCTTGCAGGTAGCGGGCGACCTTGAGCGCGTTCTCGGTGTGGCGTTCCATGCGCAGGGCCAGGGTTTCCAGGCCTTGCAGGATCAGGAAGGCGTTGAACGGCGACAGCGCGGCGCCGGTGTTGCGCAGCGGCACCACGCGGCAGCGGCCAATGAACGCGGCCGGGCCGAAGGCTTCGGTGTAGGTGACGCCGTGGTAGGACGGGTCGGGGGTGTTGAGCAGGGCGAAGCGCGCCTTGTGCTCGGCCCAGGGGAACCTGCCGGAGTCGATGACGATGCCGCCGATGCTGGTGCCGTGGCCGCCGATGTACTTGGTCAGCGAGTGCACGACGATGTCCGCGCCATGCTCGAACGGCCGGCACAGCACCGGGGTGGCCACGGTGTTGTCGACGATCAGCGGTACGCCATGGCGGTGGGCGGCCTCGGCCAGCGCGGCGATGTCGACGATATTGCCGGCGGGGTTGCCGATGGACTCGCAGAACACCGCCTTGGTGCGCTCGTCGATCAGGGCTTCCAGGGCAGCGATGTCGTCATGCGCGGCAAAGCGGGTGTGGATGCCCATGCGCGGCAGGGTGTGCGCCAGCAGGTTGTAGGTGCCGCCGTACAGCTTGGCCACCGAGACGATGTTGTCGCCCGCTTCGGCGACGGTCTGGATGACGTAGGTGATGGCCGCCATGCCCGAGGCCACCGCCAGCGCACCGACCCCGCCCTCCAGCGCCGCCATGCGCTGTTCGAGCACGTCGTTGGTGGGGTTCATGATGCGCGAGTAGATGTTGCCGGCGACCTTCAGGTCGAACAGGTCGGCGCCGTGCTGGGTGTCGTCGAAGGCGAACGAGGTGGTCTGGTAGATCGGCACGGCCACGGCCCGGGTGGCCGGGTCATGGCTGAAGCCTGCGTGGATGGCGAGGGTTTCCAGCTTCATGCAATCGTTCCTTGAGCGTGGGTGGAGTGGCCGAGCATGTGGCGCGCGGAGGGCGTGGGTCAAGGGTGAGTGGCTAGATGTCATGACGCTGGGCCCGATAGTGGCTGATAGAGCCCGTGGACGGCAGATCACCCCCCCGGTGCCAGCGATTTGCTGATAACTGGCGATCACCACGTTATCGACATAGGGTTGAGCCCCAAATAGGATGCTGCAATCCAACATGCTCGAGCGGGTGAAAATGATTTCGGACCCTGGCACCCCGACCCTGGACCAGTTGAAAGTGTTCCTGACGGTTGTAGAGGTGGGAAGCTTCGCCGGTGCGGCAAGAACACTGCACCGCGCTACTTCGGTAGTGAGCTATGCCATTTCAAACCTGGAGATGCAGCTTGGCGTATCGCTTTTTGACCGCAACACCACACGCAAGCCACAGCTGACTGAGGCTGGACGAACCGTGCTTGCCGAAGCACGAACGATCATCAACGGCGTTAACGGGCTGCGCTCGAAGGTGTCCGGGCTATTGCATGGGCTTGAAGCAGAAGTTCACCTTGCGCTAGACGTGATGTTACCTGCAGAGCGGGTGGTAGATGCGCTCAAGACCTTCAGCCAGGTATTTCCAACGGTGACCTTGCACCTTCACATGGAAGCACTGGGTGCGGTCACTCAGCGGGTTATCGAAAAGCAAGCTGCGATCGGGATCAGCGGCCCGCTGGACATCGGGCGTGATGGCCTTGAGCGTGTCGGCGTGGGTAGCGTGCAGTTGGTACCCGTCGCTGCCCCCGCGCACCCACTCGCCAGCGGCGGCGGCAATGAACCGGGTGCGGCGCGAAATTTCGTTCAGCTGGTGCTATCAGACCGATCAGCGCTGACCGGCGACCGAGATTTTGCCGTGGTGAGCCCGCACACGTGGCGGCTCGCGGACCTGGGCGCGAAGCACATGTTGCTCAAGGAAGGCATCGGCTGGGGCAATATGCCGGTCGCCATGGTGCAAGCGGACCTCGATGCAGGGCACCTGGTCGAACTCGATCTGCCTGATTGCAAAGGCGGCGCTTACGCATTTGATGCTATTTACCGCACTGACTCACCGCCTGGGCCGGCGGGGCGGTGGCTCATCGAGCGCTTCAGCCAGCAAGCTGGCGAACTCTGAAGTGTCCACCTGAGTGGAACCAGACCTCCCAGGTCGAAACAAGCAAAACTCCGACAGCCAGAGCAAGGTCGCCAGGGCGGCCTACGTCGAAAAGGAAGAAATTGGCACCGTCGAAAGCGACAACCCATTCCTGACTTGGAGACGAGAAAATGACCGACTTCACCCCAACCCCAAACGAAGTGGCAGGCAAAGTCGTGCTGGTCACCGGCGCGGCCAGCGGCATCGGCAAGGCCACCGCCGAACTCCTTCACGCTCGCGGTGCGAAGGTGATCGCCGAGGACATCGACCCCGCAGTCAACGCACTCGAGCGTGCTGGCCTTGTTCCGTTTGTTGCTGACATCACGGTCGACGGTGCTGCCGAGCAGGCAGTGGCGCTTGCGGTCGAGCACTTTGGCAAGCTGGACGTGCTGGTCAACAACGCCGGTCGCATTCTGTACAAACCGCTGCTCGAGATGACCCGCGAAGACTGGGAATGGCAGATGCAAACCAACGTGACGGGGGCGTTCCTGCATTCCCGGGAAGCGATGAAGGAAATGATCAAGAACAAGAGCGGGGCGATCGTGAATATTGCCTCCTACGCCTCCTATTTCGCCTTCCCCGGTATCGCGGCCTACACCGCGTCCAAGGGCGCACTGGCGCAATTGACCCGTACCCAGGCGCTGGAGGCGATTGAACATGGCATCCGGGTCAACGCCATTGGCGTCGGTGACGTGGTGACCAACCTCTTGAACCATTTCATGGAGGATGGTCGCGGCTTCTTGCAGGAGCACGGCAAGTCTGCGCCTATCGGCCGGGCGGCAGCACCGCAGGAAATCGCCGAAATCGTCGCCTTCCTGGCATCGGAGCGCGCCAGCTTCATTGTCGGTTCGGTGGTCATGGCCGACGGCGGCATGAGCGTCGCAGTGGGGTGATGCTCGCCGGAACCTGTGGATGGCGTTGCCCCACTCGCTACTTGCGGTATTGAGTGGGCGTAACGCCAACCTCTCGTTTGAACACCTGGGAAAAATGGCTGGGGCTGCTGTAGCCAACCTCAAGCCCTATATCAATGACGCTCCGGTCCGTTTCCACAAGCAGTTGCCGCGCCCTTGCCATCCTCAGCCGGATAAAGAACTGGGAAGGCGAGTAGCCCGCAGCCTTCTTGAACAGCCGGCTGAAGTGGTACTCGCTCATCCCGGCAATCTCGGCCAGCTGCCCGAGCTGGAATTCCCCGGCCAGGTTGGCTTCCATTGCCGACAACACGCGGCGTAGCTTGTAAGCGGGGAGGGCATTGCGGCGCACGATATCGTCCGCTGAGTCGTCCAGGTAGTTGCGCGCAAGGTGAATGGCAAGGCACTGGGCCAGCCCCTGAAGATAAAGCGGGCTGGGCCGTTGCCCGGTCAGTTCCCGCTGCACTTGTTGCAGCAGAACGGACAACTCATCGTCACGCCCGCCCGAGACTTCACGCAGGCGAAGCGCTTGCACAACGCCGCCCAACACCTCGTGAATGGCTTTCTCCAGCAGCGGAATGCCGAGGTAGATGTGCATCACTTCGAAGGGTGCTGTGCCGTCCACTTTCCAGCGCATTTCGTAAGGTTGTGCCGAGGTCGTCAGGAAGAAATCACCCCTGGCCACCCGGCTGCTTTGCCACTCGCCGCCAAGCTCGCGTTCCACCACGGTAGCGTCTCCAGAGATGATCCATACCAGCAGGGGCTCGGCAACTGCGGGGACGATGAAGCTACGTTGTTCGCGCTCACGGTTGAAGATCTGCACCAGCATGTCGCGATCGGCCAGGACATCCGAGGCGGCAAGCCGCTGCCCACGGATATAGGCCTCCAGACCATGGGCAGAAGTCCGCTCGATGACGTTCATGGGTAGCGTCGCCTCTCTTGCTGATAGTCGCCTGGAAAACGCCAGTTTAGCGACGCCGATAAAAAAAGCCGGAATGTCTCCATTCCGGCCTGCGCTTCAACGCTCGGGATAAAGGATCATCCCCGCGTGATACAACACGTTGCTGCGAAACTCCCCGTCAGCAGTGAACCCGGTGTCATCCACATACTCGATGTGGTCACCCTCCAGCCAATAACGACCTTGATAGGCGCTTTGTTGCCTTCCGCGGGCTTCGTCGTAGCGGCCGCCAGGCAATAGTTCATGGCGAATATGGCCATCAGCCGTCACCCACATGCCAACGTATTTGTCCTGATCTCCAAATGGTTCAGCCATGGCTTTTCCTCGCTGTCGGCAGGGCATTCAGAATGGACTTGCGGTTGGGCGCACGATCAGTTCGCTGACATCGACATCCGCAGGCTGTTCTACGGCGTAGGCGATCGCCCGGGCAATGGCTGAGGCTGGAATCGCGATCTTGCGGAACTCGCGCATCTCGGCACGCCCGCACTCATCGGAAATGCTGTCGGCCAGTTCGGACTCGGTGACGCCCGGGGCAATGACGGTGACCCGGATGTCACCGCCCACCTCCTGGCGCAAGCCTTCGGAAATAGCCCGTACGGCATATTTGGTGGCGCAGTACACCGCAGCGGTAGGGCTCACGGCGTAGGCACCGATCGAGGCAATGTTGATGATCTGCCCGTCACGCTGTTGTTGCATGAGCGGCAGCGTTGCGGCAATGCCGTGCAGTACGCCGCGAATGTTGACATCGATCATCCGGTTCCACTCATCGACCTTGAGCGCTTCGAGCTTGGAAAGCGGCATGACGCCGGCGTTGTTGATCAGCACATCGACGCGGCCATGCAGTTCGACGGCGAAGTCGATGAACGATTGCATGTCATCCAGGCGGGTGACATCCAGCGCCAGGACATCAGCAATGCCGCCTGCTGAACGAATCTCCCTGGCCAGTGCTTCCAGGCGATCGGTGCGGCGGGCACCCAGCACCACACGCGCGCCTTTGCTGGCAAGCAAGCGTGCGGTTGCTTCGCCGATACCACTGCTGGCGCCGGTGATCACGATGACTTTTTGTTCAATGCCGTGCATTTTCTCACTCCTGTTCCTGGCTGAAGAAACCCCCGCCGACAGGCAGGTGGTGAAGCAAGAGTAAGAAGCCTGGGCTGGGCCGGGTTATGCAGATCCTGCGGATGGTATGCACGATTCTGCATGAGGGATCGATGGCATCAGCTTGAACGCAGCTTTTCTATTTTTTCGAACATAAACACAGAAATTAAACGGCTATTAAGCCAAGGCGCGCTGGCCCACACTTCCCTTCAACCCGCGTTTCATTTCGAAATGCTGCATTGAAGGAATACAAGCCATGCCCGATAGCGCCACTCCCAGCAGTTCTGCCTCGCACTCCTCGCTTGCAACGGCCAGCGCTGCCGCACTCGCAGGACGCATTTTTCTCAGCGCGATTTTCATTCTTTCTGGCGTATCCAAACTAAGTGCGCCGGCCATGACGATCGGCTACATCAACGCTGTCGGTTTGCCGTTTCCCACTTTGGCGTTGGCTCTGGCCGTGCTGGTGGAACTGGCGGGTGGCGTAGCGCTGATTGCCGGCTATCGCACCCGCATTGTCGCTGCAGGGTTGGCACTTTTCAGTGTGCTTACTGCAGGGATCTTCCACGGTGCCCTGGCCGACCAGAATCAGTTCATTCACTTCTTCAAGAACATCGCGATGGCCGGTGGCTTGCTGCAGATCGTCGCCTATGGCGCAGGCCGCTTCAGCTTCGACGCGCGTCGCCAGTAACCGAAGCGCGGCGCCACACGCCCAGACACATCATTACCTACAGGCGGAACTACTTATGAAAGCTATCCAGGTTGCACAGTACGGCCAGGTTGAAGGGCTGGCGCTTCGGGAATTTCCAGATCTGCTGCCCAGCGATGATCAGGTTCTGATCAACGTAGCCGGCAGCGGAATCAATCCGATCGACTGGAAGATCGTCTCCGGGGCCATGCAGCAGTTCATCCCGCTGCCATTGCCTTATACACCCGGAGTCGAGGTTGCCGGCACCGTTGCAGCAATTGGAAAGAACGTTCGCGAATACAGGGTGGGTGATGAGGTGTTCGGCTTCATAGGGATAGTTGGCGGCTATGCGACCCAGGTTCTGACAACCGCCGACAGGCTTGCACATAAGCCCGCCAGTCTACCGCGCCTCCATGCCGGTGGTGTTCCTGCCGCAGCGCTCACGGCATGGCAAGCACTGCATGAACAGGCCAACCTTCAACCCGGCCAGAAAATACTGATTCATGGTGCTGCGGGGGGAGTCGGCAGCTTCGCCGTCCAGCTGGCACGCCTGGCCGGCGCTTACGTATTGGCAACGGGTTCGGCCAGAAATCGAGAATATCTAGAGTCACTCGGTGCCCAGCAATTCATTGACTACACCGCGCAACAGTTCGAAGAACTGGCCACAGATGTCGACGTGGTGCTCGACCTGGTTGGCGGAGAAACCCAAGCCCGGTCCTGGACAGTTATCAAACGAGGCGGGGTACTTGTGTCACCCGTCAGCGCACCCGACCCCCAGATAGCTGCCGAACACGGCGTCGCTGGCAAGCATTTCGCTACCCGCTCGGACGGGCACCAGTTAGCGCAGATCGCGAAATTGTTCGCTGAGGAGAAGCTTCAGATCGAAGTTGAGGTCGTTCCGCTCTCCAACGCGGCGCAAGCTCTGGCGCTGAGCCGGAGGGGACATACCCGCGGCAAACTGGTTTTGGATGTGCATCGTTGACCCGCACCAACCATGCCCTGTGCTCGAGTCAAAGTGCCTGCAGGAGCGCGCGGCGCAGGAATGAGCAAATTCCGCGCAGGAAACAAATAACGACCGTATCACCGCGGCCTTAATCTGAGCCCATGCAGCAAGCGAACCCGCTTCTGCCGCCGGCCATCAGAGCGACCGCGCCTGCAGTATTCAGGAATCAACGTCACGCTTTGCACTGACAAACCGGCAACGAATCCATCGCCAATTACGGAGACGCTGTCATGAACCAAGTCAACCACATGATGATTGGAATCGCCTTGTCTGTACTGAGCGCAAGTTCGATGGCGCTGCCCGCCAAGGAGATCGGCATTTGGAAGCAGTCTTGCAAACACACCATGGCGCCACTGGTGGCTGAGGATGGTGCCGATCGCCTCAATGATCGTCGGGTGGCGGAGGGAGGTGCCGATCGCCTCAATGATCGTCGGGTGGCGGAGGGAGGTGCCGATCGCCTCAATGATCGTCGGGTGGCGGAGGGAGGTGCTGATCGCCTCAACGATCGTCGGGTGGCGGAGGGAGGTGCTGATCGCCTCAATGATCGTCGGGTGGCGGAGGGAGGTGCTGATCGCCTCGATGATCGTCGGGTGGCGGAGGGAGGTGCTGATCGTCTCAATGATCGTCGTGTGGCGGAGGGAGGTGCCGATCGCCTCATTGATCGTCGGGTGGCTGAGGACGGTTCGGACCGTCTCAAAGCTGGCCAAATGGCTGAAAATGATGCGGTTCATTCCCGCTATGTCTGATGCCCATGAGCTATCCTCCCACGAAGCCCGGCGACGCCGGGCTTTTGCATTTGAATGTGTTCGCTGGAGCCTCTACCCAAACTACTGCAAACCCACCTATCCTCTGCAATCGGCACAGCCTGACGGGAGGTAATGGTGGTGATTGAACGGGATGAAGAGCTGACCCGCCTCAGGGCCGAGCTGGCATCGACCATGCAGCGTTTCGCACCGACCTATGGCGTGTACCCGACAGCGATCGATCCGCTGCACTTCATCCGCAGCGACTCGCCAACCGATGTCATCCACACGGTTCATAAACCTGGGTTATGCGTAATCGTGCAGGGCCGCAAACAGGTCCAGCTGTGGGATGAGAGCTATACCTACGATCCATTGAACTACCTGGTCGTCTCTGTGACGCTGCCTCTGGCCGGGCAAGTGACTGAGGCATCGGCGGAGCTGCCCTATTTCTGTATCCGCCTGGATATCGACCCGGCGGAAATCGCTCAGCTGATCGCAGACGTCAGCCCGATCGGCGTGCCAGGGCAACCGCCCCACCGCGGGCTGTACCTGGACAGGATCGATGCCTCGTTGCTGGAGGCCATGTTGCGACTGGTGCGTCTGCTGGATACGCCATCGGACATCCCGGCATTGGCACCTTTGGCCCTTAGGGAAATCTTCTACCGGCTGCTCAAAGGCCAGCAGGGCCAGCGTTTGCACGAGATAGCCATTGCCGACAGCCAGACCCACCGCGTCACCCGGGCTATCGAATGGCTGAACATTAACTATGCGCAGCCGTTGCGCATCGATGAGCTCGCCAGCTACGTCAATTTGAGCAACTCCACGCTACATCATCGGTTCAAGGCGGTTACCGCCATGAGCCCCTTGCAGTACCAGAAACAACTGCGCCTGCAGCATGCGCGCCGGTTGATGATGTCGGAGGGGCTTGATGTATCTACGGCCGGGTTCAAGGTGGGCTATGAAAGCCCGTCACAGTTCAGCAGGGAGTACAGCCGGATGTTCGGGGCGCCGCCAAGCCGCGATATCGCGAAGTTTCGGTCTCTCGGGTGAGGTGCGGCTTGCCATCACGCATTCTGGCACGAGAGGGCTGCATGGACTGGAGTGACATGCGGATCTTCCTGGCGATTGCCCGCAGTGGCTCGTTGGGAGGGGCCGCCAAGGCGTTGGGGGTCAGTCACCCGACGGTCGGTCGGCGTTTGCAGGTGCTCGAACAGGCCAGTGGGCAAGCGTTCTTTCTGCGTACCGCCCAGGGGCTGGTGCTCACCGACAATGGCGAGCGGATTCTCGACCTGGCACTCGCCATGGAGCACAATGCGCTGGCCATCGAACGTCGCCTGGCGGGGCATGGCGATCAGCCGGAGGGGCTGTTGCGCATCTCCTCGGCCGACTGGTTCGCCTGCCTCGTGCTGTCGCCGGTGCTGGCCGAACTGGCACGACGGTATCCATTGATCGTGCCCGAAGTCATTGCCGGGCATCGTCTGTTCGACCTTGCCCGTCGCGATGCCGACATCGCTTTCCGGATCGTGCCCTTCACCGAGCCTGACATCGTCCAGCGCAAGCTCACGACCTTGCCATACGGGCTCTACACCGCATTGCGTGCCCCGGCGCCACACCCGGACGGCGAGGGGCTGGGGCTCATCCTGATGAACGTTGCCCAGGCTCATTACCCGGATGTGCACTGGGTACAACAGCGTTACCCGCAGGCCCGCACCGTGTTCACCAGCAGCAGCCGGACGGTTCAGGCACAGATGTGCGCACAAGGGCTTGGGGTTGCCGTGTTGCCACGTGTGCTCGGCGACTCGGTACCCGGCCTGCGGCTGCTGGACGAGCATCAGCCACCGCCGGGGCGGGACATCTGGATGGGCTATCACCGCGACATGCGTCAGCTGGACCGGCTGCGCGCCCTGGCCGACCTTGCCTCCAGCATGATCGGCGCGGGGTAGCAGGTTGCCGGCGCTCAGCTCGGGCGCATCGCCGCTGCCTCTGCCAGCGGTGCCGGCTGCCGCGCCAACGTCAGGCTCAGCGCAACCCCTACAGCCAGGCAGGCGGCCACGCATAGCACGGCGACCATGAAGGCGTGGCTGATACGAGCTGCCGTTACCTGGTCCCCCAGCACGGTGTAGAACACGCCGCCGATGACGGCCACGCTCAGCGAGGTGCTGATCTGCAAGGTCGCGCTGGTGATGCCTGCGATCATCCCGGCATACGCCGGTGCGACCCGGCCCGTGACCAGGCGCATCAACGTCGGCAGGGCCAAGCCCTGTCCCAGCCCGATCAGGAACAGGATGACCGCCAGGGACGTGAAAGGCGGGGCAAGGCCAGGGGGAGTCACTGACATCAGCCAACCCAGCCAGAGCAAGCCGATGACCTCCAGCGCCATGCCTAGCGGGTTCACGTAACCGCCAAGCACGCGCCTGAGCAGGGGAACCGAGAGCGGTCCGATCAGGAAGCCGGCGCCGAACGGCAGGAAGACCAGGCCGGCATGCAGTGCGGTCATATGCAGTGCGCCTTGCAGGTAGATGGAAAACAGCAGGAAGAACACGCCAATGGCGTAGAAGCACAGCGCTATGGATAACGCCCGGCCCAGCCCGGGGGCTTGCAGCGCGGCCGGTGCCAGCAAAGGGGTTCCGCCGGCGCGGTGCAGGCGCGCCTCGTAGCGCCAGAACAACGCCCCCAGTACAGGCGCAGCGGCGAGCGACAGCCACGCCCACCACGGCCATCCCGCTTCGCGGCCCTCGATCAGCGGCACGACCAGGGCGCCGAGGGCCAGCATCGACAACGCCGTACCCACCAGGTCCAGTTTGCTTGCCTGCAGCGCACGGGTGTCCTTGAGCACGGGGATACCGAATGCAATCACCAGCAGTGCAACCGGCAGGTTGACCAGGAATATCGCGCGCCAGCCCATGCCGAACAGGTCGAGCGCGATCAGCACGCCACCCAGCGCCTGGCCGATCACTGACGCCAGGCCAAACACGGCGCCGTACAGGCTCAGGGCCAATGGTCTTTCCGCTGCCGGAAAAATCGCCTGTACCGAGGCGAGTGCCTGCGGCGCCATCACGGCGGCGCTCACGCCCTGCAAGGCGCGTCCGAGCACCAGTACCCATGGCGCAGTCGCCACGCCGCATAGCAGCGAAGCAGCGGCGAAGCCCAGCAGGCCGATGAAGAACATCCGCCCGCGCCCATACAGGTCGCCAAGACGCCCGCCAGTGATCAGCGTCACGGCATAGAGCGTCGCGTAGGATGCGATCACCAGCTGCTCGGCAGAGGCACCTGTGCCCAGGTCGGCCTGTATCGAGGGCAGCGCGACGTTGATGATGAAGAAATCCAGCGGCGGCAGAAACGCACCGACCAGCAAGATGGCGAACATCAACCAGCGCCGGAGTTCGCTGGCTTCGTTTTCGATTCGAGACATGACAGGCATCCTGTGTGGCAACTCAGGTTCGATACGCGTGCAGGCCAGCATTTGCTGGAACAGGGCTGTCGCCCGCTCGTGGCTGGCCGATGGGCCACACTCTAGGGGATCACACCCAGGCTCGCGCCTTACGAAACTGCACGCGCAAGGTTCATCGCTGTCAGTGGCGCCGTCACCTCAGCGCGGGGTAGGGTGGTTGGGCTTGCGCTCGTCGCGGCTGGCTTGCCGGGCCTCGGCGCGTACCACCAGGCAGATGCCGACCGCCGATAGCGCCATCCCCGCTGCCATCTGCCAGGACAACGGCTCATCGAACATCGCCCAGGCCCAGAGCAGGGTGATCGGTGGGCTGAGGTACAGCACGCTGGCGACGCGGGTGGCCGAGGACCTGCGCAGGCAGACCCAGTACAACCCATAGCCGCCAAGCGTCGACAGGACTGCGGTCCACGACACGCTCAGTGCAAAGCCTGCGCTGGCAACCGGTGCTAGGCTGCGTTGGCTGCCTTCGATGGCGGCGAAGGCGAAGCTGGAAACGAAACACTGCAGCCAGAGGTTGGGCAACAGGCCCATCGGCTGTACCTCGATGCGTTGTTGCCACAACGTGGCGACCGCCAGCGAGCACATGCCGGCCACGGGCAGGCCATAGGCCCACATCGGTGCAGTGCCCAGCATCAGCGCATCGTGGGTCACCCACAGCACCCCCAACAGCCCGACGATCAGGCCGACCCACACCTGCAGCGGCAGGCGCTCGCCCAGTACCAGCGCTGCGAGCAGCGCCATGCCCAGCGGCAACAGGTCGGCACATAACGCGGCCAGGCCGGCGGGCACACCCAGGGCAATGCCCTGCGTCACGCCGGTCAGGTAGCCCGCCATGGCCAGCAGGCCGATGCCGGCGTGGCCCAGCAACACGGCAAATGGCGTATGACACAGGGCCCGCCAGACGAACGGCAACAACAGCAGGCTCACCACGAGGCAGCGCCAGAACACCACCAGCAGGGCGGGGGCATGGTCGATGGAAAAGCGTGCGCCGATAACCCCTGAACTCCAGGTCAGCAGCAGCCCGGCTTCAAGCAAGGGCAGCGGCAGGGCCCGCTGCCAGGGGCGACGGGTCGGCGTGGGGAGCGGGATCGGCAGGTGCTGGTTCATACCCCGACACTACGAAATCGGCGTAATCTGATAAATCAAAAATATGTGCAGCAGTTCTTTACGGATATTGAATCATGGCGACCACGCTCGATATCGACCTCCTGCGTACCTTCCATGCCGTGGTGCGCATCGGCAAATTCAGCGCTGCGGCCGAGCAGCTGCATAAAAGCCCGGCGGCTGTCAGCGTTCACATTCAACGCCTGGAGGCCGTCGCCGGCGGCAGGTTGCTCAATCGCGACAACCAGTCCATATCGTTGACGGCCCTGGGTCGGCGGCTGCTCAATTCGACTGCCGAGCTGTTACGCACCCATGATCAGGTGCTGGCGGAGCTGCACGGGCCGGATCTGGCCGGGCGTATCACGCTCGGCGTCCCTGACGAATACGCGGCTCATGTGATTCGCGATATCTTGCCGATGTTCAGCGCTGCCTGGCCGAATGTGGTGCTCGAACTCAGGACCGGGCCGAGCCATGCCCTGAGGGAGCTGGTCCGGCGCGGCAAATTGCAGGCAGCGGTCATCGCCCAGGTCGAAGGCACGCTCGGGCCCGATGCCGAGCGACTGCTGTCGACCACGCCGGTCTGGGTCGGGCCGATGAACGCGGCAGCGGTACTTCGCGACCCGTTGCCGCTGGCTGCGCATGCCTTGCAATGCCCCTATCGTGAGGCCATGGTCGAATCACTCAAGGCCTCGGGACGCCGCTCGCGCATCATCCTCGAAAGCCATTCCAACCAGGCCGTCAAAGCTTGTGTGGAGGCCGGCTTGGCCATCAGTGTGATCGACCGGGCCAAGGTCACCGAGCGCATGCAGATTCTTGAAGGGCTGCCGGCCATTCCCGACCACGACATCCTCTTCGTGCGCAGCCCGGCATCGGGCGGGGATGCCGCCGTGACTTTGCTGGCGCGGGCGATGCGGCAATCGTTTCGGTTGTAGGCGAGAGGCGCGTGTTCAACCCCCGGCTTCCCCGCGGGTGTTCAATCGCCTTACAGGGGGGCGCGCGAGCAAGGCCGTCGGGGTGACCGATCGATGCTCAGGACGTACTGGGTTTTTTTTCGAATGCGGCCTCCAGTGCCTGCTCGATCTCGGCAAGACTGTGTTCGGCGCCTGCCCCCACGGCCGCAGTCTGATTGGCGCAATTCACCAAGAGCTCCAGTGTCGCCGGATAATGATCGCCCGGAAATTTTCGGAGCACGAAATGAACCGTCGCATCACTGCGCCAAGTGGCCTGGTCCATGGACCAATGCGGGTTGGCGAACGCAAAAATGACCGTCTGGGTGTGCATATCAAGGAGCGAGGGCACATACACCCATTGGCTGTTGCGCGCTTCCCAGGCGGCGACCCTGACCGCGAACCTGCCGGCTGGGGCGGTGATCGTTTCTATTTCTTCCATTTACCATAGCTCTTACGGCGGGTTGTTCACGAGAGCCATTCGGGCGGCGCCTGGAGGCAGGCTGCAGCAATTTGCCTGCAATGGATAGCGAAGCCGTAAAATCGCTGGCCTTTTCTTTGCGTCTGTTCGCTATCGACCCATATCGGCCTTTCGTGGAGGGCCGAAAATGGCCGTCAGCAGCCATTTAACGTGCCCACAAGACCAAGCGGCGGTTCAAAACTCGACGCGAGAATTTACCTGGCGCTAAATATCATCTGATTCGTTGCGCTTGTAGATTGCATGATTGGATGAATTTTTCCTAACGAACACAAGCCCAAATGCCTCTTGGTTCGCTCGCACGTATCGGCCCAAACCTAGTCGCGATTCACGGTTCAGGACCTGCCAGGTGTCGTGTCCTATAACCTGCTGAATGTTGAATTCGAAACCCATCGGCAAGGCTTTAACCTTGTCCTTGAGCATCGCAGCCGCAGCCTCGAATGGTGTCAACTCCGTTAAAACACAGGTGCTCAGTGCCTGTACGACTGCCTGCGCGGGGTCAGCTTGCTCTCGCGCCCATTTTTCCAGAGCGCCGGTCAGTTCCAGTTGGATTTGTAGAGTCATGGTTACACCGGGGTATCTTCGCGGCGGCGGTACATCGAGCGAGTACCTTGATGCTTGTCGAACTCCAACGAAAAATACTCCAGGTTTAGGGCTACATGCTTGCCGAACATATTGCCATTGCCGTCCAGGCGCTCCCAGATTTCTTCGCCGACAAGCTTACGCACGTGGCTGACCTGATCCTTT
Source organism: Pseudomonas oryzicola (assembly GCF_014269185.2). Taxonomy (NCBI): domain Bacteria; kingdom Pseudomonadati; phylum Pseudomonadota; class Gammaproteobacteria; order Pseudomonadales; family Pseudomonadaceae; genus Pseudomonas; species Pseudomonas oryzicola. The sequence goes on from NZ_JABWRZ020000001.1 coordinate 2,322,293, forward strand.
TGCAGCAAGCGAGCATTCATACGCAGCGCCGCTTCAGCCAAAAACCAGGCCTGGAAGTGGGCATCAGCGGGGCTAGGTACGTGGCGATTATCCATAGGTGCATATCCTCGTTGTTGACGTCTCGGATTTTGCTCATCTAAGGCTTCTGTGTCAATCATAGAATTCTTAGGCCTCTAAGAAGAGTGAGCGTAAGCAACCATGATCACTGCAGGTGCTGTCTGATCGCCTGGGCCGCCTGGTCCATCGCACTGCGGGTAGCGGGCACCTGGCCGAGCACGTTGAGCAGGCCGAAGTCGTGGATCATGCCGTTGTAACGTACGGCGGTCACCGGGACACCGGCAGCGCCCAGCTTGCGCGCGTAGGCTTCGCCTTCGTCGCGCAGCACGTCCATCTCGGCAGTCTGGACCAGCGCGGGTGGCAGGCCTTTCAACTGCTCCAGGCTGGCGCGCAGCGGCGAGGCATGGATGTCGTCACGCTGCCTGGGGTCGCTGGTATAGCTGTCCCAGAACCACTGCATCATGTTGCGCGTCAGGAAATGGCCCTCGGCGAACTGGTTGTACGAGCCGTTGTTGAAGTTGGCGTCGGTTACCGGCCACAGCAGGGCCTGGAAGCGCAGCTTCGGCGTGCCGGCCTCCTTGGCCTTGAGCGCGACAACCGCTGCCATGTTGCCACCAACGCTGTTGCCTACTACCGCCAGACGGCTGCCATCGACACCAATCTGCTTGCCGTTTTCGGCAACCCAGCGGGTGGCGGCGTAGGCCTGGTTGATGGCGGTGGGGAACTTCGCTTCCGGCGATGGCGTGTAGTCGACGTACACCGCCGCCGCACCGGAGCCAAGCACCAGGTCGTGGATCAGGCGTTCGTGAGTCGGGTAGTCACCCAGCACCCAGCCACCGCCATGGAAGAACATGAACACCGGCAACTCGCCTTTCGCCCCCTGTGGGCGTACCACGCGGATCTCCAGGGCCTGGCCGTCGACCGCAATAGTGCGGCGCTCGACCTGGATGCCGGAAACGTCGACCTTCACGCTGGCCTGGGCGCCAATAAGCACGGCACGCGCGTCTTTCGGCGCCAGGGTTTCCAGCGGTTTGCCGCCACCGGCTTCAAGGGCCTGGAGGAAAGCCTGGGTAGTGCTTTCCACACCGGGGCTACCGGCGGCGAAGGCACTGGTGACGGCGAGCGCAAGCAGGCCGGCGGCGAGAGGGCGGGAGAGTTTCATGGTCAAGCTCCTGGGGCGCTGGGTAGGGTGATCAGTTCTGGTTGGCGGAGGTGGTCGGGCGCAGGTAGCTGACCTTCTGCACCTTGCCGTCACTGTCGCGGTAGGTCAGGGTGGCGGTGCTGGTGTGCCCGCTGGCGTTGGCCGGGGCATCTATGGCGATGACTTGAGCGATGTCCAGATGCGTGCCGTACTGGTACGGCGAGGCGGGCTGGGCGAAGGCGCCGAAGCTGGCACCGAAGGTCAAGCTGGCGATGGCGATTGCTTTGCTGAAGTTCATGGTCATGCTCCGTTAGCTGGGATAGTGGCATCAGCATCTGCTTGCTGGTTGACTGGTATGTTGCGCGATAATATTTAGCGCGCAAAATATATTTCCGTAATGGCGCTGATTGAAACGCTGCATTAGCCCCGGCTATCGCCGCTGAGCGGCGATAGCCGGATGGTTTGGCTAGCGGGCTGCCGGCGGGAAGTCGATATCGGTAATGGCGATGTTGTTCAGGTAGTTGGTCAGGGTTAACAGCGTCACCTGCGCCACCACCTCGACGATCTTGCCCTCGTCGATACCCGAATCACGGGCTGCTGCAATCTGCTGGTCGGTCAGCTGACCGCGGCTTTCGGTGACCTGCCGCGCCAGTGCGGCAACGGCGCTGAGCGTGCCGCTGCGGGCCTGGCTGATCGCCTCATCGCTCAGGCCCGCTTTGCCGGCAAAGAAAGCGTGCGCGGCCAGGCAGTAGTCGCAACCGTTCACCTGCGAAGCGGCGAGGGCGACCACTTCACGTTCAGCGGCGCTCAGCGAGGTTTTGCCCAGGGCTTGGGCCAGGCCCAGGTAACCGTTCAATACAGCAGGGGAGTGGGCCAGGGTGCGGAAGGCGTTGGGGATGAAGCCGAGGCCTTTCTGGATACCTTCCAGGGCGGTGCGCGAGGCAGCAGGTGCCTGGTCCAGCGAGAGGGCAGCGATACGAGTCATGGTTATTCTCCAAGGGTTGATTAACGGGCTTGTCGATCAAGCTTGGAGTCAATGTTAGGGAGCCGGGCTTTCCTTTCGGCTGCAGATCATCGAAATTATGCAACAGATCGTCTAGACCCGAGCGCACCATGGACCGATTGTCGACGTTGCTCAAACACTTCAACCTGCATGCCGCCACGTTTCACCAGGGCGGCTTCTGCGGCACCACCGACCTTGATGGGCAACAGCGGGTGGGGTACGCCCACCTGCTGCGTGCCGGCCGCCTCGCCTTCAGGGACAAGCACGGGCAGGTTGTGGAACTGAACGAACCGAGCCTGATCCTGGCGGTGCGCCCGCAGGCACACCGGTTGGTGGCGACCGAAGCCGATGAGGCGGAGCTGGTCTGTGCCACCTTGCAGTTCGAGGGCGGTGCCAATAACCCGCTGACCTTGGCCTTGCCGGATTTCATCATCAAGCCACTGCGCGAACTGCCAATGCTGACCGGTACCCTCGACTGGCTGTTTGCCGAAGCCTCCGGCGACGAATGTGGCCGCGATGTCATGCTCAATCGCCTGTTCGAGCTGATGGTGATCCAGCTGCTTCGCCACCTCGTCGCCAACCGCAGCATTACCTCGGGGATGATGGCCGGGCTGGCCGACGCCCAGCTCGCGCGGGCACTGGTTGCCATCCACAGCGAACCACAGCACAACTGGTCGGTGGCGCAAATGGCTGACCGTTCAGGCATGTCGCGGGCCAGCTTTGCCGCGCACTTTCGCCACACCGTGGGCATGACCCCGGCGGACTACCTGGCCAACTGGCGCATCAGCCTGGCCCAGAAGCGCCTGCGCGAGGGCCGCCCGATCGCGCTGATTGCCGATGAGGTCGGCTATGAAAGCCCGTCGGCCTTGGCCCGGACTTTCCGGCGCAAGGTTGGCGCGAGCCCGAAGGCTTGGCTTAAACAGGGTTCGGCATAGGGCCTGCGCGTTTCGCCAGGTCGCGGAAGGTCGTGGTACGAGCAAGACGGTGATCCGCTTGTCGAGCGACCAGGCAGCGCTGTAATGCAGACAACTTGGTCTAACCCGGCGCTTCTCGTATCATCGGCGCATTCGCCTGTGGATCGGACCCTGTGCAATCACTCACTGGAAAACTTCAGCCCGCTTCGGCTACCCCTGCGAAGTGGGACGCAGGCGAGGCTGTCAGCCAGCTGTCGTGGGACGACCTGCGCATCATCAAGACCCTCAGTGAGTGTGGCAATCGTGCCGCTACGGCCAAGAAGCTCGGGGTGAACGTGTCCACCGTTTCGCGCCGTATTGCCCAGGTCGAGCGCACCCTGGGCATCGCCTTGTTCGATCACCGCAAGTCGGGCTACCTGCTCACGGCCGAAGGTGCCGAACTGCGGGCGCTGGCCGAGCGCGTGGAGCTGGACATCGTCAGCGTCACGCGGCGGGTTTCCCGTGCCGGCCAGGGCCCCCTCGGCAAGCTTCGGATCACCACCAGCGACTCGCTGCTGCTGTATTTCCTCACCCCGATCATCGCTGAGTTCAAGGCGCTGAACGAGGGCATCACCCTGGAAGTACTGGTCGGCAACCAGACCTTGAGCCTGGCCCGGGACGAATCGGATATCGCCATCCGGGCGACGCGCAAACCTGCCGACAGCCTGGTCGGCCGCAAGCTGGCCAACATCGCCTGGGCGCCGTACTGCTGTGCCGGCCAGGCAGGTGCGGCAGCCCTTTTCGAAGGGGAGCAGCCATGGGTCTCGTATGCTGCCGCCCTGGGCGGTCTGCGGGCGACGAGTTACGTCGAGAACCGGGTCGCCCCCGAGCGCATCGTGTACCGCACCGATTCCGTCGCCGCCGCGAGCGCGGCCATCGCGGCAGGGCTTGGGTTCGGTTTTCTCCCCTGCATGCTGGGCGACATCACTCCGGGGTTGGTCCGTGCCGGCCCGGTGGTGCCAGAGCTGCAGGATGAACTGTGGCTGTTGACTCACCAGGACATTCGCAAGTCGTGGCGAGTCAAAGCCTTCATGACCTTCTGTGCCGCCGCCGTCGCCGAGCAGAAGCCCCTGGTCGAAGGGCACCTCCCGGCCAGCTGAGGCCAGCCCGGGCCAGCTAGCGCCCGGATGCGCCGGCGCCAATCACGGCCTTGCAGGCGATCTCGATCAATTGCGGGCGCTGGGCAAGCCTGGAGACACCAATGATGTTGCTTGCGCACTGAGGTCGCTCAGTGCCGTATGCCGCCTTGCGTACCTTGCCGACGACGGCGAAGGCCGCGTCCATGTCCAGCACGTAGAGCGTCTCCTCGACCACATCCTGCAAGGTTGCGCCATACAGGGCGAGCAGCTTGGCAATGTTGGCGTAGGAGGCCCGCATCTGCTCGCCCATCGCCGAGAAGTCACTGGGCCTGCCGTCGGTATCGAGCGGCGCCGGGGCGACCAGGTTGCCGTCCTGGTCATGGTTGAACTGGCCCGACACATGGATCTCGTTACCGACCCGGCGTGCCTGCGGATAGCCATAGGCATCCTCCCAGGGAACGCCCCAGTAAGCGGTGTCTTTGTTGAGTGGTTGTGAAGCTGCCATGTGCATTCCCCTGCAGGTGAGCGGGCCGGATTGACCCGCATGGACAGGCAATGCTAGCAGCGCACTTCCGCACCTGGTGGCGCATTAATGAGCTTCCATGAGCGCAAAAATGCGCCACCGATACCGGCCTTGTTTCGCTATCTTGTGCTCGACCTCAAGCGGCGACGACGCCGAGGCATGCACCGCGAACGGTGCGACTGACCATCATCCAGCGGAGAGGAAACAACCATGCGCAACCCTAAAACCGAAGTTCTGACCCCATTCAACAGCCAGCTGATCTTCATCGACCAGCAGCCGCAGATGGCCTTCGGCGTGCAGAGCATCGACCGCCAGACGCTGAAGAACAACACCGTGGCCCTGGCCAAGGCAGCGAAGATCTTCGACGTGCCCACCACCATCACCACGGTCGAGACCGAGAGTTTTTCCGGGCACACCTACCCGGAGCTGCTCGCGGTGTTCCCGGACGCTCCGCTGCTGGAGCGCACCTCGATGAACTCCTGGGATGACCAGAAGGTGCGTGACGCGCTCAAGCACAACGGCCGCAACAAGGTGATCGTTTCCGGCCTGTGGACTGAGGTGTGCAACACCACCTTCGCCCTGTCGGCAATGCACGATGCCGGTTATGAAATCTACATGGTGGCGGATGCCTCCGGTGGCACCAGCAAGGACGCCCACGATTACGCCATGCAGCGGATGATCCAGGCGGGCGTGGTGCCGGTGACCTGGCAGCAGGTGCTGCTGGAATGGCAGCGCGACTGGAAGAACCGGGCCACCTACGATGCCGTGATGGCGCTGGTGAAAGAGCATTCCGGCGCCTACGGCATGGGCGTCGACTACGCCTACACCATGGTGCACAAGGCGCCTGAGCGCGTTCAGCATGGCCCGACCCTGGCACCGGTCGCGGCCGCTGTCTGAACCGTCACCGGTAGCCCCCTGTGACGGGGCTGGTGATCGATGCAAGGGTGCGCCGCAGCACGCGCACCCGGTTACCGTGTGAATGGGTGAGAACATGAATAACTCCACCGTGCCGGCCACTGTGCCGGCTCCAACGGCGCCGCTCGGCGCCTGGCAGGTAGAAGCCGCCAAACAACTCATGCTGGAAAAGCTCGACACCGGTATCTCGGTAGCCGAAGTCGCCGAAGCCTGCGCATTGTCCCGCAGCCACTTCTCGCGCATGTTCAAGCAACGTACCCGTATGCCCCCGCAGCAATGGCTGCGCGAGCAGCGGGTGATGAAGAGCAAGGCATTGCTGGAAACGTCCACCATGCTGCTCGTGGACATTGCACTGACGTGCGGCTTCTACGATCAGTCCCACTTCTGCCGGACCTTCTTCAAGACCGAAGGCATGACGCCGCAGAGGTGGCAGCAACAGGCGTTCGGGAGTCATCGTCGGCATACAGCGAAACGCACAGCCAGCTATCGACCCTGCGCACAGTAATGGCACTATGGGGCCTCACAGGAAGAGAGTCCGGTGCACGTAACCGGATGTCATGCGCACAGGACCAAGGGAATATGGTTTCGATTCAGGTGGACGGTGAGGACAAGACCGCAACGATCAGCGACTGGACGATTCGCTGGAGCGACAAGTACGAAGCCCTGGCACTGACCTGTCATTTTCCGTCTGGGAAAAAATACATCCGCCCGCTCAGTAACTGCAGGGTTTCACCCTCCCGCGAATTGAGCAATGTGCTGCTGTCCAGGCCCGGCAGCACGATCGTCAAGCCTATCGAAAAGGCCGTGATCTACGGCGAGCGATATGCCGTGGTGCATTATCCGGGTACCGACATGCCCTATGTCCACAAGATGGACGGCATCGTCTTTACCGCGCCTACCTCGATCAGGGATACGCCGGTGTTCGCTTATTTCAAGGCCGTTGCGAGTGCCCGGCAGGCTCAAGCGCAGTCAGAGTCCGATCGTGAAATAGCCAGCAATGTCGTGGCGCAATTGGGCAAACTGCCTGCCAGCGCCAGCACGGCCTTGCAAGCCTATTGCACCGGGCGTAACGGCACGCTGGCGCCAGGCCAGGGGCTCATTTATCCGTTCGGGCTGAACGAAAGCCAGTACCAGGCTGTCGAGCGGGCGTTCAGCGCGCAGATCAGCGTGATCGAAGGCCCACCGGGCACTGGCAAGACCCAGACTATCCTCAACATCCTCGCCAACATCCTGTTGCGCGGACAGACGGTGGCGGTGCTGTCCAACAACAACGCGGCGGTGGCAAACGTCTACGAAAAGTTGGCGAAATGCGGCCTGGACTACCTGGTAGCCAAGCTTGGCAACAAGGATAACCGCGAGGCCTTTTTCGCCAACCTGCCTGCGTGGCCCTCCAGCACACCCGGGCCGGCACCGTCCCTGGAAGAGATACAGAACTTGCTGGCCCGCCTGAAGCAGCATCTGCAAGACCACAACCGGGCGGCACAGCTGCAGATCGAACTGGACGAGCTGCTCATCGAGCGGCGCTACCTGCAGCAGTGGCAGGCAGAAAACGGTGTGCAGGCCACAGGCGCGTTGGACAAGTACGGGCTGACCCCGCGCAAGACGGCCGACCTCATGGCCTACCTGGCGCACCTTGGCGAGCAGCGCGTTCAGCTCAAGGACCGCATCGAGCTGCTGTTCAAGTTCAGGGTCTTTCGCACCAAGCCGTTCGCCGCGGGCGAGGCGCGCATGGCCGCGTTCCATGCCCTGCAGATGCATTACTACGACCAGTCGCTGCAGGCTAAGCAAGCCGAGCTGCGGGCGTGCCGTGAGTCCTTGGCGCGTGCCAATTTCACGGCCTTGCTGGAAGCGCTGACAACAGCATCGATGCAGCATCTGAAGCAGCATCTGCAGGGCCGGGCAGCGCCGCGTGGCAGCTTCGATGGCAAAACCTACCGCAGCGACTTCGATGCCTTCGTGCAGCGCTTTCCCATTCTGGGCAGCGGCACGCATTCCATCGTCAATTCGATTGCGGCGGGCGCGGTCCTTGACTACGTGATCATCGACGAAGCGTCTTTGCAGGACATCGTGCCGGGCATCCTGCCACTGGGCTGCGCCAAGAACCTGATCGTCGTCGGCGACAACCGCCAGTTGCCGCACATCCCAGTGAAACTGGGGCTTCAGGCGCCGGCCGAAGCCTACGATTGCGAGCGCCACAGCCTGCTGGACTCGTGTATTGCCGTGTTCCGGGGTGCACTGCCAAGGACGCTGCTGAAGGAGCATTACCGATGCCACCCCAGGATCATTCAGTTCTGCAACCAGCAGTTCTACGACAATGCACTGGTGCCAATGACCGTGGATAACGGCGAAGAGCCCCTGCGCCTGGTGCTGACCGCCAAGGGCAACCACGCACGCAAGAACACCAACCTGCGCGAGCTGGAATCGTTGCTGAAGGTGCTCGAAGATGAGGGGCAGCCTGTCGGCGTGGATGAAGGAGGGCGCGGTTATATCGCCCCGTTCCGGGCCCAGGTCAGCCTCTCCAACACGCACTTGCCGGCGGACTTCGTCAACGACACCGTGCACAAGTTCCAGGGCCGCGAATGCGACGAGATCGTTTTCTCTACCGTGCTGGACAAGAAGCGCTACAACCAGGCGCACAGACGCCTGGATTTCGTCGACGACCCTTGCATGATCAACGTGGCAGTGTCGCGGGCCAAGCATCGCTTCACCCTGGTGACCGGTGACGATGTGTTCACCGGCAACCATGGCCACCTCGCCGCCTTGATCCGCTATATCAGCTATTACGCGCAGGACGAGCAGATCGTGCGGGCGCCGGTGGTGTCGGCATTCGACTTGTTGTACCGCGAGTACGACCAGTCCCTGGCACGCCTGAACGCGCGTCTGCGGCCGGAGGATTCACGCTACAAGTCCGAGCAGATCGTCGCGCAGTTGCTGCGCGAAGCGCTGTCGGCCCCGGCGTGCCAGGCGTTGAAGTACCACACGCAGATCCGCCTGGACAAGCTCGCATCGCCGAGCAACCCCGCCTGGACGGAAACCCAGCGGGCGTTCATGCGGCGCGCCAGTTGCGATTTCGTGATCTATTTCAAAGTCGGCAAGGCACCGGTAGGGGTGATCGAGGTCGATGGCGGCTATCACGACCACCCCGTGCAGGCGGCGCGGGACGCCATGAAGAACGAAATCCTGGCTGGAAGTGGCATTCCCATTCTGCGGCTGCGGACGGTTGAGAGTGACATCGAGCGCAAACTGCGCGAGTTCCTTGGGCAGTGGGCCGGCCCTGTTCCGGGCGCTTGAGCAGCACTGGGCCGGCCCCGGCCGGCATCAGCCCTTGCTCAGGTCAACCAATGGCGTCTGCCGCACCTCGGTCTCGCGCCCACCCTGGATCTCGTTCACCTGCTTCAAGGCCTTGTCCACCGCTGGCTTGTCCGCCAACAAGCTGTAGCGGATGTGGAACTGTTTGTGTTCCTTCGGGCCAATGGTCGGCACCAGGTTCAGTGGCCGCTGGTAACGGCGGTTGTAGGAAAAACTGGTCCCCGGCTCCAGCCCGGTGACGTAGCCCTGGCCTTGGGTGTCGGTATTCTTCCACAGCGAGAACACCGGCAGTGTGGCGGTATTGAAACCGACCGCAACGCCCAGGTTGCCAGCCTTGTTGTGCAGCACGGTCAAGGTATCGCCCTTGGCATCGGCATACGGCACCACGTTGTAGACCGTTTCGTCATAGTCCCGGGTTGGTGCACGATAGGTCTGCCAGTCGTGCAGGTCGCCCTTGGCCTTGTCGTTGAACGGCGACACCTGTTTCACTGGCGCGGCGAAACGCGCGCCTTGCTCCAGGAACGGCGTGCTGAAGTTACTGTGGTACAGCGCCTGGTATTCCTTCGCATAGTCGCCATTGTTGGTCAGCGTGTCGTTGACGGTGAACGTCACGCTGCCGGGTTCGGTGACCACTTCGGTGGCGACGGTGAAGTCGACCTTCTTGAATGCCTGTTCTTTCAGTTCGCCACGCAAGCTGATGGCGTACGGTGGTTGTTCATCGATGTGCAGGGTGACTTTGTTGGCGGGAATGTTGGCGGCCCGGCCGTGCAGGGTCAGCAGTTCGCCATTGTCGATGCCAGGGTGGCCGACCCATTCGTAACCGCAGCGGGTGACCAGCTCGTTGAAGCCTTCCAGCCAACCCAGGCCATTGCGCCCGTTGAGTTCGATGAAGGATGGATTGACCACTTCCTTGACCGGTGAATCCCAGCCCAGGCGCACAGTACCGACCGAGGCCTGCAAAATATTCATCCCGCGCGTCGGCACGACCGACAGTTTCATCGTGCCGTTATCGATGTCGACGATGCTGACACCTTCCTGCCGTCCCCCGTGCAAGGTGCGCAAGGTAACGCTGAAGGGCTTGTCGGTTTTCACGCCCAGTTGCTGGCTGGTGATCTGCCAGTTCTGGGCAGCCTTGTCGGTGTCGAGCAGGACATAATCCCAGGCCATGGCGTGGGAGGTCGCGCACAGGGCGCTAAGCGCAACGAAGCGTTTGAGGGGAAACATGGGCAGCAGCCTTTCTTGGAATTGTGCCCATTTTATAGACCTACAAAAACGTTTCAGCAAGCGTGCTAAACGGTACTTTCGCCGAAACCCTGGGCCGCAGTGCCCTCACGCTCTGCTACCGATGCAGCCCTCGCGCCTGAGCAATTCGAGGTCCTTCGGTTTCACTGGCGCCTGGTTGAGCTCATCGCCGCTGAACCAGCGGCATTCCACGATCTCGTGCGAGGGATGGGGCGTCATCCCGGGCGACACGGCCATTCGATAAAGCCAGTGTTCTTCGGCATCGAATACATGGTGGCCGAGGAACTGCGCATCGAGCATTTCCAGGCTCGTCTCTTCGCGCAATTCCCGCCGGGCTGCATCGAGCTGGGTTTCCCCGGGATCGATCTTGCCACCGGGCAATGACCATTCGCCGGTCGCCTTGCGCACCAGCAGAACCTTGCCAGCTTGCAGGCACATGACGGTCGAGTGACGTTCCTTGCTGGTCATGTTCAGTACCTCCTGCAGAGGAGGCCACAAAACGGCAGGCAAAGTTCCAACGCAACGTCGGAACGGCACCAACGGTTACAGCGCCCGCACCATTTCCCAGAACGACGCGCCCACCCCGGTAATGCTTTCCCCGGCAATCAGCCCCGCTGCGGCGGTGATCGCGAACCGCTCGGTAACGCTCGGCCACCGGCAACCGACCAGCCAGGTGAGCAGCGCGCCAAGCCCCATCATCATGCTGATCGACGCCGGTAATATGAATGCCAGCCCCAGCGCGGCGGTGCTCGGCAGCCAGCGCGCCGCCCGGTGCGGCAGCAGGCTGTCGAGGGCACCCAGCAGCATGCCTGCCGCGCTACCCGCGACGATCGCCCAACGCAGCGCCGGCGACAGCGCCCCCAGCCCCTGCGTCAAGGTCTGGGCCACGGCCTTCCAGGTTGCCACGGCGGGTGCAGGCCATTGCGCGGTGAGCAGTTGGGCCTGCGGGTCGGGAATCAGCATCCGGTACACCAGCACGGCCACCACGCTGCCGATGAAGATGCCGATGCACTGCGCAATCAGTTGCCGATGCGGCGTTGCGCCGATCGCCTGGCCAACCTTGAAGTCGTTCATCAGGTCGGTGGATTGCCCGGCCGCGCCACCAGCCGTGTTGGCGCTCATCAGGTTGATCGCCACCTGGCCCGGGGCGACCAGGCCGAAGCTAAGCTGCGACAGTTTGCCGATGGCGCCGATCGGCGCAATACCGGTGGCGCCAACCACACGCGCAGCGACCACGGCAAGGCACACCGCCAGGGGAATGCTCAATAGCGCCATCCACCAGTCGATGCCGAACAGCAACGCCTGTAGCGCTACCACCAGGACCATGGACAACAGCAGCCCGGCAGCCGGCGTCAGGGAAAACCGCATCCGCGCGCGCTCGCCCTTGTGTTGCCGCAGTTCGGTGGGCCTTTGCCGGGGCATCTGCAACAGGCGAACCGACAGTGAGGTCAGGGTTGCGCATACCATCAGGCTGACCCCGGGCCACAGCAGCCATTCCACCAGCGCCGCGAACTGAGGGCCGCTGGCGTTCGGCGCCAGCACCACCAGCGCATGTTCGATCAGCCACGGAGCCAGCCCGCCCCAGGCCAGTGCGGCACCGAGCAGCAACGTCAGGCCCACGCGAATGCCGATGATGCCGCCGAAACCGACCAGCATCAGCGAAGGGTCGAGGGTGAAGGTCAGGCGCTCGAGCACCGGCGTGGGGGCCCAGCGCGGTATCGCCCAGACGAAGCCGTCGATCCACTTCACCAACCCCGACAGCAACGCGGCGCTGCACAGCACCTTGATCCGCATCATGGCTTCGTGGCCTTGCTGGTAGATCTGCTGCAAAGTCTCCAGGGTCGCCATGCCCTCCGGGAATTTCAGGCCATGGTCATCGAGCAGGGTGGGGCGCAGATACCAGGCAATCCAGATGCCGAGGAAACTTACCGAGAACACCCAGGCCATCATCGGCAACGGGTCCAGCTGGTGGCCGGTGAGCAGGGTATAGGCAGGGATCGGCGCCACCAGCCCGCCGGAAACGATGGACGCGGCGGCCGAGGCGACGGTCTGGTTGATGTTGCTTTCGTGCAGCGTCCACACCGGCCGGCCCTTGCTGCGCCCTGGCAGGCTCTGCCACACGGCGAAGCCGACCAGCAAGGCAATGATCGACATGTTGAATGACCAGCCGATCCGGAGGCCCGCGTACACATTCGAGGGCGTCAGCAGGATGCCCAGCGCGATGCCGGTGAGCACCGCGCGCAGGCTCAGCTCACGCTCGACGCGAACCCGCGGCAGGGCGGTGGAGGGGGCATGTCCCATGGCAATCCTTTGTCGGAGCGGCAAGCGCGCTTTGCACAACTGAGCCCCGCTTGCCGCAAAGGTTCACTGGCGCTTGCGGTTGCGCCAGCGGCAGCCTTCGCTCACCACTCGATGCGCTGGCCATCCCAGCCCCAGAAGCTGCCACTCTCGGCCGGCCCAAGCCGCCCCACCAGCTCGATCAGGCACTGTGCGGCAAACGCCGGGGTAAACAGTTTGCCCGCCGGCACGTTGCCTTGAAACGGCCGCGACAGCCGGGTATCGGTGGTGCCCGGATGCACGGCCAGTACGGTAGCGGCCGGGTTCAGGCGTTTCAGCTCGATGCTGGCCGTGTGCAGCAACTGGTTCAATGCCGCCTTGCTGGCGCGGTAGCTGTACCAGCCACCCAGCCGGTTGTCGCTGATCGAGCCGACCCGGGCCGACAGTGCGGCGAACGTGGCGGGCTGCCGGCGCAGCAGCGGCAGCAGGTGCTTGAGCAACAGCAGCGGCGCGAACGCATTGGTGGTGAAGCTGGCCTGCAGGCCGGCCAGGTCCAGTTGCGCCAGTGACTTTTCTGCCTTGCTGGCTTCCTGATGGAGAATGCCCAGCGTACTGACCACCAGGTGCAGGTGCTCGGAGCCGTGGCCCACCTGGCGTGCCAGGGCCGCAAGTGCCTGCTCGTCGCGGGCATCGCAATCCACCAGCGCCACTCGCCCAGCGTGCTGCCTGGCCAGGGCCAGCAGCGCATCATTGCTGCTGGCCTGACGCGACACGGCCCAGACCTGGCGCACATCGTCGCGCGCCAGCAAGGCCGTGCACAGCGCCAGGCCGATGCCCTGGCTGGCGCCGCATAGCAGTACATTGGCCTGGCCCGCCAGCCCGGGGATGAGCTTCATGCAACACCTTCCGGCGGCGAGACCGGCGCTGAAAGTACCTTGTTCGCCACACCGAACGGCACATGCACCATCGGCAGATTGCCTGCCGAAGACTGCAGGTGGCTACGCTGGTCATCGAAGAACACATGCGGCTTGAGGATCGACAACACCCTGGGCTTCTCCATCCCGCCGAGGAAGAAACACTCATCCGGCGATACGCCCCAGTTCTTCAAGGTAGTCACCACCCGCTCATGCGAAGGCGCGTTGCGTGCCGTGACGATCGCGATGCGCAAGATCCGTTTGTACGTCGGGTCTTCGGCCAGTTTGCGGTCTTCCAGCATGCGTATCAGCGAAAGCTTGCGGTACAGGTCGGCCAGCGGCCCCGGCGCGTGCGGGGTGGCCATGTGCATGCGCTCATGCTTCTGGAAGTCGTCCAGGCTGTTGTCACGCTTGTACACGCTCTCCGCTTCGTCGTCGGCGATTACCCCGTCGAAGTCGAAGGCCACCCGCAACTCGGTGTCGATCTCGTCATCGTAGATACGCGTCGGCAGCACCCGCCCGGCGGGGTAGTTGGCGTCGATCGCCTTCTGCACGTCTTCCTCGTTGGCGCTGAGAAACAGTGAGGCATTGAACGCCGGAATGTACTCGTAAGGTGAACGGCCAGACATGAACGCCGCGCGGGTGATGTCCAGCTGGTAGTGGTCGATCGAGCGAAACACCCGCAGGCCGGTTTCCGGCGAGTTGCGCGACAGCAGCACCACTTCCACCGGCAACTGCTCGGGGAACGCCTGGTTGATGCTGAGGAAGCGCCGGATGAACGGGAATGCCACGCCCTTGGGCAACGGTTCGTCCAGGTTCTGCTGCTGGTGCTGGCGGTAAGCCTCGACGCCCTGGGCCTGGTAGATGTCATCCGAGACGCTGAGGTCGAACAGCGCGCTCGAAGCCACGCCGATGACCAGCTTCTGTTCGATGGGGTAGGGCATGAAGCAACTCCTGAGCCTGTGCTGAAGGCAAGTGTACCCTGTGGGCGCGGATTCACCCGCCAAGGATCCTTTTACAGGGTGCGCGCGAGGCTGTGCTAGCCAAGCCTGGCACTCTCGGTAGGCCCAGCGTGGTGAAGCTGTTCGACCAGAAAGTCGACGAACACCCGCACCCGCGCCGGCATTGCCGGGCCACCGACGAATACGGCATGGATCGGCTCGCGGTCACCCGGGTTGTAGGCCTCCAGCAACGGTACCAGGCGCCCGCTGGCGAGGTCGTCGGCGACGGTGAAGGTACCGATGCGGGCAATCCCGGCGCCGAGCGTGGCCAGTTGCGCCAGGGCTTCGCCACTGCTGCATTCGAGGTTGCCGCTGACCTTCAGCGCAAAGACCTGGCCGTCACGCCGGAACGGCCAGTCCGGCGCGGCACGGCGGAAGTTGAAGCGCAGGCAGTTGTGCCGGGCCAGGTCCTCCGGCACCAGGGGTGTGCCACAGCGTTGCAGGTAGTCGGGGGAGGCCACGATGACCTGGCCGGTTTCGCCGATGGCACGGGCGCTCAACGAGCTGTCCGGCAGCGGGCCGAAGCGCAGCGCCACGTCGGCTTGGCCGCCGGTGATGTCGGCTATTTCGTCGCTGAGGGTAAGGTCGACCAGCACCTGCGGGTAGCGCGCGCTGAACGCCGCCAGCAGCGGCACCACGGTCAGCCGGCCATGGCCCAGCGCTGCACTGACCCGCAAGCGCCCGCGTGGCACGCCCTGGTCGGTAATGGCTTGCTCCACTTCGTCCAGGTCAGCCAGCACCCGCCGTGCGCCGCGCAGGTACGCCTCGCCTTCCGGGGTAAGGGTGATCGCCCGGGTGGTGCGCAGCAGCAGGCGGGTGCCCAGGCGCTGTTCGGTACGGGCCAGGATGCGGCTCACCGCCGAAGGCGTCAGGCCCAGCGCCCGCGCTGCGGCGGACAGGCTGCCCGCTTGCGCCACCTTGGCGAATATCTCCATTTCTCCGGATCGTCCGCTGAAGTCCATTTGTGCCTCGTCAGCAAAGGTGGTTCGCAAAAATGCAGTCTAGTGCAGCCAGCTGGTGGATCGTAGCATTTGCGGCACAGATAAGGAGTTTGCCATGCGTATCAATCCCCCGCTGGTCGCACTCGCCATCGGTGCCTTTGGCATTGGTGTCACCGAGTTCGCCCCCATGGGCATGTTGCCCAGTATCGCCACCGACCTTGGCGTCTCGATCCCGGCTGCGGGGTTGCTGGTCAGTGCCTATGCCATGGGTGTGCTGATCGGCGCACCGCTGATGACCCTGGCCACGATGAAAGTCCCGCGGCGTTACCTGTTGATCGGGCTGATGGCTATCTTCACCCTCGGCAACCTGCTGTCAGCCCTGGCCGACGACTACGCCAGCCTGCTGGTGGCCCGCGTGGTTACCTCGCTCAACCACGGCGCCTTCTTTGGCATCGGCTCGATCGTCGCGGCCAGCGTGGTGCCACCCGACAAGCGTGCCGGTGCGGTGGCGGCGATGTTCATGGGCCTGACCCTGGCCGCCATCGGCGGCGTGCCGCTGGCCACCTGGTTCGGTGAACTGCTCGGCTGGCGTACGGCATTCTGGGGCATCGCCGGGCTCGGCCTGGTTGCCATGAGCAGCCTCTGGTATGCGCTGCCCAATGTGCCGTCGCCCAAGGGTGACGGGGCCATGGCCGAGCTGCGCGTGCTCGGGCGCTGGCCGGTGCTGGCGGCGTTGCTGCTGACCGTGGTGGGCTCCAGTGCGATGTTCACCGTGTTCACCTACATCGCGCCGATCCTGCAGAACGAGGCGGCCGCGTCCACCACCTTCGTCACGGCCATGCTGGTACTGTTCGGTGTTGGCCTTACCCTGGGCAACGTATGGGGTGGCAAGGCGGCGGACCGCTCTGTCGATCGCACGCTGATCGTGTCGTTGGCCATCCTGATTGCGGTACTGCTGGTGTTTCCGCTGGTGCTGGGCTGGTCGCTGCCGACCGCATTGGCGATCCTGGTCTGGGGCGCCGCCAGCTTTGCCCTGGTACCACCGCTGCAGATGCGCGTGATGGAGGCGGCCAAGGATGCGCCCAACCTGGCCTCGGCGGTGAACATCGGAGCCTTCAACCTGGGCAATGCGATTGGTGCGGCGCTGGGCGGGGCGGTTATCAATGCCGGGCTGGGCTACCCGGCGATCGCCCTGGCGGGGGCCGCGACGGCAGCGCTTGGCTTGCTGATGGTGCTGATGCTTGCCTGGCGTGGGCGTGGGCGTGGGCGGGTGCAGGCGCTGGCGGGGCGGGCAGCCGCGTAAGGCGTCGGGCCGCTCTGCGGCCCTTCGCGGGCATCAGTCGGAGATTGTCACGGCGTACCGTTACGGCCATGCAGGTGATAGGCCGGGCGCTCGCTCAGGCGCTCGTAGTAATCGCGCACGGCCGGCAGGTGCGGGTGCTCCAGTGGCGTTTCGAACCAGCGGTTGACTGACAGGCCGATGGGAATATCGGCCAGGGTGAACTGGCTGCCAGCCACATAGGCATCGGTGCTTGCCAGCTGGCGGTCGAGGATGCGCATGTAGCGCGCCCAGTCCGCGCAGCTGGCCGCGAGGGCCTGTGGGTCCTGATGGGCCGGCGAGTGCCTGACCAGCGACATGAACGCGTAGCTCCAGGCGCGGTTGAGGTCCGAGGCCTGCCAGTCGATCCACTGGTCGATCCTGGCTCGGGCCTGCGCCTCGCTGGGGTAGAACGCCGTAGCACCGTAGCGGGTGGCCAGGTAGCGGATGATGCTGTTGGATTCCCACAGGGTGAAGTCGCCATCCTGGATCACCGGGACCATGGCGTTGGGGTTCAGCGCGAGGAACTCGGCGCTGTCCGTGGGCTGGAAGCCGTTGCCCCAGTCTTCGCGCTCGTACGCGACTTCGAACTCGGCGCACGCCCACAGGACTTTTCGTACATTGATCGAAGAGGCTCTGCCCAATATCCGTAGCATGGTATTCGTCCTTTTGTGGGGGAAGTTGATCGTCCGCCACTGCTGTGGCCTGGTCAAGCGCAAGGCGCAAGCGACCTGGTCAGGCTTGCCTGAGAGGCGCGAACTTGGCACCCTTGGTCGGTTTGCAGCGCCGCTATCACCACAGAAGGAAATACGCATTGAGCTGGGACAAGGTGGGGAAACTCCTCGTGGCCGTGCTGATCGGCCTGATGGTCCTGTTGGCCGCTTATGGGGTGCTCAGGGGCAGCCCGCGCCTGGAGGCATCGCTGACCTACGCCTACCTCACCTATCCCAGCCAGTTCAGCGAGCGCATCAGCAAGGCCAGCGAGCAGCTCAAGTACGAACAATTGCAGGGGCGTATCAACACCATCAGCGCAGGCGGGCTGAGCCACGACCAGGTCGAACGGCTGGTCGAAATGGCCCAGGCACCCTACACCCAGCTGTTCGCCAAACCGTTCGAGGCCGGGTTGGTCGACCACCGTACCGGTTTGTTCATCGAGCTGCGCAACAGCGGTGATACGCCGGTGCGCCAGGTGAAAGTTCGCCTGCCGGCCAAGGGCCTGGTGCAGGTGCGCGACACGGCTGGCAACGACACCATCGTCGAGGCCGCGACCGCGCAGGTGGAAATCCCGGCCATGGAGCCAGGTGGCGCGTGCAAGGTGTGGGTGTATTTCGATGCGGACTACACGCAGATCCGCCAGGGCGGGATCAGCATCAGCCATGCCGATGGCGAGGCCGACGTGCAAGTCTACCGCGAAGTCATCGGCTTCCCGGCCTGGGTGGCGCGCTACAGCCGCGAACTGATGGCGCTGCTGGGCGTGCTGGCCTTCAGTGTGCTGGGCCTGGGGTATGCCTGCCTGGCGCGTCGGAACCTGCGTCAGGCGCAACCTCTCTAGCCGCTGGCGGTGAGTTGATGACCGTTGCCTGCCGCTCAACTACCGCTGTCGTGCAGCGCCAGGCTTTGCCGCAACTGCTCGAGCATGGCCAGGCGCAGAGCCTGCGGCGCCAGTACGCGAATCGAGCCAGCCTGGGACAACAGCCAGCCCATCAGGGCGCGGCTGTCGTCGACCGTGGCCACCAGTGTGGCGCCGCCATCCGCGTGCGCGGTCAGTTGCATGTCCGTGGCCAGTGGCTGCGCTTGCAAGCGCTGGGCCAGCGCGTCGTCGACCCAGGCATGCAGTTCGATCTGGTCTGGGGGCGCCAGCACGTCAGGTTGCAGTTGCTGTGCTTCGCCCAGGCTCAGGCCGGGTTGCCAGTACCAGCCGTACGGCATGCCTTTGCTGTTGCAGCGCAGCGGGAACAGCGCCGCGAGCTCGACCAGGTCGCGCTCGACGGTGCGTTTGCTGGTGCTATAGCCCACGGTTTCCAAGGCGGCCTGCAACTGGGTGGAGCTCATCCCCGGGTGGCGGCCGGGTAGCAGCTTGAGCAGTTGCCACTGGCGGGCGATGGTGTGGCGGGTGGGGTGGCTGGGCAAAAGGTTCGTCCTTGAAAGCAGGCTTGCAACTTGGTCTGAATAGTGGCGCTTGGCTATCACCAGCATACCTTTTCAGAGGATAGGATCCAAGTTTTCGCGCGCCTTTGCGGTCGGGACGTGTCCAGGTGGCTTGCTTGCGCCCACCGAGCGCTGGGTGATTCGCGCTTCGTCCGGGTCTATTCCACCAAGAGCAAAGCGTTGGCGTATTTTTCCTGATCCGGGGTGAAGGTGGTCAGCATGCCGGTGTGACGACAGGTGATGGTCAGCTCGGTTCGCGTGTCGATTAACAGGTCTTCACCACGAAGGCCCTGCCATTGCGCCAGGTATTTGAAAGAGCCGTATTTCATCGGCTTTTTCAACACCCGATCATGCCCGCCTTTCCAGCCCAGCACCGGCAGCGCGCCATCGATACAGCGCCGGGCGAGTTCTGGTTGATTCATGGCCCGCTCACGGCCAATTTCCCAACAGCGGATCAAGCCTTCGTCGGGCCCTTTCCAGGCTTCTTCCCAGGTAATCGAAGGGCGGATGGAATGGTGTATCGGGCGGTGAATGACGCCGGTGGTGCGATCCATGACCTGAAGGTGTCCGTGATGTCCATTTGGGCTGGATGCTACTAATTGGCCACTATCGTGTCCAGTGCCTGCCAGGCCTGCTGCAGCGCCGCAATAATGGAGGCACAAGAGCTCTCTTATCTTCCACTCCGGCGCACATGCTTCACCAACACCTTCTCCAGCAACTCCCACATCGCAGGCTCGGTACTGAACGCCACATTGAAGCGCATCCACCCGGTGGCCTTGGCATCGACCATGAACAACTGCCCAGGCCCGAGCATGATGCCTTTCTCCAGCGCATCATCCAGCAGAGCCGCGCTGTCTGGAATCGCCGGGTGGCGGGTCCAGATGTACATGCCCTCATCCGATTCGATGAACAACTCGAAACCCAACCGGTGCAGATGCCGGCCAACTTCCTGGTGCGCCTCGGCCAGGCGCTGGCGCAGGCGCTTGAGGTGCTTGCGCCAGCGGCC
Source organism: Pseudomonas oryzicola (assembly GCF_014269185.2). Classification (NCBI taxonomy): domain Bacteria; kingdom Pseudomonadati; phylum Pseudomonadota; class Gammaproteobacteria; order Pseudomonadales; family Pseudomonadaceae; genus Pseudomonas; species Pseudomonas oryzicola. The sequence continues at coordinate 2,342,120 of NZ_JABWRZ020000001.1, forward strand.
GTCGATGATCGCGGCGTAGACCACGCGTTCCATCACCTGCGACGTGGTCAGGCCCGAGCGCATCTTCAGGTGCAGCAGTTTCTGCATCAGTTCGGGGTTGGCCAACAGGTAGCCGACCCGCACGTTCGGCGAAATGCTCTTCGAGTAGCTGCCCACGTAGACCACCTGCTGCAGGTGATCGAGGCTGGCCAGGCAGGGCTGCGGTTCGGCGATCATGTCGGCGTACAGGTTGTTTTCCACCAGGCGGAAGCCGTGCTGGCTGGCCAGTTGCAGCAGGCGGTGCAGTTGCGGCAGCGGGGTACGCGAGCAGGTCGGGCTGTGCAGGTGTGGCTGGGTGAAGAAGGCCGTCGGGCGGTGGTGGGTGAGCAGCTGCTCCAGGTGGTTCAGGTCGTAGCCGGCCGGTGTGCGTGGCACGCCGACCAGGGTCGCGCCCTGGGTGCGCAGGATGCTCATCAGGTTGGGGTAGCCAGGGTCGTCCACCAGCACCACATCACCCGGGCGCACCAGTGTGCGCGCGGCCAGGTCCAGGGCCTGGCTGGCACCATGGGTGAGCATCAGTTGCGCCGGGTTGGCGACGATCGACAGTTCCTGCTGCAGGTTCTGCGCCGTCAGCGCGCGCAATTCCAGCAGGCCCATGGGGTCGCCATAGCCCGACAGCTCCAGCGGGCTGCCAGCCACCTGGCGCAGGCCGCGGCGCAGGCCGTCTTCGTACATCCAGTCGTTGGGCAGCCAGCCGCACCCTGGCTTGTACGGCAACTGACGGATTTCGAAGATCTGCTGCAGGTACCACTCGGAGTTGAACGTTGGTCGACTTGTATCGGCGTCGACGTTGTGCGGGTCCAGCAGGTCGCCCGCCGCGCGGTTGACGAAAAAGCCGGCATTGCCCCGGCTCACCAGCAAGCCTTGGGCGACCAGGCGGTCGTAGGCTTCGACCACGGTGAAGGTGCTGACCGAATAGGTCGCGGCAAAGGCGCGAATGGACGGGACCTTGGCGCCTGGCTTGAGGGTCTGGTTGTCGATCAACTCGCGCAGCCCGTCGATGATCTGGTTGACCAGCGGCGTGGAGGAGTCTGGATGTAATTGCAGCATTCGGGACCTTCAGGGTGTGAAACGCCAGGCGCTTGCGCGGTGTACTGCATTGGCGGCCTGTACAGTGCAGTGCGAGTTTCATGCCACTGTGCATGGTTCTCTGCGCCGGACATTTTTACATTAGGTGTCAGATATCGCCACATAAAGCATGTTCAGTTCGCCCCAGGCGCCAGCCCTGGGGCGCGTCAGCAGGCCGCCATGGAAGGCCTGCGTGTGTTCATCACACCATCCTGCGCGCATTAGCACTGATGTACAGGTGAAACCGCCAGCCATCGGGGTTTCACGGATTTCCTTGGATAAAAAGAAGCACGGGGTACACAACTGATGGACGCAACATCCACAACCACCACCGCGAAAAGCGGGCACGAGAGCAAACTCAGTGCCTCGCTCAAGTCGCGCCACCTGACGATGATGTCGATCGCCGGGGTTATCGGCGGCGCCTTGTTCGTCGGTTCCGGCAGCGTGATCCACAGCGCCGGCCCAGCCGCTGTCCTGGCCTACCTGGCAGGCGGCATCCTGGTGGTACTGATCATGCGCATGCTGGGTGAAATGGCGACTTCCTCGCCGGACACCGGTTCGTTCTCCACCTACGCCGACCGTGCCATCGGCCGTTGGGCCGGTTTCACCATCGGCTGGCTGTACTGGTGGTACTGGGTCATCCTCATGGCCTGGGAGGCCTATGTGGCGGGCAAGATCCTGCACGGTTTCTTCCCCGATGTCAGCGTCAACGTGTTCGTGCTGGCCACGACCCTGTTGCTGATCACCGTCAACTTCTTCAACGTCAAGCACTACGGTGAATTCGAGTTCTGGTTCGCCTTGATCAAGGTGATCGCGATCGTCTGCTTCCTGATCGTGTGTACTGCGGCTGTGCTGAACATCTGGCAGTTCGGTGAAGTGCGGGGCATCAGCCACCTCACTGCCGAAGGCTTCATGCCCAATGGCATCACCACCGTGATTGGTGCCTTGCTCGGGGTGATGTTCGCCTTCCTCGGCGCGGAAATCGTCACCATTGCCGCAGCCGAAGCCAAGGACCCGGCCACGCAGATCGTCAAGGCGACCAACTCGGTGGTCTGGCGTGTGTGCCTGTTCTACGTCGGCTCGATCTTCCTGATCGTCTGCCTGGTACCGTGGAACGACCCGCAGCTGGGCGTTTCCGGCTATGGCGCCTATCGCCGCACCCTGGAACTGCTGGGCGTGCCGTACGCCGAGCTGCTGATGAACTTCGTGGTGCTGACCTCGGTGAGCAGCTGCCTGATCTCGGGCCACTACACCGCTTCGCGCATGCTGTTCTCCCTGGCCCAGCGTGGCGACGCGCCGTCGTTCTTCAAGATCACCCGCGCCGGTACCGGTGTACCGGTGTATGCGATCATGGGTTCGTGCGCCGTGGCCATCTTCTGTGCGCTGATCAACTTCAGCGAGACCCTGCGCCCGAAGGACGTGCTGGAAACCCTGATGAATACCACCGGCATGATCGCCCTGCTGGTGTATCTGGTGATTGCCTTCTCGCAGCTGCGCATGCGCCGCAAGCTGATTGCCGAAGGCAAGGAAGTACGCCTGAAGATGTGGCTGTTCCCATGGCTGACCTACCTGGTGATCGCCTTCATCGTCGCCGCCCTGGTGACCATGGCTTTCATGCCTGACTACCAGATCCTGGTCATCTCCACCGGTATCGCTGCGGCAATCGTGGTGGCGATGGGTGTGGTGCACCAGATCCGTTCCGGCAAGCAGCACTAAGCGTCACTCGCTGGGCGAAACGGCCGGCTCCCTTGAGGACCCGGCCGTTTCGCGTTGTTGGGCATGGTTTTTTTCCGCTGGCATGTGAAAGCGCTGGTTCATCCACGGCGAGCCGAGCAGGGCAGCGGTGGCGACCAGGGCCAGGATGGCAAGGGTCAGGTAAGTCTTCATGCGCATGCAAGGAATGACCTGCAACCAGGTCAGCCAGTTCCGCTTGTCGACAGATAGCAATATGCTGACCCCACTATTCGCCAGAAGGAGTTGCCCATGGCCTGGTCCGCCAACCAGTATTCCCTGTTCGAAGATGAGCGTACCCGCGCCGTGCGCGACCTGCTTGGCGCCGTGCCGCCACGCCCGGTGCGCCACGCTACCGACCTGGGCTGCGGCCCCGGCAATTCCACCGAGGTGCTGCTGCAACGTTACCCGGACGCCCAGGTGACCGCGCTGGACAGCGACCCGGACATGATCGACAAGGCCCGCGAACGCAAGCGGCTGTGCATCCCCCGGGTGCGCACGCTGGTTGCCGACATCGCCGGCTGGTCCGCCGCCGAGCCCCAGGACCTTATCCTGGCCAATGCCTCGCTGCAATGGCTCCCGGACCATGCCTCACTGTACCCGCACCTGGTGCGCCAGCTGAGCGAAGGCGCCAGCCTGGCGGTGCAGACCCCGGACAACCTTGACGAACCGGCCCACCGGCAATTGCGCGAGATCGCCGGCCAAGGCCCTTGGGCAGCCAAATTCGCCGACTTCCAGCTGCCGCCGCGGCACAACGCGGCGTTCTACTATGACCTGCTCAGCCCGTTGTGCGCGCGTGTGGATGTGTGGCGCACCACCTATCACCACCCGTTGATGGGCGGCGCCGAAGCGGTGGTGGAGTGGTTCAAGGGCTCGGCGTTGAGGCCGTATCTGGCCAAGCTCGATGAACAGGAGCAGGCCGACTTCCTGCAGATGTACCTGCAGGCCATGCAGCGCGACTACCCACCGGCCAGCGATGGCAAGGTGCTGTTGCCGTTCCCGCGCCTGTTCGTGGTGGCTACCCGCTAGGGCGGCGCCAGCGCCAGGCCACGTATGCGTAGATGCCGAGGTTGAGCAGCAGCGCGACACTGCCCAGCAGCAGCTGTACCGACGGCGTAAGGCCAACGGGATAGATCAGCGGCCAGAGGTAATGTTCGACGAAACCGCCCTGATAACCGGCGTCACCGGCCGCATTGCGCATGTGGTTTTCCCAGGCAGTCAGCGGGCAGCCCAGGTGCAGGTATTCCACCGCCAGGCCCCAGGCCAGGGCCGGCAGGTGCAGCAGCAGGGCGGGGCGCCAGCGCAGCACCAGCAGGCCACCGAACAGCACCAGCAGGATGAAGGCCAGGTGCAGCAGCACCAGGGTGTCGGCGGCGAGGCGCAAGAGCATGGGGTGAGTGCCGAAGGAGTGAGTTACCCCAGCATAGTCGGGGCGCCTGTGCAGCTTACCGCGCTTGCTCAACCATCTGCAGGAAGGTCGCCACCACCCGTCGCGTGCGCTGCTCACGCAGGCACACCAAAGTCTCGGTCAGGTGCCGCTGGCAATCCACAATCGGCAGCGCGCATACCCGCGCATCCGCGCCAAACTCTGCTGCCGACACCACCCCAACGCCAATCCCCACCACCACTGCTTCACGGGCGGCTTCGCGGCCTTCCACCTGGATCGCCGGGCGAATCCGCAGGCCGGCCCGCTGCATCTCTTCCTCCAGCGTCTGCCGCGTCACCGAGCCGGGTTCGCGCAGTACCAGCGGCATATCGTCCAGGTCCGCCAGCCTGATCGAGCCACGGCTGGCCCACGGGTGCTGGTGCGCGACGAACGCCACCATCGGGTCGCGGCGCAGCGGCAGGCAATGCAGCCGCTCGTCGTCGACATCCCGGCCCAGCAGGGCCAGGTCGGCCTGGTAACTGAACAGCCGGGCCAGCGATTCATCGGTGTTGCCGGTCTCGATCTTCACCTGGATGCCCGGGTAGCGCCGGCAGAAGCGGGCGATCTGCGGCAGCACGTGCACCGGCGCATCCACTGCCAGCACCAGGCTGCCGGTGTGCAGGGCGCGCGAGTCCTGCAGCAGTTCATGGGCCTCGGCCTCGCAGGCGAACAGGCGCTGGCTGATGCCCAGCAGGCGCTCACCGAGGTCGGTGAGCTGCACCGAACGCTTGTTGCGGTGGAACAGCAAGACGCCGAAGCGCTCCTCCAGCTTGCGCACCTGGTCCGACACTGCGGGCTGGGTAAGAAACAGCTTTTCGGCGGCGCGGGTAAAGCTGCCGTGAACCGCCACGGCATGGAAGGCCTTGAGTTGTGCGTGGGAAACCGACATGACGACCTCGGTAACAAACTGGGCTTATGTGTGAAATACGATAAATCGATTTTATTTATCTTAGCGCAACTGTTTCCATGCATCTCAGCCCGACGCTGGCACCACAAGTGCCGCCAGGGCCATGGCCCCCACACGGCGCCATCTGACCCGATGACAGCCCCCGTCATCGCTGTGCGCAACACAAGAACAAGACAGGCGTTTCTTCACATTCTGCCGGCACACTTGAGCAAGAGGTCAGACTTAAATGAACCAGTCCCTAGCCACGTTGAAACGCTGGCGCATCCAGATTTTCGCCATCACCTGGCTGGCCTACGCCGCCTTTTACTTCACCCGCAAGGCCTTCTCGGTGGCCAAGCTGGGCATCGCCGAAGACCCGAATTTCATGCTCGACAAGGCCGCCATGGCCAACCTCGACGCCCTTTACCTGGCCGCCTATGCCGCGGGCCAGTTCACCTGGGGCATGCTTGCCGACCGCTTCGGCCCGCGCGTGGTGGTGCTCGGCGGCCTGCTGATTTCGGCAGGCGCTGCCGTGGTGATGGGCAGTTACGCCACCTTCCCGATCTTCGCCACCTGCATGCTGGTGCAGGGCCTGGCGCAATCCACCGGATGGGCCGGGTTGTGCAAGAACATCGGCAGTTTCTTCCCCGCGGTGCAGCGGGGGCGAGTGCTGGGCCTGTGGAGCTCCTGCTACGCCTTCGGTGGCCTGGTGGCCTCGCCGTTCGCCGGTTGGTGGGCCTATACCCTGGTCGGCACCTGGCACGCGGCGTTCTTCTCCAGCGCCGCAGTGGTGGCGCTGGTGGCGGTGCTGTTCTTCATCCTGCAGCGCAACAAGCCTGAAGACGTCGGCCTGCCGGCGGTCGAACCCGAACCACAGAGCATGGCCCCGAGCGGCAACCTGTGCAGCTTGTGGGCACCGCTGAAGGAAATCCTGCGCAACCGTACGGTGCTGACCCTGGGGCTTGCCTATTTCCTGTTGAAACCGGCGCGCTACGCCATCCTGCTGTGGGGGCCGGTGATTGTCTTCGAGCAGATGCCTTCGGTGGGCAAGGTGGGCGCAGCGATCATCCCCACGGCCTTCGAACTGGCCGGGCTGCTCGGGCCGATCCTGATCGGCCTGGCTTCGGACAAACTGTTCGGCGCCCGGCGCATGCCGGCCTGCGTGATCAGCCTGGTACTGCTGACCGTGACTCTGGCGGCATTCATGGCGGCCATGCACACCGGCAGTGTGATGCTGGTGGTGGCCTTGCTGTTCATCATGGGCCTGACCCTGTACGGGCCGGACTCGATGATCAGTGGCGCTGCGGCGATCGACTTCGGCACCGCCAAGGCCGGCGCCACCGCGGCAGGCTTCGTCAATGGCTGCGGTTCGGTAGGGGCTGTGCTGGGCGGGCTGCTACCGGGCTACTTCGACGGCGTCACGGTGTTCATCGTGTTTGCCGGCTGTGCGCTGTTCTCGGCACTGGTACTGCTGCCGCACTGGAACAGCCGCCCGGCCAGCGCCGCGCCGAGCGCCGACCTGGTACCTGACACCAGCATGGCAATCAAGCCATTGCGGACCTGAAAGGAAAGTGAGCAAATGAGACCCTTCTGGCTGCAACAAGCCCTGGATTCGGCACAAGAGACGGTGTGCCCGCCATTGCCTGGCGATGCCCGTTGCGATGTGTGCATCGTCGGTGGTGGCTACACCGGGCTGTGGACTGCGCTGATGCTCAAGGAGGCGCAGCCGGCCCTGGACATCGTGCTGATCGAGGCCGATATCTGCGGTGCCGGCGCCAGTGGGCGCAACGGTGGCTGCGCGTTGTCCTGGTCGGCCAAGTACTTCACCCTGGAGCGCCTGTTCGGCGTGGCCGAGGCGGTGCGCCTGGTGCGCGAGTCGGAGCGCAGTATCGGTGAGATCGGTGCGTTTTGTGCCGCCAATGGCATCGACTGCGACTATCGCCTGGACGGCACGCTGTACACCGCCACCAACGCGGCGCAGGTGGGGGCCAGCGACGCGGTGATCGACGCGCTGCAGCGCCAGGGCATCAATTCGTTCCGCCGCCTGCCGCTGGGCCAGGTGCAGCGCCTGGCGGGCTCGGCGCGGCACCTGGAGGGCTGGTTCTCGCCGGCCGCGGCCACGGTGCAGCCGGGCAAGCTGGTGCGCGGCCTGCGCCGGGTGGCCTTGCAGCGCGGAGTGCGCATTCATGAGGGCACGCCCATGACTGGCCTGGAGCACGGTGCCCCGGTACAGGTACGCACACCCCATGGCACGCTGCGCGCCGATCGCGTTGTGCTCGGCCTGAATGCCTGGATGGCGCGCGCCTTCCCGCAGTTCGAGCGCAGCGTGGCGATTGTTTCCAGCGACATGGTCATTACCGAGCCGTGCCCCGACCTGCTGCGCCAGATCGGCCTGGACAGCGGTATCAGCGTGCTCGACTCGCGCATCTTCGTGCATTACTACCACAACACCTCCGATGGCCGGCTGATGCTTGGCAAAGGCGGCAATACCTTCGCCTATGGCGGGCGCATGTTGCCGGTGTTCGACCAGCCCTCGCCATACCGGCCACTGCTACGCGAAAGCCTGGGCGGGTTCTTCCCGGCCCTGGCCGAGGTGCCGCTGGCGGCCAGCTGGAACGGGCCGTCGGACCGTTCGGTGACCGGTTTGCCGTTCTTTGGCCGGTTGCACGGGCAGGGCAACGTGTTCTACGGCTTCGGCTATTCGGGCAGCGGGGTCGGCCCGTGCCACATGGGCGGGCAGATCCTCTCGTCGCTGGCCCTGGGGCTGGACAACCCGTGGACGCGCTCGCCGCTGGTCCAGGGGCCGCTGGGGTGGTTCCCGCCCGAGCCGATCCGCTACCTCGGTTCGCTGCTGGTGCGCAATGCCATCCGCCGCAAGGAGCGCGCCGAAGACCACGGTTTGCGCCCGCGTCGGCTGGACGTGCGCCTGGCACGCTTTGCCGCGGCAGCGGGCAAAGCCGATAAAGGCTGACGAGATTTCTTGTCGATCGCATGCCTGAGGGCGTATAAACTGCACCCACTTTTGGCCGGTCGCTTCCTGAACCGGCCGCTGAAACAAGAGAGTCGACATGGGCGCACAGTGGAAAGCCAAACATAAAGAAGCCGCGGCCAACGCCAAGGGCAAGATCATGGGCAAGCTGTCCAAGGAGATCCAGATCGCCGCCAAGTCCGGCGCCGACCCTGACATGAACCCGCGCCTGCGCCTGGCCATCGAGCAGGCCAAGAAGGCCTCGATGACCCGCGAAACCCTGGAACGTGCCATCCGCAAGGGCGCGGGCCTGGATGGCGATGCCGTGCAGTACTCGGCGGTCAGCTACGAAGGCTTCGCCCCGCACCAGGTGCCGCTGATCGTCGAGTGCCTGACCGACAACGTCAACCGCACCGTCGCGCAGATCCGCGTGCTGTTCCGCAAGGGCCAGCTGGGCGCCAGCGGCTCGGTGGCCTGGGACTTCAACCACGTCGGCCTGATCGAAGCCACCGCCAACAGCGACGCCGACCCGGAGATGGCAGCCATCGAAGCCGGTGCCCAGGACTTCGAGGAAGGCGACGAAGAGGGTTCGACCCTGTTCATCACCGACACCACCGACCTGGATGCCGTGCAGAAGGCCCTGCCGGAACATGGCTTCACCGTGACCTCGGCGAAGATCGGCTACACCCCGAAGAACCCGGTGAGCGCAGCCAGCCTGAGTGCCGAGGCGCTGGCCGAGGTGGAAGCGTTCCTCGAGGCGATCGACGAAAACGATGATGTGCAGAACGTGTACGTCGGTTTGACTGACTGATCTGCGTACCCGGGCCGCTTTGCGGCCCCATCGCTGGCAAGCCAGGGGAGCCTGCATGAACCCCATCTTCGCCTCCCTCAGCCTCGCCCACCTGCGTACCCTCGACCACCTGCTGCAACTGAAGAACCTCAGCCACGCCGCCGAGCGCCTGGGCGTCAGCCAGTCCGCCCTGAGCCGGCAGCTGGCCCACCTGCGCGAAGCCTTCGACGACCCGCTGCTGGTGCGCCAGGGCCGTGGTTATGTGCTGAGCGAACACGCCGAAGCGTTGGTCGAACCGCTACGCCAGATACTCGAAGAGCTGCATGCCCTGCGCCAGCCCGCGGTGTTCGACCCGGCGCGTTGCGAGCGGCGCTTCTGCCTGGCCGCTTCGGACTACGTGGCCGAGCACATGCTGCCGCTGCTGGTGGTGGCGCTGGAGCGCGAAGCACCGGGCGTATCGCTGGAATACCGCACCTGGCAGGCCGGCCAGTACGCCTTGCTGGCCAGTGGCGAGATCGACCTGGCCACAACCTTGTTCGATGAGTCGCCTCCCAACCTGCACGGGCGCCTGCTGGGCGAGGACCGCGCCGTGTGCCTGATGCGCCACGACCACCCGCTGGCCGCCTGCGGCGCGCTCAGCCAGGCCGACTACCTGGCGTACAAGCATGTGCGGATTTCCGGCGGCGGCGACAAGGACAGCTTCATCGACCGCCACCTGCGTGCCCAGGGGCTGCAGCGGCGGGTCAGCCTGGAGGTGCCGTTCTTCTCCGCCACCGTGCAGGTGATCGCCAACAGCCAGGCTGTGGCCACCGTGCCCGAGCACATCGCCCGGCAATTGTGCCGTCTGCATCAGCTGGCCTGGCGGCCGCTGGGCTTCATCGATCACAGCCAGCGTTACTGGGTGGTGTGGCACCAGCGCCTGCAGGCCTCGGCCGAGCACCGCTGGCTGCGCAACCGGGTGTTCGAGTTGTGGCGCCAGTCGCAGTTCGGCGTGCAGGGCGGGCATGCGGGTTTGCCATAGCAGGTATGCGCGAAGCGGGGTTATTCACTGCGCGATAGCTGCCTAGACTGGGGGCATTGTGTTGCCTGTACCGGCCCTGTCGCCGGTACAGGCAGTAGATAAACCACAGGAGCGCCACGTGACCCCCGAACAATTCCGCCAGTACGGCCACCAGCTGATCGACCTGATCGCCGACTACCGCCAGAGTGTCGGCGAACGCCCGGTCATGGCCCAGGTCGAGCCCGGCTACCTCAAGGCCGCCTTGCCCGGCAGCGCCCCCCAGCAAGGCGAACCCTTCGCCGCGATCATCGACGACGTCAACCAGTTGCTCATGCCCGGCCTGTCTCACTGGCAACACCCGGATTTCTATGGCTACTTCCCCTCCAACGGCAGCCTGTCGTCGGTGCTCGGCGATTTCCTCAGCACCGGCCTGGGGGTACTCGGCCTGTCGTGGCAATCCAGCCCGGCCCTGAGCGAGCTGGAGGAAACCACCCTCGATTGGCTGCGCCAGCTGCTCGGCTTGTCCGAGCAGTGGAGCGGGGTGATCCAGGACACCGCCTCCACCAGCACCCTGGTGGCACTGATCTGTGCCCGTGAGCGCACCAGCGACTACGCCCTGGTGCGCGGCGGCCTGCAGGCCCAGGCCAGGCCGCTGATCGTCTACGTCAGTGCCCATGCCCACAGTTCGGTGGACAAGGCGGCGCTGCTGGCCGGCTTTGGCCGCGACAACATCCGCCTGATCCCGACCGACGAACACTACGCGCTGCGCCCGCAGGCATTGCAGGCAGCGATCGAGCAGGACCTGGCCGCTGGCAACCAGCCCTGCGCCGTGGTCGCCACCACCGGTACCACGGCCACTACAGCGCTCGACCCGCTGCGCCCGATCGGCGCGATCGCCCAGGCCCATGGCCTGTGGCTGCATGTGGATTCGGCCATGGCCGGCTCGGCGATGATCCTGCCGGAGTGCCGCTGGATGTGGGACGGTATCGAGCTGGCCGACTCGGTAGTGGTCAATGCGCACAAGTGGTTGGGCGTGGCTTTCGACTGCTCGATCTATTATGTGCGCAACCCGCAGCACCTGATCCGGGTGATGAGCACCAACCCCAGCTATCTGCAATCAGCGGTGGATGGCGAGGTGAAGAACCTGCGTGACTGGGGCATCCCGCTGGGCCGCCGGTTCCGGGCGTTGAAGCTGTGGTTCATGTTGCGTAGCGAGGGCGTTGAAGCGTTGCAGGCGCGTCTGCGGCGTGACCTGGGCAATGCCCAGTGGCTGGCCGCGCAGGTCAATGCGGCGGTGGACTGGGAAGTGCTGGCACCGGTGCCGTTGCAGACCTTGTGCATTCGCCATCGGCCAGCGGGGCTGGAGGGCGAAGCGCTGGATGCGCATACCAAGGGCTGGGCCGAGCGGCTGAATGCGTCCGGGGATGCCTATGTGACGCCGGCAATGCTGGATGGGCGCTGGATGGTGCGGGTGTCGATCGGGGCGTTGCCGACCGAGCGCGGGGACGTCGAGCGGTTGTGGCAGCGGTTGCAGGATGTGGTCGTAGGTTGAGATTGCCGGGGCCGCATTGCGGCCCCGGCGATCCATCAGTGGCTCACCGCCTGAAAGCTGCCTTTGCGGCTGGCTTCATACGCCGCTTTCTCCATCGGCTTGGCCTGCGGGTTGCCCAGGTCTTCCATCGACAAACGATGGGTTTCCGGGGCAATGTAGGCCGCCAGGGCGCACAGGCAAGTGATGAAGAACGCCAGCCCGCCGATCACCAGCGGGATGTTGTCCGAACCGGGCGGGGCGACCAGGGCGAACAGTGCCGGCAGCATGGCGGTCAGCATGGTGCCGATGTTCTGGGCGATGGCCATGGCCGACACGCGGTAGCGGGTCTGGAACAGTTCTGGGTAGAAGCTGGGGAACACCGCGTTGTAACCCTGGTAGACCATGCCCCACATGACGATCGAGGTGGCGAACGCCAGCGGTACGTTGTGGATGCTGATCGCATACAGGTAGACGAAGGCCAGCAGGCCCGAGCCCAGGCAGCCCGCGATCATGGTCGGGCGGCGGCCGATCTTGTCGGAGAGGTTGCCGACGAACGGAATCACCAGCACCGCGACGATGTTGCCGACGACCGGGATCCACAGGTACACGCTCTTGTCGAAGCCGATGCCATAGGCCGGCTGCACCGCATAGGCGGCACCAAAGATGGTGGCCACCACCGGAATCACGTTCATCAGGGCCATGAACATCACCAGCACCATGTGCTTCCAGCTGTGGCGGAAGGCCTCGCGGATCGGCGACTTGGCGACTTTGTCCTGCTTCTCTTCCTTCACGAAGGCCGGTGTTTCATGTACCTCCCTGCGGATGATGAAGCCGGCAACCAGCACGAAGGCGCTCATCAGGAACGGAATGCGCCAGCCCCAGTCATTGAAGGCCTCACTGGGCATGAAGTAGGCCAGGGGCAGGAACACCGCTGCTGCCAGTACCTGGCCGGCCTGCACGCCTTGCAGGGTGAAGCTGGCGAAGTAGCCTCTGCGGCCGAACGGCGCATGCTCCATGATCATCGAACTGGCACCGGAAATTTCCCCGGCCACGGCAAAGCCCTGGACCAGGCGCAGCACCACCAGCAGGGCCGGGGCGAGCAGGCCGATGTCATGGTAGGTGGGCAGCAGGCCCACGGCCATGGTCGACAGGCCCATCAGGAACATGCACAGCAGCAGGACGTTCTTGCGGCCGCGGGTGTCACCCCAGTGGCCCAGCACGAAGGCGCCGACCGGGCGCGCCAGGTAGCCCACGCCGTAGGTGGCCAGCGAGGCGATGATGGCCATTTTCGGGTCGGTGTTGGGGAAGAATATCTGCGGGAAAATCAGCGCAGCGGCCTGGGCGTAGATGAAAAAGTCGTAGTACTCGAGTGCCGAGCCTATCCATCCACTGGCGGTCGCTTTCTTGGCTTGCGAGCTGGAGTGAGCCATCGTTGTCTCCGTTGTTATTGTTGTTTGCGCAGGGTCGGCCATCGCTTTCGCAAGGGCAGGGGGGCAGCGGCCGGTGGGCCTGCGTTGTGGTTCATGTTGACCACGGGCCGGCGGTCTAGCAATTCGTCAGAACGGGTTTTGTGCGGTAATCGAACGCAAAACTAACCATTCCGTACAAAAATATTGAAGCGCCGACTTTACCTGCGAATAATCGATCGTGCCAGAAACGGTGACCGGTGCTTGCTTGCGCCTGGCACCGTCAGCCTCTAACAACAAGGAACTCCCGCCATGCAGCGTTCGATCGCCACTGTGTCCTTGAGCGGCACCCTGCCGGAAAAGCTCGAAGCCATCGCCGCCGCCGGTTTCGACGGCGTCGAGATCTTCGAGAACGACCTGCTTTATTACGCCGGCAGCCCGCGCCAGGTACGGCAGATGTGTGCTGATGCAGGCCTTGCCATCACCCTGTTCCAGCCATTTCGAGACTTTGAAGGCTGCCGCCGCGACCGCCTGCAGAAAAACCTCGACCGTGCCGAGCGCAAGTTCGACCTGATGCAGGAACTGGGCACCGACCTGGTGCTGGTGTGCAGCAACGTCCAGGCCGATGCCTTGGGAGAGGAGCAATTGCTGGTCGACGACCTGCGCCTGCTGGCCGAGCACGCCGGCAAACGCGGCCTGCGCATTGGCTACGAAGCCCTGGCCTGGGGCCGCCACGTCAACACCTACCAGCAAGTCTGGAACCTGGTACGCCAGGCTGACCACCCGGCCCTCGGGGTAATCCTCGACAGCTTCCACACGCTGTCGTTGAAGGGCGACCCGCGGGCGATCCGCGACATTCCCGGCGACAAGATCTTCTTCGTACAGATGGCCGACGCGCCGATCCTGGCCATGGACGTGCTGGAGTGGAGCCGCCACTTCCGCTGTTTCCCGGGGCAGGGCGAGATGGACATGGCCGGTTTCCTGGCGCCGATCCTGGCCACCGGCTACCGCGGCCCGCTGTCGCTGGAAATATTCAATGACGGCTTCCGCGCCGCGCCGCCCCGGCAGAATGCCGCCGACGGCCTGCGCTCGTTGCTGTACCTCGAAGAGCAGACTCGCCTGCGCCTGGAGCAGGAGGGTACGCCGATCGAACCCGGCGTGCTGTTCAGCCCACCGGCGGCCAGCACTTATGACGGTGTCGAGTTCCTCGAATTCGCGGTTGACGAAGCCGTTGGCGCGCGCCTGGGCGGTTGGCTGAAGCGCCTGGGCTTTGCCGAAGCCGGCAAGCACCGCAGCAAAGAGGTGCAACTGCTGCGCCAGGGCGATATCAATATCGTCCTTAACGCCGAACCGTATTCCTTTGGTCACAACTTCTTCGAGGCCCACGGCCCGTCGCTGTGCGCCACTGCCCTGCGGGTCAAGGACCAGCAAGCGGCGCTGAAGCGCGCCACCGCCTTCCGTGGCCAACCGTTCCGTGGCCTGGTCGGCCCCAACGAGTGCGAAGTGCCGGCGGTACGTGCACCGGATGGCAGCCTGTTGTACCTGGTGGAGCAGGGCACGGCCGGCCAGACCCTGTATGACACCGACTTCAGCCTGGACAAGAACGCCAGCGCCACCGGTGGCCTGCGCCGCATCGACCACATGGCGCTGGCCCTGCCGGCTGAATCGCTGGACAGCTGGGTGCTGTTCTACAAGAGCCTGTTCGGCTTCGCCGCCGACGATGAAGTGGTGTTGCCCGACCCTTACGGCCTGGTCAAGAGCCGCGCCCTGCGCAGCCAGTGCGGTACCTTGCGCCTGCCCCTGAATATCTCGGAAAACCGCAACACCGCCATTGCCCATGCGCTGTCCAGCTACCGGGGTTCAGGTGTGCACCATATTGCCTTCGACTGTGACGACATCTTCCGTGAAGTGGCGCGTGCCAAGCTGGCCGGGGTGCCGCTGCTGGAAATTCCGCTGAACTACTACGACGACCTGGCGGCGCGCTTCGATTTCGATGACGAATTCCTCAGCGAACTGGCGTACTACAACGTGCTGTACGACCGTGATGCGCAGGGTGGCGAGTTGTTCCATGTGTACACCGAGCCGTTCGAGGAGCGCTTTTTCTTCGAGATCATCCAGCGCAAGGGCGGCTATGCCGGTTACGGTGCGGCCAACGTGGCGGTGCGCCTGGCGGCCATGGCCAAGGCCCGCAGTGGGGCAGTGCGAAAGCCGGTGCTCTGAACGCTGGCCCCTGATCGCTTCAGGGGCGTTCAGCTATCATCAGCAGTGACTGCGGCACCGCGCTCTGCGGGTGCTGCGGCTCCTGCAGGCTGGCCAGCCGCAACCCGGCCATGTCCAGCGCAGTCAGCCAACTGGCCAGGGTGCGGAAGTACCAGGGCATCACCTGCCAATCCCCGGCCAACTCGGTAAACGACTCCTCCCGCCAACCGTCCTGGTATTCACCATCGGCCACACTCCACGGGTGCAGGGTCTGGACCACCAGCGCGCCACCGGGCAACAGCAAGTCGCGCATGACCGCCAGCAACGGAATGATGTCCTGCTGCAACAGGGCGAAGTTGGCGCAGATCAGGTCGTAGTCCTGGCCTACCTGCGCTTGCCCATTGGCCAGCTGGGCAAAGCGGGCCAGGTGCACCTGTGCGCTGCCCGCAGCGCGCGCGGCTTGCACCAGTGCCGGGTCTGCGTCGACCCCCACTGCCTGGATGCCACGCTCGCCCAGTGCGCGCAGCAACCAGCCCTCGCCACAGCCCAGGTCCAGCACGCGTTGCGGCTGACGGCCCAGGATGGCCAACAGGATGGCCTGGTCAGTGACCTGGCGGCGGCTCGCGATAGCGCCGCTGCGCACGGCTGCGATCCACGCCTGGGCATTGTGCTGCCAGCTGGCGAGCAAGGCCTCTTCCGGGTTGTGCATGGTCGGTATCCTCGCGGTCAACCGGCCGCCGCGCGCTGACGTTTGATCCGGTACATCTGCCCGTCGGCATGGCGCAGCAGTGTGTCGGCGTCGTTGCCGTCCTCCGGGAAGCAGGCCACGCCGATGCTGCAGGTGGGGGTGGCGATGCCGGCGAATTCGGCGCCGAGCGGCTCGGCCATGGTCGCCAGTATCCGTGTCACGCGCTCGGCAATGACCTCTGGCGAGGGGCAATCGGGCAGCAGCACGGTGAACTCGTCACCGCCCATCCGCGCTACCGTGTCGGTGGCGCCCACGCAGCTTTCCAGGCGCCGGGCCAGGGTGCACAGCACCCGGTCGCCCATGCTGTGCCCGTGGTTGTCGTTGATCTGCTTGAAATCATTGATATCGAGGAACAGCAGGGCCAGTGGCCGATCATGGCGGCGGGCCGCAGCAAGGGCGGTGTCCAGCTGTTCATTGAACCTGGTGCGGTTGGCCAGCCGGGTCAGCGGGTCATGGTGGGCCAGGAAGCGCAGCTCCTCTTCAGCCTGGCACTGGGCGGTCACATCCCGCGCCACACCGATGCGGGCATTGGCCTCGTCGGACCAGCAGGCCGCCCACAGGATATGCACCACGCCGCCATCCTTGCGGATATAGCGGTTGCGGAAGTCGTAATGAGGGTGGCCACTCATCACTCGCACGATCGAGGCGCGGGTCATCGCCAGGTCGTCAGGGTGCATGTAGTCGGTGATCAGGGTGCCGACCAGTTCGCTGGCCTGGTAGCCCAGCAACGCCTCGCAGGCATCGCTGACGAAGACGATCTGGTTGTTGCGATCGACCACGAATACCGTGTCCAGCATCAGGTGGATCAGCCTGGGGTACAACGTTTGCAGGTCTACGGGCATGGGTCAGGACGTCCGCGGCAGGGTGACCGATCATAGCCTGAATCCGGCAACCTGCGGCAAGCACCGTTGCCGCGGCGACAGCGGCCGACACTCAATTGCTGACCACCAGCTCTGGCCCGAGGTAGTCGTTGATCTGCTGGATATCGTCGTCGCCCAGGCTACCGACCGACGAGGCGAGGCGCAGCCGCGACAACAGGTAGTTCAACTTCGCCTCGAACAGGTCGTGGCGGGCGTCGTACAGCAACTCCTCGGCATTGAGCACATCCGAGTTGGTGCTGGTGCCGCCTTCCTTGAAGCCCTTGCGGGTCGAGAGCAGCGAGCGCTCGTTGGAGGCCACCGCCTTTTCCAGCGCCTGGACACGCAAGGCGCCACTCTGCACGCCATGAAACTCACGGGTGGTTTCGGAAATCACCGCCTGGCGGGCGGCGTCCAGCTCATCCAGGGCCTTGGAACTGTTGGCGCCGGCCTGGCGGGTGAGGGCGCTGGTGCCGCCGCCGCTGTACAGCGGAATGTTCAGCTCCAGCCCGACCGAGCTGTAATGGTTGCGCTGGTTCAGCTCGGAAATCGACTGGCTGCTGCTGGCGGTATAGCCCGCGACGAAGTCCAGGGTTGGCCAGTGCCCGGCGCGGGCGCGTTTCACTTCTTCTGCGGCCACCTCATAGCTATGCCGGCGGGCTTGAATCAGGGGGCTGTCGGCCTGGGCCTTGACCAGCCAGTCCTGCAGGTTGTCCGGCAGCAGCGGTGGGGTGCTGAAACCGGGCTGCAAGGTGGTCAGCGACGCTGGGGTTTCACCGATGAACTCCTCCAGCTTGCGGCGGGCATTGACCAGGTTGTCCTGGGCTTCGATCAGGTCGGCTTCGGCCAGGTCGCGGCGGGCAACCGACTCGTCGATGTCGGTGACGGTGCCGTCACCCAGTTCCATGCGCCGCCTGGCCGACGCCAGCTGCTCTTCGAAGGCATTGAGCTTGGCCTTGGCCAGGTTGATGGTTTCGCTGGCCAGCAGCACGTCGAAGTAGGCTTCGGCCAGGCTCACCGCAGCGTCCTGGCTCTTGGCATCGAACACCGCCACGCTGTACTCGGCACGTTGCTGGCCCTGGCGGTACTCGGCCATCTTCTGCTTGTTGAACAATGGCTGGCGCAGGCGCACGCTGGCGCCCTTGGAGTCGTAATCCAGGTCCCTGTCCAGGCCATACTGGCTCTGGCTGCCGTTGATCTTGTTGAAATAGCCCACGGCGTTGATCTGTGGCAGCAACCCGGCCTGGCCGATCGCCCGGTTCTCGCTGCCGGCCTGTTTCTCGTGCACGGCGGCCTGGTAGATCGGGCCCTGGTACTGCAACAGGTCCCAGGCTTGCTTGAGGTCCATGGCGCTGGCCTGCATGGCCACCCCCAACAGGCACAGCATCAGGCACGGGCGGTTCATGTCATTGCTCCTTGAATGCAGCATCCACGCGTTCGAGCATCGGTTTGAGCAGGTAGCTGAGCAGGTTGCGTTCTCCGGTCTTGATGGTGACGGTGGCCGGCATGCCGGGGCGGATGTGGTTGCTGCCGAGCAGGCCCATGCCGGCCTGGGTCACTTCCACCTGGGCCAGGTAGAACGGTTGTTTGCTTTCCTCGTCGATCAGGCGGTCGGCGGACACGGTCTTGACCCGCCCCGGGATATTGGGTGTGCGTGCATGGTTGAAGGCCGGGAAGGCGATGTCCACGTCCAGGCCAGGAACCATCTTGTCGATGGCCTGCACCGGGATCATCGCGTCGACCTGCAGCGGTTGGTCGAGCGGTACCACTTCCATGATCTTCGCCCCTGGCTGGATGATGCCGCCGACCGTGGCAATGCTCAGCGCCTGGACCATGCCGTCGATCGGCGAACGGATCACCGTGTGGGTCACCTCATAGTCCAGCGCGCGCAGGCGGTCGGCCAGGGTGGTGTTTTCCTTGGCGGTGTCGGTCAGTTGCGACTCCACTTCCTTCAGGTAGTCGTGCTGGCGCTGGAGGATGCGCAGCTTGATCTCGGTGGCCTGGCTGCGTGCCCGGGCGATGTTGTTGAGGTTCTCGGCCTGGCCGGCGGACAGGTCGGCATTGTTGCGCTCCAGTTCCAGCAGGCGGTTGCGCGGCACATAACCTTCGGCAGCCAGCACGCGGGTGCCCTGCAGTTCCTGGTTGAGGAAGCCGATCTGCGAGGCGCGGGCCCCGTACACCTGCTGCAGGCCCTTGAGTTGTACCGCCGTGGCGGCCAGGTTTTCCTTGAGGATGCTCAGCTCGCCGGCCAGGCCGGCGCGGCGGGTTTCCAGCAGGCGCTGTTGCAGGTCCATGGCCGCCAGCAGGCGCGGGTCGTTACCATAGCGCTTGAGCAGGGCAGGGTCGAAGGTAATGCTGTCACGGCCGTCGCGCTCGGCTTCCAGGCGGTTTTCCACGGTCTTGCCGACAATGTACTGGGCACTGACCGCGCCCTGTTCGGCCACTGCCCGTAGCGCGTCGAGGCGTACCACTTCCTGGTCCTTCTTCACCACGTCGCCTTCGCGCACCAGGATCGCCTCGACCGTGCCGCCACTCAGGTGCTGCACCGCCTTGCGGTTGCTGGTGACCTTGACCGTGCCCGTGGCGACCACCCCGGCATCCAGGGGGGCCAGGCCCGACCACAGCAGGAAACCGCCAAAGCCGGCGATCACCAGCCACAGGCCCCAGCGGGCCGGCCGGCCGGCGTCCAGGTCAATCAGGTGCGGGGCCTCGGCGGGAATCAACTCGGTGTGGTGGGTCATCGGCATGAGCGGTCACTCCCGTGCTTTCACCGAAGCCAGCGGTGCCGCGCTCGCCGCCGGGATCACGCTGGCCTTGCGCAGCGCCGTGAACACTTCGTCGCGGCTGCCGAGCATCTGCACGGCGCCGTCACGCAGCATCAGCACCTGGTCGACCGCGCACAGCACGTTGGGCCGATGGGAAATCAGGATCACGGTTGCCCCGCGCGCCTTGAGTTCGGCCAGTGCATCGACCAGGGCCTTTTCCCCGACGTCGTCGAGGTTGGCGTTGGGCTCGTCAAGCACCACCAGGTTGGGCTCGCCGTAGAGCGCGCGGGCCAAGGCAATGCGTTGCTTCTGGCCACCGGAGAGTGGCGAGCCATCGGCCGCCAGGCGGGTGTCATAGCCCTGCGGGAAGCGCAGGATCATGTCGTGCACGCCGCTGCTGCGGGCCGCACGGATCACCGCTTCGCTGTCCACTTCGGCAAAGCGGGCAATGTTTTCGGCGATGGTGCCCTCGAGCAGCTCGACGTCCTGTGGCAGATAGCCAAGCCAGGGCCCCAGTTCGGCCTTGTTCCAGTTGAAGATGTCCGCGCCGTCCAGGCGCACCTTGCCGACCTGGGCCGGCCATACGCCGACCAGCAGGCGGGCGAGGGTGGACTTGCCCGAGGCCGACGGGCCGATGATCCCCAGGCTTTCGCCCGGGGTCAGGCTGAAGCTCACCCCACGCACGATGGGCGTGTTGCTGCCGGGGGCGCTGGCGATCACGTTTTCCACGGCCAGCATGCCCAGTGGGCGTTGCAATGGCATGCCCGATGGCCGCTGCGGGTAGTCCCGCAGCAGCTCGTTCAGCCGGCCCCAGGCCGAACGGCAACCCAGCAACTGCTTCCACGAGGCAATCACCTGTTCTACCGGGGCCAGGGCACGGCCGGCCAGGATCGAGCAGGCGATCATCATGCCCGGGGTGATCTTGCCTTCGATCGCCAGCAGTGCGCCGGTACCGAGGATGACCGACTGCAAGGTAATGCGCACGAAACGCCCGGTGCTGCTGATCAGTGCGGCACGGTCGGAGGCCAGTGTCTGCATCTGCAGGATGCGCAGGTGGCCTTGATACCAGCGCTTGCCGATCGCCGGCAGCATGCCCATGGCCTCGATCACTTCGGCATTGCGCAGGTTGTTGTTGGCATAGCTGGCTGACGACAGGGCCGCCTGGTTGGCTTCGGCCAAGGGTTTTTGCGTGGCTTTCTCGGTGAGGTAGGCCAGGGCCACCAGGATCAGCGAGCCGATCAGCGTGACCAGCCCCAGCAGCGGATGGATCAGGTAGCTGACCAGCAGGTAGATCGGCGTCCAGGGTGCATCGAAGAAGGCGAACAGGCCGCTGCCGGTGAGAAACTGGCGCACCTGTGCCAGGTCATGCAGGGCCTGGGCCGGGTTGCCGCCGGCACGGCTGAGGTTGCGCTCGAAGGCGGCGCTGAAGATGCGCCGGTTGAGGTCCATGTCCAGATAGTTGCCGACCCGGATCAGTACCCGGGTGCGGATCATCTCCAGTGCCGACATCATCATGTACAGGCCGATGACCAGCAACGTGAGCATGCCCAGGGTGGTGAGGTTGCGGCTGACCAGCGCGCGGTCGTACACCTGCAACATATATACCGCTGGCGTCAACATCATGGCGTTTATCACACCGCTGAAGGCGCCCAGGGCGAAAAAGCTGCGACGCAGGCTGAACAATACCTCGGCCAGTTCGGAACGGCTGCGTGGCGGCTTGTGCATCAGTGGCCCCCTTTCACAAAACGGGGAAGCCCGTTGCGGCGCCCCGTACAGCGGTAGTCGTGGCTTCTGGTCGGCTAACAGGCGGGGCGCTTGAAGGGCAAGTGGACCAACGCGCCGCGTTGCTTTCATATGTTGGAGCGTAGGTTGCAGCGAAACGACCGATAATATCGATTTGCTCTATCGCTACTTTGAACCCTTTATAAGTGGCGGGAAAACATCCGCTTGCAACGCATTCTCAGCAGCTTGCAAGCGTTCCGGACGAAATATTGACAGCACACAGCGATGGCACCGTTGCGGATGCTTCACGGACACGCCGGTGCCATGCCTTCACACCTGCTGCGCAGACGTCAACTCTGCATCGAGGCATTGATAAAGGCCTCGTCGAGTGTGGTCGCCTGGTGTGCTGCCAGAAATTGTTCGCCGCTTGCGAACGCATCGAGTTGGCCGCGCGCCAGCATGTAGAACCGATCGCAGCAGTCGACGACTTCCTGCGTGTAGTGCGATGAGACCAGCACGCTTGCGCCGTCCTTGCAGGCGCTGCTGATGCCAAGCCATATGTAATGCCGGAATTCCGGATCCACGCCGGCAGTAGGTTCATCGAGAATGATCAGGTCGCTGTCCATCAGCAAAAGCGTCAGGGTGAAATAGCTGCGAATCTCGCCATAGCTGCAGGTGGAGGCCTTTTTCCGGGATATCTCGGCATACCGCCGGCCGAGGGCAGGGGACCAGGTGCACAGCCGTGAAAGGATATCCGCATGACTGGGCGCGCAGGCTGCGTTCAGCAGGGTAACCAGGGCGCCGGCGTCTACCATCCGCAATGCTGGAGGAGGCGTCAGCACCTGGGTCAGATATACCTGTCGGTGCGAGGCATTGACGATGTTCCCGCTGCGAGGCGCTCTCAATGCGCAGATAAGGTCGAACAACGTGGTCTTGCCGGCCCCATTGCAGCCTAGTATTCCAACTGTCTCACCTTTGGCCAAATGCAGAGATACGTCTTCTAGAAACGGTTCGGCAGTGTAGGCGAAACCAATACGGTCAAGGGTCAGGATGTTCATGAGTATCGACTCCAGATGGGTTGGATCCGGAAGTACCTGGCCGTCAACAGCAAGCCTGCGGACAACGCGGCCCAGGCGGCGATGAAACTGCCTGACAAGGAGTAAGTGCCGTTGACAATCTGTGTGGTCAGGAATAGCGGATTGACGCTGTTGACCCACGAGTGGGCGAGTGGGGCGTGGGCCGCCGCGGCATAACCGGAAACCAGCATCAGGAAAGAGACCACGGAAAACAAAGTGCCGGCGGTGCTGAACTTCAGCGGCAGTGCGGCGATGGCGAGACCGATGCAGGAAAATGCCAAGTATCCAGTGTAGAAGCCGGCCAGCAACACAGCAAACTCAGTCAGCGAGTAGTGGCCGTAGAGTGGTTTGGTCGCGGCATAGAACAAGCTGCAGTAAAGGATGCTGATTATCGTGTAGCTGGTAGTGTGCGAGGCAAGGAACAGGAGGATGGCCTTTCGTTGGTAGATGAACGAGCGAATGAAGCCACTTTCGCGACGCCCGATCAGGTAGAAACTGAAGCCGAAAAACGCCACGTTTGCGGAAATGTATGCGTAGAACCAGGCGGCATCCGTCTGGTAATCCATGCTGCCTGGCCGGTAGCTGGATGTCACGATCATGAACATCAGGCAAGGGGCGAGGCCTGTCCACAGAAGGGCGGAGGGTTCTCTAAGATGTTCTTTAATTAATATCCGGGATATTTTTAAAATTCCATTGAGTTGTGATGCTAAGGAGATGGTATGACTATTCATGGGAATGGCACCATTTTGTTTAATTGTTTCGGAAGGATGCTATTTTCAAACGATTGAGAATATCGATTGCGCAGATTGAAATGTGAGGCGTTGTTCATGTGTAGGAATAAATTTGGTGAAACGTATTTGCAGAAATATAGGGTAGACTTATTGAAATTTGACTGCGATACATACAGGTATCCGTCTAGGTTCTGTCTATTTATTGCGGATATGATATTGTTTAGGTTAAATTCTGTTGGGTTCAACTGCGCAGTGTTGCGGGTCTCTTGTTTGGCGATATTGGTAATGTTTTGGTAGGTGTCATATTGGTTGCAATTGATAAAGTGTCGCAAATATGGGTCTTCAATGTTGTCTGTTTTGAATGGTTCGTTATAGAGGGAGTGCATGAATCGGAAAGTTTGCCATAATTCTATTGTTGCTTTTTCTAAGGCGTCGCTGGTGTTTTTGGCATAAGCCATTCCTGCGCAATATTGAACGGGTTGCCTTTGGTTGTTGTCGTTTCCATAATAAAGCAAGATGCAGCTGCCGGGAGAGTTGTTGTCGGTAAGATTGAGTATGGTTAGTTTTCCAGACTTTTTTAGCTCTCTGAACAGTTGTAGGCTTGCGCTGTTCCTGAGCGCTGCGTAGCCCTGTTCGAATTCGAGAGATTCAGTGCATACGCCTGTCAGCCAGAACCGTAGCAAGAATTGTCGCTCTAACGACTCTTTTAGCGCTCCGGTGATTGAATGCTCCAAAGTAACGTGTGCACTACATCCGCAAGTGTCCCTCATTGGGTAGATCAAGTTGTCTGTAGGATTTTCGCTAGGTAAAATTGAAATGCAGGCTGTGGGGATTCTGCATGCTGTGAAGTTGGTTAATCTATATGCGTTAGTAAAGCTTAGTTGAAGTGTTTTCAGGTCGTCATGCGTGTAAGTGCTAGAGGTTTGCGTAAATGCTGTATAGAATGCGTCACATTCTTCAGGGGTTAGTTCTAGGTCTAGGGTGCTAAGTTTATGTGTCGGAATGTCTAGGTAAAAATGCTTGCGCTCGAAGTGTTCTCCAAGAGCGCTATTTGCTAAAACGGTTGACCAGCCACTGCTTGATCCATAGGTTTGCCAGCGTGTGGCACATTCGATACTGTGCGGAAAGTGCGCTACTGCATTTGGGCGGTGAAATACAAAATCAGCATGGTTGGGTGTATGTACTTCGTTAAGGGTGTTCATTGTTTTAGCCTACTAGTTGAATACATGCAGGTAGAAGTAATGCAGGGTTCAGCCTGAGCAGTCGAGTGATTTCATGGTCGGTAAAACCAGACAAGGGTCGACTTCTCAAACTGAGTTCTTTGCAGCGTAAATCTATTAGCATGTACATTGATCCAACTTCCATTAGTGCTAAGCGGTAACCCCTGTACCGATATTTGAATAGCGCTTTTGGAAGGTAGATGAAGTAAATTAGAGCCCAGCTCGCTGAGCCCGTATCTGCAGCTTGAGAGGTGATCGCGCTTCTGAGTTTCTGCAGGTTGATTTCAGGGGTGTGCAGTTCGAAAGTCTTCGAGGCGGGTAATAGATGTAATACGCTGCTACCACCCGGCCAAGGATTACTATCATGATTAAGGTTTACGCAAAACACCTCGACCGGATAGAGGGCCCCGCCGCTTGGATAGCCTCTCCTGTAGGTTGAATTGTCTTTTATGAGCAGCGGAGAGAGGAGGGCTCGGAGGGAGTCGTAAGACAGTGGTCGACCATCGAATCTGTCACAAGAGTCTGTTCTGCATAGCTGGTGATCTGAAGACAAAGGCGCTAAAAAAAATTGGTCGGAGGGTTCGTTGTCAAGTATATTTAATCTGAGTTCGTTGCCGGTTAGTTTGTCTAATTCACTGGCAGGAATGTGATGGAGCGTACTCATGTGTCGAACAGAGTCGTGGGTCACATAGTTGCCCTTGGCATGGAAAAAAAGAGTTTCGTCTAGTACATCCTGTTGAGTGTATTTTAAATATTGGTCATGAGAGATATTCATGGTTTTAATCCTAAGCATTCACAAAATGGCCAGTGGACATTACAGTCTTCTGTAGTTTCTCCGCTAGTTAAGTCAAGTGTTCTTGATAGTAAAACTTGGTCTTGGGTTCGCCTGGCTCTCTGATGATAAGTAAGTTGGTGCGAAAACGACGTAATTGTTCCTAGGATGAGTGCATTTTGAAACTCGTCAATTTTTGTCGTGGGTAAATCAATTTTCCTGGTTAGGCAGAAAGTCCATATCTTGCTCCAGTAGTGTTGGCTGGATCTCAAGGTTTCGTAGTGAGCTATCCGGTCGAGCGTACAAAAAGCACATGGGTTACCCACGTCGGGAATATACGCCGCCGTTAAGTGAAAGTGTCGCCCGCTTATGAAGCCTACGCTGAAGCCGCAATGAGGATTCCTCTGGGCGAGGTTTGTGTAAATCGTTCTAAGTTCTTTGGGTTTTAGCTTTAGGTAAACGAATATGAAGAGTGTTGGTTGGTCTGTGGGGATGGTTTCCACAGGAAGGGTTGTATGAAACTGAATTTTTCCACCAAGTCGCTTTGTCAAGCTGCATTTCAGTTCGGTGGAAACTTCCCAATCAGTGAAAACGGAGGTTTTCTTGAAGTAGGGTGATACGGCAGGTTCTCCAATAATTGTGAGTGACTTCAGAAAAGCAACTGTTGCTGTTGGGTCGAGTTGCTCGTTCTTTATGATTTGCTCAAGTTCAGCCTTGTTAATGGTTTCTTCCTGCTTTTCTTCAAGGCGCTGCAATACGCTAACCATTCTTGGGTCAGTTATTTTACTGAAGCCCGTGTTTGAATAAATCGTAGGCTGTTGGTCGAAGTTAAGAATTTCATAGTTATAAATGCGCATCTGATTCATATTCGGTCCTCTAAGTCGGTGCGGGCGCCCTGTTTGCAGGACGCTCGCTGATTACCTATTAATCCTCGGGGTCGCGGTTGGTAATAGCATTTCCTCCACCTTTGCAACCGCCACTGCCTCCGTTGCACCCTCCGCCACCTCCGCAGCCTCCACTACCACCACAACCTCCTGCACTACCAGACCCGCCAAAAAACTCTGCCTCTAACTCGCATTCTTTAGAAAGCTGCAGACTCATTAAGGTAACTCCAAATTCATCGTTCATTTGATTCTCCTTTTTTCTCCGCGAAATGCGGAGTAGTGGGAGTTCTAGAACGTAAATTGACAAGCGTCAATTGTTTCGCTGGCTGTGCCTTACGGTTTAGAGTTGTGCGCTGTTTATATATGAAGCTGTTTGTGGGATGTTTCTGATAAGTTGCTTCGAGCTATATCGAAATAGGGTTGGTGGGTGCGCTAAACGACTGAGTCGAGGGTAGGAAAATTCGGTTTCTTGACTAGGGTACTTCTTTGATAAATAGCAGACTGGTCGTATTTGATATGTAGGTCTTGAAAATTCGCAGAGTGCGACGTGGGTGTTGTTTAAAAACCAATAATTGTAACTTAATACGTCTGTCTCAAAGAATATAACCGGCCTCGGACAATATCACCGCGTTCGGCGTTTGGCCGCAGAACCAAAATTAGGGAGCGAACCGGTGAAGGTGCATGACAGCTTGAGGAGCAACCATGACGAGGTCGCTCTGAATGCGCTGGACGGCCAAGAGGTTTTTGCGCCGAATGGAACCCCGCGGGTCATCTGCGTAGCGGAGCTGGCTGAAGAGCTGGGCGATTATCAGATACCGCCTGCGGGCATCAATACGGTTTACCCGTAACGCCTGAATCGAGAAGATGTTGTGCTTTGACGAACATTTGAGTTCGTTCTGCTGCTTGGGGGCAGAACGACAAGGCCGCTTCAGCAGAGGCGTGGGGCGCTATCGGGGGGAAGACACGTTATACTCCGCGCCTTTTGCCAGTGCCGGAAGCCGCCCATGCGCCAGGTTTTGCTCATCGTCGATGTCCAGTCCACCTTCAGCCCGCCAGAGTGGCTGGTCGATGGCCTGCGCCGGTTATCAGCAAACATTCCCACCATTGCCTCGGTCGAACTGCACGACGAACAGGTCACCCCCTTCGAACGCCAGCTCGGCTGGCACCCGGCCGCCGAGGACGAAAACCTGGTCGAGGCTGACCAGGTCTTCGTCAAGCATGGCTATGGGCAGAGCGTCGAGGCTATCGCATACATCCGCGAGTTGGGCGTGGAGCGGGTGCTGGTGTGTGGGCTACAGACCGAGACCTGTGTACTGGCGGCTGGCTTTGCCCTGTTCGATGCCGGGTTGATGCCCACCCTGGTCACCGACATGACAGTCGGCTCCTCGCTGGATCGATCGGGCAAGCTGGGCATCGACCTGTGGAAGCATCACTTCCGCCAGGTCACCACCTCCGCCGAGGTGCTTGCCGAACTGGCCGTGCGAGGCTAGCCGGTGTTCGCGGCTGAAGCCGCTCAGGCCATGTAGGAGCGGATTTATCCGCGAAACAGGCGACGCGGTGGCTGGCACCGGCTGAAGCCGCTCCAGGTTGAGGAGCGGCCGCATCAAGCCGTCAGACGTAAGCTTCAGGCCACGTCGACCAGCACGATCTCGCTGTCCTCGATGGCGGTCACCCGCAACACCTGCTCCTGCTCGATCGCCACGCCATCGCGCGCCTTGGCCCGCAGCCCGTTGACCTCCACCAGCCCCTTGGCCGGCACCAGGTAGCCCCGGCGTGCGGCATCGAAGCGGTACTCGGCGGTTTCACCGGCGCGCAGGGTGGCAGCCACCAGGCGGGCATCGGTACGGATCTGCAGGCTGTCCTCATCACCCGCGCGGCCGCTGGCCAGGGTCACGAAGCCTTCGCCGCGCTCACCTTTGGGAAACGGCCGGGTGCCCCACTGCGGTGCTTCACCGGTACGCTCCGGCACGATCCAGATCTGGAAGATGCGCGTATCCACGTCTTCCAGGTTGTACTCGCTGTGCACGATGCCGGTACCGGCACTCATCACCTGCACGTCGCCGGCTTCGGTACGGCCTTTGTTACCCAGGCTGTCCTGGTGGCTGATGGCGCCTTCCCGCACATAGGTGATGATTTCCATGTCGCGGTGCGGATGCGGTGGGAAGCCGCTGCCGGCAGCGATCAGGTCGTCGTTCCATACCCGCAGGTTGCCCCAGTGCATGCGCGCCGGGTCGTAGTATTCGGCGAAGGAGAAATGGTGGTGGGCGTCGAGCCAGCCGTGGTTGGCATGGCCAAGGCTTTCGAACGGTCGCAGTTGCAGCATGGTCGTGCTCCTTGAATCAGGTGGAATGAGGCCATGATGCGTCAAAGAAGCATCGAAAATAAGCGTAAATATCGACTCAAAATAATCAGTAAAATCGATTATATAGGTGGCGTGTTTTGTTCGCTTCATCGCCTAATCCACTGATCTGCAAGCATTCGCTGGCGATTTCTTGTCGATGCGGCGAACATGCCCGCTGATTTTGTTTTTCAACGGAGTGACCGTGGCCCACGAGCAACCCCAGGCCCCCGCCGACCTTACCCCTCCTGCACAACTGCCTTGGTTTCGCCGCCTGGCGGCCCGCCTGCTGGGGCGTGGCCTGACCCGCCTGCAGGCCCAGCACCGCGACTCCTGGTTCCTTGGCCACGCCAGCGGCCAGCGCAGTGGCCATGCCGATGGCGTGCGTGAGGGGTTCGAACGCGGGCGGGTGGAAGGTTACGAGGCCGGGCGCCAGGTGCTGGTGATCCGTGACACCCGGCCAGACATGGCCGCCGTGCCGGGCCGGGATGACAACCTGTTCGATGACTGGCGCCTGCCCCTGACTGCCGAGCTGAAGAAGCGTTTCAAGGCCGATGTCGCCCAGCGTCTGCCCGCCGAGGCGCAACCCAGTGCCGCGCAATGGAAGCTGATTTTCAGTGACACACCGTCCACCTGCGTGGTGGCAGGGGCCGGGGCGGGCAAGTCCACCTCGCTGGTGCTGCGCATCCTGCTGTTGCGCCACTACCTGGGCTACGAGCTGGATGCGATGACCGTGGTCACCTTCACCCGCGAGTCGCGCAAGGACTTCATCAAGCGCCTGCTGCAGGTTTTCGCCCTGTGGCAGATCAACCTGCAACCGCCACAGGCCCGCGAGCTGGTGCGCACGTTCCACTCGCGCATCCTGCCGCTAGTGCGCAGCCTGCCGGGCTTTGGCCAGGTGCGCGCGTTCGAAACGCTGGGCAACGAGATGCCAGCCGGGCGTGAAGCCGAGGCCGAGAGCAACCCGTTCGACCTGCGCCTGAACGATGCCCAGCGCCAGCAGCTGAACCAGTGCTACAGCACCCTGCTGGGCGAGAGCCCGCGCTTTGCCGAGCTGGTCGGCCTGTTGCGCAGCGAAGCACTGCAACTGAAGCCGCTGGACCCGAACAACCCCGATGTGCAGAAGCGCGCCCAGGTAACCCAGCTGGCTGCCCAGCGCGACGAAGAACTGTGCGATGTGATCGAAGACCTGTGGTTCGCCGCCGGCGCCTGGCCGATCAAGGGCATCGAACCCTGCCGCGAGACCATCGAGATCCGTGGCAGCCGCTTCCATGTGCACGGTCGTCTGGCCGGCCAGGGGCCTTTGCTTGTGCTCGGCTTCGACCCTGCGGAAAGCGCGCAGTACCAGCGCCCCGGCGCCAAGCTGGCGGTGCGTGCCGAGTGGGCGGTCAAGCGCACCCTGTTGCAGGCCTTTTGCGACCAGCCGCTGATCTGGCTCGACAACTACGCCATGGCCCGGCGCCTGGCAGCCTCGCTGGCCGGTGATGCCGTGGCCGGCCCCGGCTTCGAATACAAGGTCAAGGGCGAACTGGCCCCGGCGCCACTGCTCGATGCCTTTGTCGGTGCGGCGAATTTCATCGAGAACCTCGGCCTGGAAGTGAACACTGCCGTGGCGGCGATGAGCTTCCCCTCCGGCGACAGCGATGCGCTGTTCTTCGAGGCCCTGGCCCTGTACTGGAAGGCCCTGGAGGCGCACCTGCTGGACCAGTCGCCGCCGGTGATGAGCTACAACCGCATGTTTGCCCTGTTCGGCGAAAACAACCCGGAAAACCTGCAACTGCTGCCCGACCCATTGCTGCGGCCGCTGGCGCACCTGATGATCGACGAGTTCCAGGACGTGTCGCCGCAGATCGTCAGCTGGCTGCGCGCCAGCCTCGCCGAGATCCGCCGCCGTGGCCCGGCGATGCACATCGGGCGCCATGCCCAGCATTCGTCGCTGCTGTGCGTCGGCGATGACTGGCAGTCGATCTACGGTTGGCGTGGCAGTTCGCCCAAGTACTTCATGGAGTTCACCAAGGCCTTCCCGTCGCCGGCCAACACCCGGGTGATGCTGGTCGACAACTACCGTTGCCAGCAGCAGGTGATCGACGCGGCCGAGCATCTGGTCAAGGGCACCCCGGCGATAGCCGGCAAGAAAGCCCGGGCCAGTGGCCCGGCGGCCGAGTTGCCAGGCTCGCCGGTCAAGGTGTTCGACCGTGACGAGGCAGCCCTGGGTGAAACCCTGATCGAGCACTACCAGCGTGGCGAGACGGTGATGATGCTTTACCGCAAGGGCAGCGACAGGGCGCTGATGAACGAGCACCTGCAAGGCGTGCTGCACGCCGAAGCGGCGTTGCCGGCCGAGCAGCGCCGCCTGCGCCAGTTGACCTACCACAGTGCCAAGGGCTTGCAGGCCGATGCAGTGTTCATGCTGGGCGACTGCCAGTACCTGACCAGCTCGCCCTACAAGAACCAGGTGTATCGCCAGGCCGGGCTGGGCAAGGCCGGTGATGCCCAGCCGTTCGATACCGCGCAGAAGGAAGAAGTGCAGCGCCTGGCCTACGTGGCGGTAACCCGCGCGATCAGGCACTGCTACTGGCATGTGGAGGCGGCCAACGCAGAGGCGGCGGCAGCGCCGCGTGCGTCGAGCCAGGTGGATGGGCGGCAGGCCTTCTTCGAAGACCTGCGTGGTCATTGATCAGTGTTCAGGCATCGAGGATGTCCGCTTGCCGGGTAAGGCTCAGCAGTAGCCCGGCTTCCACCTCCTGCTGTGCCTGGGCCAAGGCGTTCGTGGCCTTGACATACGCTTGCTCATTGAGCGGAACCCTGCGCAATGTGCCGTTTTCGTCCAGCGCCGGTACGGGCTTTTTCGGGAACAATACTTTGATTATCGCGTCGTCCAGGTAAGTGATCGGCTCCTGGCTTTCGTCCAGGCAATAAATGAGGTAATCAAGGCCTGGGCGCCAGAAGTCGCTAATGGCTTCGAACTGGCTGGCATATTGGCGCTTGAGGTAGCCAACCCAGGCCGGCTGTTCGCTGATCCACTGCTGCCTGGCGGTGGTGTCCGCATCGAGCTCCAGCACGGCAGCGCGAACGTTGTCGATGATTTGCTGGTTGATCCTTGCGGTATCGCGATAGAGCATGCCGCTGCTGGGTTCGGGGAAATCGAGCTTTCCGCTCAAGGACTGGCGCAGTGCCAGGCGGACTTCGATGTCGTCGACCAAGCCCCTGGCCAGGTCCGTATCGGGGAAGGCCGCCGGGACATCCAGCTCATCACGAGCCGGTAACTGGCCGGCATGTGCCTGTAGCGCCTGCTTGCGCAGGCCGCGTCGCAGGCTGATGCGATCGGCCAGTTCGTTGACTTTCTCGCGACGGTACAACTTGCGGTAAAGGTCGAGCAGCGGCTTGGCCGTATCCCGTGCCCAACCTGACGCCTGGTTGGCCAGCAATTCCACTTCCAGAGCGCTGAATGCTTCGGCGCCGGCATCACCGCAAGTTGGCGGGAAGGATTGCGCCACCTCGTTCAAACGCTCGCGCAGCGCCGTGTCCCCATGGGCGTGCTCCAACAGTTCCCACACTCGCGCACGCAGGCCTTCAGCATCCCTTCTTGCTTCCAACGAGTCGGTAAGGCGCTCCAACACTGCCTGCAGGTCGCCATTATCGTTCTGATCGAACAGGTCGGACCAAAGCTGCTTCTGACGGTCGGTCGCGGCATCGCGCCAGAACCCTTGCCACTCCTGCCTGTCGGGGGCGTGCTCGAAGACATTGACGCCACTGGCTCGCAGCCGCCTGGCCGACTCGGCTTCCAGATTGTTGTAGTTGAAGAACCAGCGGCGCTCGGGCAAGCGGGCGGCGACGTCTCGCGCATAAGGACTGCGCAGGATGCTTGCCAGGTCCGGAACATGGTGAATGCGGTTGGATGAAAGGTCCAGGTAGCGCAACTGGTACTGTGACTGGTTCATCAGGGTGCCCAAGCCCTGTGGAAATGCCTGCAAATGAGCGTCGGACAGGTTCAGGTGCTGCAACCGCGCCATGTAGCGCACATCAGGTGCGTGCTGCAGTGGGTTGAAGTCCAGCTCCAATCGCTGCGGATGGATCATGTCCTGGAAGCGCGTGGCGAGGTTTTCATCGAGCGTGATGCGATTGTGCCCCAGCTTCAGGACATCCAGAGGCCGACCGCAGAGGAACTTCAATGTCGCTTCATCCAGTGTCAGCTGGTTGCGCCGCAGGTTCAGCCGGCGCAGGTTCGGCATCGCTGCCAGCACTCGCTGTGCGGTGGGTGAGAGGGTAGCAAGGGTGTTGTTGGTCAGGTCCAGTGTGCGCAGCCTGGGTACCGATTCGAGTGCCTGGAACAGCGCTTCCCCGTCGATTTCTCGGTTGTTGGTGACTTCCAGTACTTCCAGGTTGGGGAAACGTGACAGGAACGTGCTGTCGAGTCGTTGCAGCTGCAGCTCGTTCAGCTTGAGCTCACGGATGTGGAGCAGGCTGGCTGTGATCGCTGGCAACTCGTGCAACTGCATTCGCTCCAGAACGAGCGTGCCCAGGTTGGCGGGACCCTCCCGCCGCCAGGCAGCCTCGAGTTGCTCGGCGCATTTTTGTCGCTCGAAACGCTCGCTGATGTCACCTGGGCTCATGTACCACGTATCCAGATAGCGTTTCAGGCCTTGCCACTCTGCCTGCAGTCGCCGCACTGCCGCGCCCAGGTCACCGGTCTGGCTCAGTTTGACCCTCAGGGCGCTGATCTCGCTGCTGTTCAGCGAGGGGAAAAGCGACCTGAGCCGACGTGTTGCGGCGTATGCGCTGATCGGGCCTGTGCCTCGGCCACTGAGTGGGTAACCGAATCGTCCATGTGCCAGGCGCATGGGCGAGCGAAAGCCTGGCTTGATCGGCTGCTGGCCCAGCAGTACGGCGCAGCCCGAGCGGTCGGCGACGGCGCTGGCGAACACTTCGGCCTCAGTCGCCTGCGGCTGTTCGGCTACCAATGCATCGCGCAGCAGTTGGCTGTCATCATTGGCCAGGTCTGCTCGGTACAGGCCGGTCAAGGCACGATCGAGGCGGGCGCGGGCCTGCAGGTAGCGAGCTTCTTCAGCCACGCGCAAGGGCACGCGTCCGCTTTTCAGGCGATCGCGTTCGGCGCTGTCGGCATGCGCGACGAGCTCTTCCAGGGCATTGTCAGGCAAACCGGGGAACTGGCGGCCCAAGGTCTTCGCGTCGTCGCCAAGCGGTACCCGATGGCGTTTCAGCATGCTCGCGAAGACTTCGCGACGGCGTGCTGACAGGCGGTTGGCCAATAGCTGGTCAAGGGCGTTCGGGCGCTGCTCTGCTGGCGTATCGGGTAGCAGCTGCTCTATGACATCTTCATCCATCCCCGCCAGGACAACCTTGCTCAGTTCGCCATCGTCAAGCTCTTCGCGGCCGATCTCGATCTGTACTGTGTCTGCTTTTGGCTCCGCACCGAAATAGTCTGCCGCTCCCCATTTTTCGGCACCGGTGAAGACCTTCAGCCTGTAGTTCGCGGGCCAGGTCGGCAGTTGTACCAATTCCGGCAGCGCGAAGTTCATATGCGCAGCCAAAGGCAGGCCGTGACGCACCCGGGTGATGATGCTCTGCACGTCGTTGGTCAGTCGCAGGCGCAGCAAGGCATCGGCCAGCAGAGCCGGCGGCCGCGAGCCGTTGACCTGGCTGTGACGCAAGGTGTCTGCATCGACGCCGGTAATACGCAACGCGGCAAGTTGCTCCGACGCATCCAGCCCCTGGCTGAATTGGCCCAGCCCTTCGAGCAACTGCGCATCGTCCCATTCGAGCGGGTTGTCATGGGCCAATTGCCAACGCTGGTCGCCGAGGTAGCGCAAGGCCGGCGCGTAGGCATCGGCGGCGTTCGGATGGCGCACATGCCACTGCCCGTCGCTTTCGAACACCTCGTACAGTTTGCCTTGCAGCCAGACGTGGCTTTTGCCATCGAAGATGTAGAGCCCTTCGGAATTTGTCGGCATGCCGACCGGCAAGGAGTCCGAGGTGCTGTAAGGGCCCATGTCAGGGTGCCAAAGCCGTTCGCGGCCACCTTTCAAGACACTTTCCAGCGCATCGACGAACCCCGATGCCTTGAGCGCGCTGCTGCCGGCGGCGAAGCCGGCGACAACGGCGGCATTGATGGCCAGCGACTCGAGTTGTTGCAGTGCTTGCTGGGTATCGCCTTCTTCCCAGGCTTCGAACCCGGTGAACACCGAATCCATGAGGTCGTAGGCGAATACCCCAAGCATCGCGGCATCCAGCCCTGGCACGAAGAAGGCGGCCACGTTCAGAACATTCATGCCGGCGTCCAGCCAGTGTTGCAGCCGTTCCTTGCGTGCCTTGGCATCGGCATCGGCGGTTGGTACCGCGATCGTTCTGGCAGTTGCCTTGAGGCGGCGCTTGTGGTCTGTGTACAGCACCTGCCAGATGGGATGCGCCAGGCGGGTTCGCTTGAAGTGCAGTTCAGGCTTGTCCTTGGGTCTGCGCGTGGAGGTACCCTGCTCGAACAGGGCATGTTCGAGCTTGCGGCTGAACTCGACCTGGTGGTCCTTGTCAGCGAAGCTGATCAAGTGCTGGCGAAACGTGGTTTGCAGCAGGCGTTGACGTATGTGAGCACCGGCCTTTTGCAAAGAAGCGAACTCCCTCAGCGGGTGTTGTGCATCCTGGGGAATGTAGAGCATGCAGGGGTTGGTCTGGTCGGCTTCATCAGGGCCCAGCAGCAGTACGCCATGAATCGGGATGCCGAGCAGGCTGAAGCGCCAGCAGCGAAGCTTGTGTTCGCCATAGCGAGGCGTGCTTTCGTTGTCGCATAGCTGTACCAGGGCATCGCGACCTTTGAGCGTCAGCAGGCTCTTGAGGTAAGCGATCATCGCCTCGGTTTTCAGTGCCTGCTGGCTTGCATCGATCCACTGCTGCTCGATTGCGGCTTTTCTGGGGCCTTCATGGATACTCTGCAGGTGGTCTTGATACTGCCGGCCCAGGTCCAGGCTTCGGCAAAGGTTCACGAACGCTTCGGGTTCCAGCCCAGGAAGTGAGGCGTCGCTGTCCGGGCCAAGGGTCAGGGTGTCGAACGGGCCCACTTCGTCGGTGCCTTCGAAATTGTGCAGGGCGGCCTCCAGCAGCGAGCGCTTCTGGGGCGGCCCTTCGGGGCGCTTGATGTACCTATCGTCACCGCCGAGGGAAAAATCGAAGCCGGGGACATTCACCAGCGTGGTGTACTCCTTGAACGGCTGGTGCAGGTACTGGGCCTGGTCCGCTTTGACATCCGGGCCCAGCCCGCTGTCGAGCAAAGGCTTGCAGAATTCGCTGATCTGTTTGAAGTCCTCGAGCAGGCCGCGCAGCGATTTGAACCCGGCATCGCGGGCGCTGATCAGCTGCCGTAAATGCGCCTGGTCTTCATCGCTGGCTGCAGCGTACCAAGCGTAAGGCGAGCCATTTTCGTCGAGGTAGTCCTTGCGGATGCTCTGCACGACGCGGCGGGTATGCTCGGGGTGCATCGTTCGGCACCAGCTGGGCAGGTTACGGACAATCTGGGCCTGATGGAAAGGCAAGGGTGTGCTGGTCATGCGGAAGACTCCGTGGTCAATGGAGGCATCAGTCGACAGGGTTCGCCTCGGCACACGGTGGTATTTAGGTGAATGCAAGGTCGGTCCTGTGCACGAGAGCGTCGGTAGGGGAGCAGCGCGGGCAGGGCTGTTGGGAGATGGTGGAGCAAGGCATGGGGTAGGCATGTCGTGTGGATGGCGCCGGCGTATGGGGTATGGGCCGGTGTCATGTGATGCCTGGCCATGGGCCGGCGCTCTATCAGGGAGAACTACGATGCATTCGCTGTGCAGTCCCAAGGATCACCTGCTGGACCTCGACGGTATTGAAATAGCGGTACGCACCTGGGGGGCGGAGGACGGCATACCGGTGCTGGCCCTGCACGGCTGGCTGGACAATGCCGCCTCGTTCGAGCGCCTGGCACCGATGCTCGAAGGTTGCTTCGTGGTCGCCCCTGACCTGGTCGGCCACGGCCGCTCCGATCATCGCCGCCACGACAGTGGTTATTACCTGTGGGAGCATGCCGAGGACATGCTGGCGGTGACCGAAAGCCTGGGCCTGGGGCAGTTTCATGTGCTGGCCCATGGCATGGGCACCGGCGTGGCATCGCTCCTTGCGGCCATGACCAGCGGTATCGCCAGCATGACCTTCCTCGACGGCATGGGCGCACCGTTCACCGTGGCCGAGCACGACCGCGTCGAACATCTGGCCCGCGCCTACCGGCTCAAGCGCATGGTCCAGCGTAGCCAACTGCAGGGTTTCGCCGAGCCGGACGTGTGCCGTTTCGAAGACCTGGACACCGCGCTGGAGCAACGTCGCGAACGCCTGGACACCGAGCTGTCGGAAGCAGCGGCACGCCTGCTGGCGCTGCGCGACCTGCTGCAGTTGGGCGATGGCTATTGCTGGCGCCACGACCCGCGCCTGGTGCTGCCCGAACCCATGCCGCTGACCGAGCGCGAAGCCTGCGAGCTGCTCAGCCAGATCCGCTGCCCGTTGTACCTGCTGTTCGGTCGTCAGGGAGCATTCACCGGTGAGGCCTTTACCCGGCGCCAGGCGGCCTTGCCCAGCCACGCCAAGGTGTCCTGGCACCCGGGCGGGCACCACTTCCACCTGGATGCACCGGACCGGGCCCTGGTCGACCAGTTGCTGCGTATCCTGGCCCGGCATGAAGGGGGCGTGCTGCAACGCTTGGTGAACGAATAGCGGGATATGGTCGGGGCATGTGCCCGTGAGCTATGGTGATGGGCGTTGCCTCTGGAAGCCGACCACCACAAGGAGCCCGGCATGCGCCCGTTTGCCATCAAGCACATCGACCACCTGGTACTGCGGGTCAGTGACCTGCCGCGCAGCATTGCCTTCTACACCGAGCTGCTCGGCTGCACGGTCAGCCGCGTGCGCGAAGACCTGGGCATGGTTCACCTGGCCACCGGCACGGCGATGATCGACCTGGTCACCCTCGACGGCCCGCTGGGCCAGCCTGGCGGTGCGGCACCGGGGGCCGAGGGGCGCAACCTGCACCATTTCTGCCTGCGCATCGAGCCGTTCGACGAACCGGCACTGAGGGCATACCTGCAAGCCGCGGGGGTGCAGGTGGCGCCAGCCGAAAAACGCTATGGCGCTGAAGGTGAGGGGCTGTCGCTGTACTGCTACGACCCGGATGGCAACCAGGTCGAGCTGAAAGGGCCGGTGCTGTAGCCGCGGCCCGCAGTGGCTATTCCGCCAAAGCCTATTATGCTTCAGTAACCTTGCTGCGATCCGAGGCGGCCTGCCTCGTCGTGCTTCGCATAACCAAAGCAAGCCCCCAGGGCCTGGGTGCGACGGTGAAACAGCGGATGAGGTGCTCCCGGCCTGCATGACGACAAGACGGAGGCACCCCATGGCGGTTCTCGACGAAGCATCCACGGGCAGCGCGCCCCAACGCGGTATCAGCCGGGAGGAGCGCAAGGTCATTTTCGCCTCGTCCCTGGGCACGGTGTTCGAATGGTACGACTTCTACCTGTACGGCTCACTGGCGGCGATCATCGCCAAGCATTTCTTCGCCGGGGTCAATGAAACCACTTCGTTCATCTTTGCCCTGCTGGCCTTTGCCGCCGGCTTTGCCGTACGCCCGTTCGGCGCCATCGTGTTCGGCCGCCTGGGCGACCTGATCGGGCGCAAGCACACCTTCCTCATCACCATCGTGATCATGGGCCTGTCCACGGCGGTGGTCGGCCTGCTACCCGGCTACGCGACCATCGGTGTCGCGGCACCGATCATCCTGATCACCCTGCGCCTGCTACAAGGGCTGGCGCTTGGCGGCGAGTACGGCGGCGCTGCCACTTATGTGGCCGAGCATGCGCCCAAGGGGCGACGTGGCTTCTTCACCGCCTGGATCCAGACCACTGCCACCCTGGGGCTGTTCCTGTCGCTGCTGGTGATCATGGCCTGCCGTACCGCCATGGGCACCGAGGTATTCGAGGCCTGGGGCTGGCGCGTGCCGTTCCTGCTGTCGATCCTGCTGCTGGCCATTTCGGTGTACATCCGCATGCAGCTCAACGAGTCGCCGGTGTTCATGAAGATGAAGGCCGAGGGCAAGGCGTCCAAGGCCCCGCTGACCGAGTCGTTCGTCCGCTGGGACAACCTGCGGGTGGTGATCATGGCGCTGCTGGGCGGTACTGCCGGGCAGGCGGTGGTGTGGTACACCGGGCAGTTCTATGCGCTGTTCTTCCTGCTGCAGATGCTCAAGATCGAGCCACAGACCGCCAACCTGCTGATCGCCGGCTCGTTGCTGATCGGCACGCCATTCTTCATCTTCTTCGGCAGCCTGTCCGATCGCATCGGCCGCAAGAAGATCATCATGGCCGGCTGCATCATCGCAGCGCTGACGTACTTCCCGATCTTCAAGGCACTGACCCAGTACGGCAACCCGGACGTGTTCGTCGCCCAGGAGCAGAACCCGGTGGTGGTGGTAGCCGACCCTGGCCAGTGCGCGTTCCAGTTCGACCCGGTGGGCAAGGCCAGATTCACCAGCTCGTGCGATATCGCCAAGAGCCTGCTGGCCAAGCGGGCCATCCCCTATACCAACGAAGCGGCCGAGCCCGGCAGCGTGGCGCAGATCCGCATTGGCCAACGGGTACTGCCAAGCTTTGACGGCAGCAGCCTGGCGGCGGCCGACTTCAAGGCGCAGAGCGAGGCCTTCACCGCCACCCTGAGCGGCGCTTTGAAAGAGGCGGGCTACCCGGAGAAGGCCGACCCGGCAAAGATCCATTACCCGATGGTGCTGTTGCTGCTGACCCTCCTGGTGATCTACGTGACCATGGTCTACGGGCCGATCGCCGCGTGGCTGGTAGAGCTGTTCCCGGCGCGTATCCGCTATACCTCGATGTCCCTGCCGTACCACATCGGCAACGGCTGGTTCGGCGGTTTCCTGCCGACCGTGGCGTTTGCCATGGTGGCGGCGACCGGCGATATCTATTACGGCTTGTGGTACCCGATCGTGATCGCGGTGATGACTGCGGTGCTGGGT
Source organism: Pseudomonas oryzicola (assembly GCF_014269185.2). Taxonomy (NCBI): domain Bacteria; kingdom Pseudomonadati; phylum Pseudomonadota; class Gammaproteobacteria; order Pseudomonadales; family Pseudomonadaceae; genus Pseudomonas; species Pseudomonas oryzicola. The sequence continues at coordinate 2,381,315 of NZ_JABWRZ020000001.1, forward strand.
ATCCTGTTCCTGCCGGAGACCAAGGACCGGGATATCCATCACGCCTGAGACGGGGGGCACCAGCCCCTTCGCGGGTGAACCCGCGAAGGGGCTGGTACTGGCCAGCGGTCAGTCAAAGTACCCGCGCAAGCCGAAGGCATACCCGGTATCCACCGCCGCTGCCTCACCCTGGCTCCAGCGTTTGGTCAGCACGAACTCGAACGCCGGTTCGTACAGCCCATCGCGCACCAGCGCGCCGGCCAGCACCTCGACGTCATAGCAGCCATTGTCCAGGGTGATGATCGGGCGCCCCGGCACCTGGTAGCGCGCCATCAGGTCGCCAAGTGTCTTGGGGGTGAAATGTTGCAGGATGCGCCAGGTGTACAGCATCAGTGCACCGTGTTCGACCCGCAGCACGTAGCCGTTGCGGCGGTGCTTGAGGCGGCTGCCGGGTTCACGCAGGGCCGGGGTGTGCTGGTCCAGGGTGAACAGAATACGGTAGGGCAGGTTGTCGACCCCTGCCAGCGGCAGCACGATGCCTTCGCGTACCGCCTGGTCGCCGCTGTCGCCGTGGGTGAACGCATGGGCCAGGTCGTCGGGCAGCTGGTGTTCCAGCTTGAAGCGCTCGAGCAGCTGGATATCGCCAAGCAGAAAATAGTCGACCAGGTCGTTGAGCACTTCGCTGAATTCGTGGCGCATCTTTGTTCCTTGTGAGTGCGCTTGCGGACCATGGCAAATGTAGCACTTCAGATTGGCTTCAGATTCGCCCCCGATACTCCCCCTCGACACCTACTTGAAGGGGGACAGCTATGACCCAGCCAGACAGCCCCAGCTTGTTTCCGCTGGCGATCGGCAGCCACGGCGACCGCCTCGCCCATCTGACCCTGAAACACCCGGGCGAACCAGGGCGCGACGAGCTGGAGCAGTTCATTCATGCCCGCTTTGCCTGCGCCCACCATGCCGATGTGCAGCATTACCTGCCCGAACTGCTTGGCCTGCACGACAGCCACGGGCGCTTGATGGCCGCTGTGGGCATCCGCCAGGCCAGCACCGGCCCGACCTTTATCGAACGTTACCTGGATGAGCCGCTGGAGGTGGCCGTGACCCGGCTGGCAGCCAGCCCGGTGAGCCGTGCGCAGTTGGTCGAAGTGGGTAACCTGGCCGCGCTCAGCGCTGGCAGTGCGCGGATCATGATCATTGCCGTGACCTGGCTGCTGGCCGCCCGCGGCCTGCAATGGGTAGCCTTTACCGGGGCCGCGACCCTGGTCAACAGTTTCCACCGCCTGGGCCTGGTGCCCACGGCATTGGCCATGGCCGATCCTGGTCGGCTGAATGGCGACGCCGGTAATTGGGGCAGCTACTACGCGCAGCATCCGCAGGTGTTCGTCGGCAGCATCGGTTACGGCCATGCAGCCCTGGCCCGTGGCGGTGTGTTCGAACGACTGGGGTTGCCCAGCAGCGTGCCGGAGGCTGGCCATGCCGCATGAATGCCAGCTGTTCAAGGAAGTGCTGCAACTGCATGCCCGCCACCGGGGGGCGCAACCGGCGCTGCTGGGGGCTGCCGAGCGCTTCACCTATCGCCAGTTGCTGGATGAGGTCGAACAACGCCAGGCCTGGCTGAGCGCGCAGCCGCCGGGCACTTTCGTCCTGGCCCTGGAAAACGGGCCACAAGCGCTGCTCTGGGACTTGGCTGCGCTGTTCGCGGCGCGCCCCACCGTCATCCTGCCGGCGTTCTTCAGCAGTGCCCAGCGTCGTCATTGCCTGGCGCAGAGTGGCGCGGTGCTGGCGCTGGCCGACGAGGCTTTCGCGGACGATCTGCAGGCCTGCGGCTTCAGTGCCGGCGAGCGCTTCTGGAGCCGCCCGCCGAGCGCGGGCGTGGACTTGCCAGCGGGCACTGCAAAGATTACCTACACCTCCGGCAGCACCGGGGCACCCAAGGGGGTCTGCCTGGGTGCCGAGGCCATGCTGCGGGTCGCGCGCGAACTCGAGGCCGCCAGCCGCCCGACGGCACCGACCAGGTACCTGGCGGTGTTGCCGCTGGCAGTGCTGCTGGAAAACCTCGGCCTGTATGCGGCCCTGCTGGCCGGGGCGAGCATTGTCCTGTACCCGCAGGCGCAGCTGGGTTTCCGTGGCGCCAGCCAGGTCGACTTCAAGCAATTGCTGGGAGCCATCGCCTTGAGTGGTGCCGAGAGCCTGATCCTGGTGCCACAGCTGCTGCTCGGCCTGGTCACGGCCATCGAGCGTGGCCTGATGCGGGTGGGGCCGTTGCGCTTCGTGGCGGTAGGCGGGGCACGGGTGGCGCCGAGCCTGCTGGCGCGTGCCGAGGCGGTCGGGCTACCGGTGTTCGAAGGTTACGGCTTGTCCGAATGTGCCTCGGTAGTGTGCCTCAACCGCCCCGGCGCCAGGCGCCCGGGCAGTGTCGGCCGGCCGCTGCCGCATGTGCAGGTACGCATTGCCGAGGATGGCGAGGTGCAGGTGGCCGGCTCGGCGTTGCTCGGCTACCTGGGCGAGCCAGCGTTCGACGCACCCTGGTTGTCGACCGGTGACCTCGGGCACTTCGACAACGACGGTTTCCTCTACCTGGCCGGGCGCAAGAAGCACCAGTACAGCACCAGCTTCGGGCGCAACGTCAACCCCGAGTGGGTCGAGGCCGAGCTGACCCAGGGCGGGGTGATCGCCCAGGCCTTCGTCCACGGCGAAGGCCTGGCACACAACCTGGCGCTGCTCTGGCCGCTGGACCCGCACGCCGATGACCACACGCTCGAGCTAGCCGTGCGCCAGGCCAACGCCGGGCTGCCGGACTACGCCCGGGTGCATGCCTGGCGGCGCCTGCCCGAACCCTTGAGCGCCGCCGGGCAAACCCTGACCGCCAACGGCCGGCCGCGCCGCGAACAGATCCTGCGGTGTTACCACAGCTTGTTAACCGACCTTCAATGACCCACGAGGTTTGCCATGCTCTTTTTCGATAGGCTGCAACACCAAACCGCCGACGAGCGTACGGCATTGTTCAATGTCCCGGTCATCCGCGACGCGCTGGCCGGCAAGGCCAGCCTCGAGGCTTATGTGGCGTTTCTGACCCAGGCCTACCACCATGTGCGGCATACCGTGCCGCTGATGATGGCCTGCGGAGCGCGTTTGCCGACGCGGCTGGAGTGGCTGCGCGGCGCAGTGTGCGAGTACATCGAGGAGGAGTACGGCCATGAGCGCTGGATTCTCGATGACATCGCCGCCTGTGGTGGCGACCCGCTGCAGGTGGCGAGTGGCCGTCCGGCATTGCCGATCGAGCTGATGGTGGCGTTTCTCTACGATCAGATCGCCCGTGGCAACCCGGTCGGGCTGTTCGGCATGGTCAACGTCCTCGAAGGCACCAGCATTGCCCTCGCGACCCAGGCCGCCGGGACCCTGCAGGGTAGCCTCGGCCTGCCGGACCGGGCGTTCAGCTACCTCAGTTCCCATGGCGCGCTGGACCAGGACCATATGGCCACTTACCGTGGCCTGATGAACCGCCTGGAGGACCCTGAGGATCATCAGGCGGTGATCCACGCCGCCAAAGTGGTGTATCGCCTGTACACCGCCATGTTCGAAGGGCTGCCGCATGCCGCGCAGCAGGAGGCCCAGCATGCGCCTGCCTGATTGCGTGGCGGTGCTCACCGGTGCCAGCGGTGGTATCGGCCTGGAACTGGCAGACCAGTTGTGCAGCGCCGGTGCGCGGGTGCTGGCGGTCAGCCGGCAGAAGGGCAAGCTGGCCGAGCTGATGGCACGCTACCCGCAGCAGTTGTACTGGCAGCAAGCCGATCTGCGCAGTGCCGAAGGCCGCCGCGATGTGTTGGCAGCGGCCCGGGCGCTGGGCTACTGCAACCTGCTGATCAACGCTGCCGGAGTCAACCGCTTCGCCTTGCTCGAACAGCTGGACGAAGCCGCCCTGGACGAGCTGTTCGATCTCAACGTCAAGGCCGCCATACAGCTGACCCGCCTGTTCCTGCCGCTGCTGCGCGAGCAGCCCAGTGCGCTGGTGGTGAACGTGGGGTCGATCTATGGCTCGATCGGTTACCCCGGCTATGCCACCTACTGCGCCAGCAAGTTCGCCTTGCGCGGTTTTTCCGAGGCGCTGCGCCGCGAGCTGGCCGATACCTCGGTCAACGTGCTGTATGCGGCACCGCGCACCACCCGCACGGCGATGAACAGCAGTGCCGCGCAGGCCCTCAACCAGGCCTTGAAGGTGGGCGTCGACGACCCGCAGGACGTGGCCCGCGCGGTGCTCGACGCGGTGCAGGCCGAGCGTAGCGAACTGTACCTGGGCTGGCCGGAAAAACTCTTCGTGCGCCTCAACGGCATGTTGCCGGGCGTGGTCGACCGCGCCCTGCGCAAGCAACTGCCGCTGATTCGCCGCTACAGCACCTGGCACAACAAGGAGTCGAGCAAATGAAACGTCTGTTACTGGCCAGCCTGCTGGCCATCGCCCCATTCACCTGGGCCCTTGACCAGAATGGCACCCAGCAGCTCGCTGCCATTCAGCAGCGTTGGGCGGTGATTCGCTATGAGATGCCTGAAGCCCAGCGTGCCGGGGCGTTCGAGGCCCTGGCGGTACAGTCGGCAGCGCTGGTGCGTCAGCACCCGGGCGCGGCCGAGCCACTGATCTGGGATGGCATCGTCAACAGCAGCTGGGCGGGTGCCACAGGGGGGCTGGGGGCCCTGGGCAAGGTCAAGGCCGCCCGCGCCAGCCTGGAACAGGCCCTGGCCGCGGACCCCAAGGCGTTGCAGGGCTCGGCCTACACCAGCCTGGGCGCGCTGTATGACCAGGTGCCGGGCTGGCCGCTGAGCTTCGGCGACCAGGCCAAGGCCGAGGGCCTGCTGCGCCAGGCACTGGCGATCAACCCCGACGGCATCGACAGCAATTACTTCTGGGCTGACCACCTGTACCGGCTCAAGCGCTATGATGAAGCCCGCGCCGCCCTGCAAAAGGCCCTGCAGGCACCGCCCCGGCCAGGCCGGGAACTGGCGGACCAGGGCCGGCGCGGTGAAATCGATGCTTTACTCAAAGCGATCAAGGACAAACAGGATTGAGCATGCGCCTGCTGCTGGTGGAAGATGACGTTGCGTTGGGGGAGGGGATCTGTGACGGCCTGCGCCGCGAGGGCTATACCCTCGACTGGCTGCAGGATGGCGCCAGCGCCTTGCATGCCCTGTGTCACGAGACGTTCGACCTGGCCATCCTCGACCTGGGCTTGCCACGCCTGGATGGCATCGAGCTGTTGCGGCGCCTGCGCGCCGCCGGCAACAGCCTGCCGGTGCTGGTATTGACTGCGCGCGACGCCACCGACGATCGTATCGCCGGGTTGGACGCCGGCGCCGATGACTACCTGGTAAAGCCCTTCGACCTCAACGAACTCAAGGCCCGCCTGCGGGCCTTGCTGCGCCGCAGCAGCGGCCGCGCGCGGTTACTCATCGAGCACGCCGGGGTATGCCTGGACCCGGCTACCCAGCAGGTGCATTACCAGGGCCAGCAGGTGGTGCTCACGCCCAAGGAATACCTGCTGCTGCACGAACTGCTGGCCCAGCCGGGCAAGGTATTCACCCGCGAGCGCCTGACCCAGTTGCTGTACGGCTGGGATGAAGAGCCCGAGAGCAACACCCTGGAAGTGAACATCTACCACTTGCGCAAGAAGCTCTTCAACGGGCTGATCCGTACCGTGCGCGGGATCGGTTACCTGGTGGAAGGCAAGGCATGAACTCGCTGCGCCAACGCACCCTGTGGCGGGTGATGCTGCTGTTGCTGCTCGGCAGCGGTCTGCTGGCGTTGTACAACTACCACGACAGCCGCCACGAAATCGCCGAGGTGTACGACGCCCACCTGGCACAGAATGCCCGGCTGCTGCAGGGCATCATGAGCCTGCCGGTGCAGGAGCAGAGCCGTGCTGAGCTGTACCGCGCCTTCGACGAGGCGTTGAGCAAAGCCGGGCGGCACCGGGTCGGGCACCCCTACGAGAGCAAGCTGGCGTTCCAGGTATGGGCCGACGACGGCACCTTGCTGGTACACACGCCCAGTGCTCCGCAGTTACAACAGCCGCCGCAGGTATCGGGCTTCGCCGATGTGGTGGTGGGTACGCAACGCTGGCGCAGCTTCGTCTTGCCGGTCCCGGAAAAGCGCTGGGTGATCTGGGTTGGCGAACGCAGCGACGTGCGTATCGACCTGGTCGAACGCATCGTGCGGCACACGCTGCTGCCATTCCTGTTCGGCAGCCTGGCCCTGGCCTTGCTGGTGTGGGCGGCTATCGGCTGGGGGCTGCGGCCGCTGCAGAACATGGCCAGGGTCATCCGTGCCCGCCACGCCGACTCACTCGAACCCCTGCAACTGGTGCCACTGCCGAAGGAACTGGAGCCGATGCAAGCGGCGATCAACCGCCTGCTCGGCCAGATCGGCGACCTGCTGAGCCGCGAGCATCGTTTTATCGCCGATGCCGCCCACGAGATGCGCACCCCCTTGGCGGTCCTGCGCCTGCATGCGCAGAACGCCCTCAATGCCGCCAGCACCGCCGAGCGGGACAAGGCCCTGGGCTTTCTCATGGGGGGTGTCGACCGCCTTGCCCGGGTGGTCAACCAACTGTTGACCCTGGCCCGCCTGGAGCCCCGACCCGGTCGCCGTGACTGGCCGCTGGTCGACCTGCAGGGGGTGGTGGCCGAGACCCTGGCCGACCTGACCCCGTGGATACTGGAGCGTGGGCTCGAGCCTTCGCTGGATATCGCCGCTGGCGACTACCATGTGCATACCGACGCCGGCGCGCTGGGCATCGCCTTGCAGAACCTGGTGACCAATGCCGTCGACCATTCACCGCCGGGCGGGCGCATCACCGTGACCCTGCAGCGTGAAGGGCAGGCGCTATGGGTCAGTGTCGACGACGAAGGGCCGGGCATCGCCGTGGCCGACCAACAGCGGGTGTTCGAACGGTTCTACAGCAAGGGCTCGGCCAATGGCGCGGGGCTGGGGTTATCGATTGTCAGTACCATCATGGCGCGGTTGGGCGGCAGCGTGGCGCTGCGCAACCAGTTGCCGCATGGGTTGCGTGCGACCCTGTGGCTACCGATAACCCCTGCCTAGGCTCTGTGTGCAAAGCCTTGATACTCGGTGATGCTGCGTTGCAAACAGCCTCGGAATGCTCATTTACAACCCGTAAACGCCGCTTCCTCGGCTGTTTTCGCCTTGCCTGACCTTCGTCTCAAGACTTTTCACACATAGCCTAGTGCTTCTGGGCGATCTGGATCAGGTTGCCGCAGGTGTCATCGAACACCGCCACGGTCACCGGCCCCATGGCGGTGGGCGGCTGGGTGAACTGCACGCCCGCTGCACACAGCCGGGTGTACTCGGCCTGGATGTCGCGCACGCCGAACGAGGTAGCCGGGATGCCGTCCTGCTTGAGCGCAGCCTTATAGGCCTTGGCGGCCGGGTGCGCGTCGGGTTCCAGCAGCAGTTCGACGCCGTTGGGGTCGTTGGGGGAGGTGAGGGTCAGCCAGCGGTGTCGGCCCATGGGGATGTCGTGCTTGGGCTCGAAGCCGAGTACATAGTGGTAGAAAGCCAAGGCCTTGGCCTGGTCGTCGACAAGGATGCTGGTGACCACGATCTTCATAGACACACACCGTATGCTTGGGGCCGATGAATACCAGTAAAGACGCTTGGGGGTATTTGACCAGTGGCGCCCTTACGAAAAACCTGTTCAAGCCATAGGTAAATCCTTCACCACCTGGCCCCCACGTGCCAGCTGCCGAGGGGTAAAGTGGCAGGCATGATTCCAGCGCCCGGAGTGGCGCCAGCGAGGTGCCCGTGGCTGCCTATACCCTGCGACAACTCAAATACTTCGTGACCACCGTGGAGGCCGGTAGCGTTGCCGAGGCATCGCGCCAGCTGTACATTGCCCAGCCATCCATCTCCACGGCGATCAAGAGCCTGGAAGAGAGCTTTGGCGTGCAGTTGTTCATCCGCCACCACGCCCAGGGCGTGTCGCTGACGCCCAGTGGCAAGCGCTTTTACGCCAAGACCAAGTCGCTGCTGCAGATGGCCCACGAGTTCGAGCAGAACGCCCTGGCCGATAACGACACCGTGGCCGGGCAGATTGACATCGGCTGTTTCGAAACCGTGGCCCCGCTGTACCTGCCGCGGCTGATTGCCGGCTTTCGCCAACGTTATCCGGGAGTGGACATCCGTCTGCGAGATGGCGAACAGCAGGACCTGATCCAGGGCCTGACTGCCGGCACCTTCGACCTGGCATTTCTCTATGATCACGACCTCGACGGCACCATCGAAGCCGAACCGCTGATGCCGCCGCAGAAGCCGTATGTGCTGCTGCCCGAGCAGCACCGGTTTGCCGGCCAGGCTCAGGTGTCGCTGCGCGATCTGTGCCCCGAGCCGATGATCCTGCTGGACGTGGCCCCGAGCCGCACGTACTTCGTCAGCCTGTTCAACGAAATGGGCCTGACGCCGAACATCGTCTTCAGCTCGCCCTCGATCGAGATGGTGCGCGGCATGGTCGGGCAGGGCTTCGGTTTTTCCTTGCTGGTGACGCGCCCGCATTCGCCGTATACCTACGACGGCCAGCGCCTGGCCATGCTGGATATCGCCGAGCCGGTCGCGCTGTCCGGGCTGGCTGCAGCCTGGTTGAAGCGGGTGCAACTGACCAAGCCGGCTCAGTTGTTCGTCGAATTCTGCCGGGAAGAACTGGCGAAGTTCTGAAACGGGCACGCCATGCCGCCACTGCCGCGGCATGGCGTGCCGGCTGCTCAGGGATTGACCTGATAGCCGCGCCCCTGCAGGCAGCCGGCATAGGCACTGGCATGGGCCTGCGCCTGCGCTTCGTCCTGGCCACGGCGGTCCTCGCGGCGCTCCTGGCGCTGGCGCATGCCGCCGACGGCGGCACCGGCGGCAGCCACCTCGCCGGCACGGTTCTGCCGGTACGCCTGCTTGGCATCGTCACTGGCCCGGTCATACAGCGCGTCGTGCTGGTTACCGCGCACCTGTGCGCCCGCTGCACCGGCAACCGCGCCAGCGGCGGCACCACGCACGCGGCCACCGACATGCGGGTCGTTGGAGGTCGCGGCGCTGTTCGCGGCATTGGTCGCCACGGTATTGCAGTCGTTGATATCCAGCTGCATCTGCTGGCTGCTCTGGCCCTTGAGCGGCACCACCGACTGCGCCAGGGCAGCCGGGGCCGCGCACAGCAGCACCACCAGGTAACTCCACGTCGACCTACGCATGCTACACCTCCAGCGGGCAGGATCCCGACTCTCAGAATAGTTCGCCCTGGCCGAGCGGATGGCAGTTTTGCCCAGATGGGCTAAACCGGATATCAAGCGTTGTTCGCCGGCGCATCCCGGCCTGAACCGGGGCCACGTGTGGAAGCACCATGAGCCAGACCCAGCACCTGATCATCTGCGAATATTGCGACTCGGTGTACCACCGGGCGCCGCTGCTCAAGCATCAGCGGGCCCTGTGCCAGCGCTGTGGCGGCGTGCTGTACCGGTACACCTCGCTGACCGTGCAGCAACGGCTGGCACTGAGCGTGACGGGCGGTATCCTGCTGGTGTTCGCCAACTTCTACCCGGTGATGACCATCGGCATGCAGGGGCTGACTCATTCGGCGACATTGTGGGATTCGGTGCAGATCCTCAGCCACGGCAGCATCACCTTCATCGCCCTGGTCATGGCCTTGTCCATCATCGTGGCGCCGGTGCTGCAGATCGGGCTGTTGTGCTGGCTGCTGGGTTTTGCCCTGGCCGGCCAGCGCGCGCCGGGTTTTGCCGTGTGCATGCGCAGCCTGGAAGGCCTGCGGCCGTGGAGCATGCTGGAAGTGTGCCTGCTGGGGGCGCTGGTGGCGGTGATCAAACTGGCGGGGTTGCTCGAGGTCATCCCCGGCATCGGCCTGTTGGCCCTGGCCGCGCTGAGCATGCTGATCATCCATGTCGCCGGCAAGGACATCCGCGACTTGTGGCAACAGCCATGAACACCCCGGCCAGCGCCGAAGACCTGGGCCTGTGCCTGTGCCATGGCTGTGGCCAGGCCTGCCAACTGGGCAATGGTGCACACACCTGCAGCCGCTGCGGTGCACCCATTCACCGGCGCAAGACCAATGCCATCAGCCGCGGCTGGGCCTTTCTGCTGGCCGCGCTGATTTTCTATATCCCCGCCAACCTGTTGCCGGTGATGCACACCGAGATGCTCGGCAGTGGCAGCGAAAGCACCATTGGCGGCGGGGTAGTGGAGTTCTGGGAGGCCGGGGCGTGGGACATCGCGCTGATCATCTTCATTGCCAGCGTCGGCGTGCCGGCCATCAAGTTCTTCTCGCTCGGCCTGTTGCTGTACACCGCCCAGCGCGGTTCTACCTGGGCCTGCCGGCAACGTTCGCAGCTGTACCGCTTCGTCGAGTTGATCGGTTACTGGTCGATGCTCGATGTGATGGTGGTGGCGCTGGTGGCGGCGTTGGTGCAGCTGCGAGGGCTGGGCACCATCGAGCCGCGGGTGGGCATCCTGTTCTTCGGCATGGTGGTGGTCCTGACCATGCTGTCTGCGATGAGCTTCGATCCACGGCTGATCTGGGATCGCCATGCCAACGAGGGGGACCGGATTGATGGGGCAGCAGACTGACAACCACGATGGCGCCGGGCAGGTCGAGGTACGCACCCGGCGCTGGAACGTGTCGCTGGTATGGATAGTGCCGATCGTGGCGATCTTGATCGGCGCGTCGCTGGTGGTGCGCAACTGGATGCAGCAGGGCCCGGTCATTGCCATTGCCTTCCACACCGGGGAGGGGCTGGTGGCCCACAAGACCCAGGTCAAGTACCGCAGCGTGGTGATTGGTGAAGTCACTACGGTGGAGTTGGCCGACGACAAGAAGAGCGTGGTCGCCAAGGTGCAGTTGTCCAACGATGCCCGCGCCTTCGCCACCCAGGGGGCGCGCTTCTGGGTGGTGCGGCCACGCATCGGGGTCGGCGGCGTTTCCGGGGTGGATACACTGTTTTCGGGCAGTTTCATCGGCGCGGATGCCGGCGAGTCGAACGTGGCGGAAAAGTCGTTTGTCGGCCTGGAACTGCCACCGCCGATCACCTATGACGAAAAAGGCAAGCGCTTTGTGCTCACTGCCAGCGACCTCGGCTCGCTGGATGTCGGCTCATCGATCTACTACCGCAAGATCCCGGTGGGCGAGGTGGTGTCGTTTGCCCTGCAGGGCGATGGCAAGGGCGTGGAGATTGGTGTGTTCGTGCAGGCCCCCTACGACAGCTTCGTCACCGCCGATACGCGTTTCTGGAACGCCAGCGGCGTCGACATGCAGATCGGTGCCAATGGCCTGAAGGTCGATACCGAGTCACTGTCGTCCATCCTGGTGGGCGGGTTGGCTTTTGGCTCGCCCGACTTCGCCCCGCAAGCCGAGCCCGCTGCCGACCAGGCGCGCTTCCAGCTGTTTGCCGACCGGGATACCGCTCTGGCACCGCCCAGTGGCCAGGCGCAGTACCTGCAGTTGCGCTTCGACCAGGCCATGCGCGGCCTGTCGGTGGGCGCGCCGGTGGAGTTCAAGGGCGTGGAATTTGGCCGGGTGACCTCCATCAAGCTCGATTACGATGCTACCCGGCAGGCGTTTCCGGTCGTGGTCGATGCGGTGATCTACCCTCAGCGGCTGGGGCCGGTGCACCGCAAGATGCTCGCTGCGTTCAAGCATAGCGAGGGTGACATGGACGGTGCCCGGCGCCTGATCGGCACCTTCGTCGAACATGGGCTGCGGGCCCAGGCACGCAGTGGCAACCTGATCACTGGGCAGATGTTCATTTCCCTGGACTTCTACCCGGACGCGCCCAAGGTTGCCTTCGACAAGAAGGCCGACCCGATCACCATTCCCACGCTGCCCGGCAGCCTGGAGCAATTGCAGGAACAGCTGCAACGGGTAGTCGAGCGCATCAGCAAACTGCCCTTGGAAAGCATCGCCAGCAACCTCGACGGCAGCCTGCGCGAGCTGCGTGCCAGCCTCAAGCAGTTCAATGGCCAGACGTTGCCGGAGGTGCAGGTGGCGCTGGACGAGATGCACAAGACCCTGCGTACGGCCAACTCGGCGATTGCCGAAGACTCGCCGCAGCGCGAACGGATGGGCGAGACCCTGGACGAACTGGAGCGCATGTCGCGTTCGCTGCGTGACCTTGCCGATTACCTGGGCCGCCACCCCGAATCGCTGATTCGTGGTCGGCCAAAAGCGGCCGGGGCCGCGGGCCTGGAACCTTGAGGAGACAGCCGATGCAACGACTGCGCAATGTATGTGGGGCCGGGCTGCTGGCGCTGCTGTGGGGCTGCAGCACGCCGAACAACTATCACACCTTGGTGCCGAGCGAGCCGCTGCGTGACGGCGGCCAACGCATCCAGGTGGTCAGGGTGGCGGTGCCGCCGCAGGTGGATCGCCCGCAATTGGTGGTACGGCAAGGGCAGAGCGGCCTGGCCATCCTCGAGACGGAATGGTGGGGGGCCAACCTGGTGGATGAATTCCGCAGTGCCCTGCAAGACCAACTGGGCGGGCCGGTGGGTAGCAGCAAGGCGCTGCTGCGCGTGGACGTGCAGCGCTTCGACATGGTGCCGGGGCGCTACGCCTCGCTGGAAGCCCTGTGGCGCCTGAGCCAGCCGGGGCGGGCCGAGCTGACCTGCCGCACCTCGCTGCAAACGCCAGCGGACAACAGCATCGCCAGCCTGGTCAATGCCCACCAGGCCAACCTGCGCAAGCTGGCCGAGGCCGTACGAAGCAGTGCCCGCCAGGGGAGTTGTAGCCAGCCGGCCTGACCGAAGCGAGGTTGAGCTTGTGCAAGCTTCTGTCTTGCTCAAGACCTGGCGGCTTGCCCGGCTTTGCCGGAGCGGGCATGCCCGTGAACACCGGCACAGCCGGTGTCATTCACCGCGTCGTCTGCTTCGCGGATAAATCCGCTCCTACAGGGACCGCGTTAGCTGGACAGGCGTGGCGTTGTGTCGCGAAAGGGGCGCAATTACCCACCGTCAGTTCGGGCCTGCACCGCTCTGCGCTTGGCTGTTACTGACCGTCTGCTGCGCCTGCTCGGCGTTGTCCAGCGGCAGGTGGTCGAATTCGCGCAGGCCATTCTTGCGGTACGGGTCGCCAATCCAGCGCGGTGCCACGACGAACTGCGGGCTCACCAGGCTCTTGGCCGGTTCGTAGCGGTCATAGCTCAGCCCGGCGAGGTCGGACAGGGTGTGGATCAGGTGCGAGCTGCTGTAGGGGCGCTCGGCCATCGCCTGCAAGTCGCGCGGGTGCTCGGCCCGCCAGCTTGGCGAGGTCCACAGCAGGAACGGGATGGTGTACATCGGTCGGGTCGGCGCGCCTTCGTTACGCCCCAGGCGGTCGTGGTTGCCGGAACCGTACACGTCCTCGCCATGGTCGGACAGGTACAGCAGGAAGCCATTGGGGGTGGTGGCCGAATAACGCTTGATCAGGCTTGAGACCACATAGTCGTTGTAGCGCACCGCGTTGTCGTAGAAGTTGTAGGTTTCCACCTGCTCGGGCGTCAGCACGCCGGGGGCGCCCTGGCGGTCGGTGAAGTGCGCGTAGTCGTCCGGGTAGCGGTAGCGATAGTCCATGTGCGTGCCCAGCAGGTGCACGATGATGAACTTGTTCGGCGCCGGGTCTTGCAGGGCCTTCTCGAACGGTGCCAGTACCACGTCATCGTACTGGCTGGCATTCTGGTTACGCTGGTTGTTCAGGTAGACCGGCGCGTCCGTCTGCTGCGAGAAGGTAGTCAGCATGGTATTGCGCTTGGTCATGGTCTGCTGGTTGGTGATCCAGAAAGTCTTGTAGCCGGCCTGCTTCATCAGGTTGATCAGCGACGGATCGGTGAGGAAACGGTCCGGGTTCTGCTCGTCGCCGAAGGTGAGGATCTGCTGCATCACTTCGATGGTATACGGGCGTGGCGACACCACATTGCGGAACACCGTCAGGCCCTCGTCGCTGGCAGCCAGCGCATCGAGGTTGGGCGTGGTGTCGCGGTTGTAGCCGTACAGGTGCATGTGCTCGCGGGTGGTCGATTCGCCCAGCACCAGCACCAGCGTGCGTGGCGCTGTACCGCTGCTGTCTTGCAGGTTCTGCAGGGGCGGCAGTGCAGCGTTGCGGGCCAGCAACTGCTGCATGTTGTCCAGTTGCTGGCGGTACTGGCGGTAGCCGACCAGCAACTGCCAGGGCACGGCCGGCTCCATGCGCTGCTGGACCTTTTCTACGGCGTCGGCAAAGTTGCGCTGCTGGGTGACCATCTGTTTGTAGAACGGGTACACCAGGTTGGCCAGCAGCAACAGGGCGACCACCGGCAGGCGGCTGCGCAGCGGCAGGCGGACCGGGCGCACGCGCTTCCACAGCAACACCGCGACCAGCGTGTACAGCAACAGCGCCAGGCCAAGCCAGGCGCTGAAGTACTGGCTGAAGTACTCACCGGCCTCGGCGGTGTTGGACTCGAACATCACGAAGATCACGCTTTGCGAGAACTCCTGGCGATAGATGCCGAAGTAGCTCAAACCCACCAGCGATGCGGCCCACAGAACCAGGCCGATGGCCGCTGCGGTGGCGCGGGTGAAGCGCGGCAGCAGCAGCACCGGGGCCAGCCACAGGCTGCTGAGGAACAGGGCGTCGCGGAAACCGGCGAAGCCGGTGGTGCCGCTGAACAGCAGCAGTGCCTGGGTCACGCCCGAGAAGTACCAGAAGAACAACAGGAGCCAGCCCAGGCCGGCCCAGTCCACGCGCTTGGGCGAAGAAGGGGATGGAGTATGTGACACGTATGCCTCGTCGTACCGTGGCGGCCCGCGGATCTGTGCGGCGCCGGTAAAGGGCGTGACGCTAATCTGCCGCGTGTGAAAATAACGTCAATGAGGTGTCGACCCAGGCAAGGTATGATGCCTCCAGCCAAACCGCACTGACAGGTCGAACCAGAATGAACCGTCGCAAGAAGATCAAGCAGCTGTTGCAGGCGCATGCCAAGAAGGCCAGCGCGAAACTGGCGCCGCGCAAGCCAAAGTACATTTGCAAGGCCGACCGCTTGAAGATGGAAGCCGAGGCGGCGGCGGATAGCGCCATCTGATGGACCCGCGCGGCCCTTCAGGACCGCGCAGGCTGCCGAGGATCAACGGCGGTAGTAACGATCATCGTCATGGTAGCGTTGGTGCATGGCCCGCTCATGGCGGCGCTCCCAGTCACGGCGGCGTTCCCAGTCGCGGCGATATTCCCAGTCGCGCCGGCGCTCCCAGTCACGTCGGGCCTGCTCGCGGCGCCACTGTTCGCGGCGCCAGTCGCTTCTATGGTCATGCCAGCGGTCGTCATCGTGGGCCAGCAACGTGGCCGGTTGCCCAGCGGCCACACTGGCCAGGTTCGGCCAAGGGCTGCCGGCAGGCTGCGACGCTGATTGCCCGGCCGGGGCAGCCGCAACGGACGCCTTCATGGACGTTGCCGACGCCGTGCCCATTGCCGCCAACGAGAACAGGCCGAGCAACATCCACCTTGCGACATGTATTTTCATGAGCGAAGCCAACCTCTGAGAACAAATTGAGCCATCTGGCCAGCAGGTGGTTGGCGAATCTGTCTCGCGTCCCGCTACCTTTCTGTGCCTCCCACATAGACCGGCAAACGGGAAAAAGTTCGCTGTGGCAACAAGTTGTACAACTTTTGAAACAACCCGATCAGCGGTTGCAGATTCAGGCAAACACTGCTCGCAGATGCGCCTGATAGCTGCCGAACGCAGCGATCGCGCCAGCGACCACCTCGGCTTCTTCCTGCGCATTCAGCGACAGGCCATCCAGCCTGGCGACGAACTGGCGCCAGGGCAACGCCCGGCCCTGTGGAGGCGGCGCCAGGTGGCGGGCACCCAGGTCGGTGTCCAGCCCCAGGCGCTGGGCATGCTTGAGCAGAAACGCAGCCCCAAGGTTCGACCCCTCGCTGCAGTACAGCCAGCCCAGGGCCTGGGCCGGGCTGGCACAGACCTGTCGAGGGGGCGCAGGCACTGGCAGGCCCAAGGCGTCCAGATCGTGCTCGATTGCGGCAAAGCGCGACAGCTGCGCCAGCCCAGGCAGCAGCAGGTTGAGTTGTTCATCGCGGTACAACGCCAGCAGGCTGCCGTGAAAACGATGCTGCACCTGCAGGAAATGGCCGTAGCGCTCGCGAGTTGCGAAAGGTCTGGCGGCCATCACCCGTTGATCGACATCGTCGTGGGCCTGGCTGCTGGCAGCCTTCAAGCGTTTGCAGCGGCCGGGTTCGGTGGGCGGTAGCGGCACTGAGGCCATCGGCATATCCATCGCGAGTGGGCAATGCGCCATGATGCTTGTCATCGGTGACCGCCAGCAAGCACCACGCAACGGGCTTGAGAAAGCTGCCTGCCCAGGTGGGTAGTCATTTACCATGGCGGCCGCTTTGCCCACTATCGTCAAGGAAACCCGTCATGAACACCCCGCAGTTCCGCACCCCAACCGTCGCAGATGCCGAGCGTTGCTACGCCATCGAGATCGGTGCCTATGAAGGGGATGAAGCGGCCACACTGGAGAAGATCCGTACCCGTATCGCGCAGTACCCGCAAGGCTTCCTGGTGCTGGAGCAGGCGGGAGAAATCGTCGGTTTCATCAACAGCGGCTGCGCCCACCAGGTGGTGATGGCCGATGAAGCTTTCAAGGAACTGGTCGGGCACGACCCGCAAGCACCGAACGTGGTGATCATGTCGGTGGTGGTCGACCCGGCGCACCAGGGCAAAGGCTACGCCAGGCGCTTGATGGACGAGTTCGTCACGCGCATGAAGGCCGCGGGCAAGCAGACCATCCACCTGATGTGCAAGCAGCAGCATGTGCCGCTGTACCAGAAGATGGGTTACCAGTATGTGCAGCCATCGCCTTCGGAGCACGGTGGCATGGCCTGGCATGAGATGGTCATGGCCCTCTGAGCATCCGCAGCGGCCAGTGTCACGACAGGCTGCCTGGCAGCCCGGTCGTGACACGCGGCCAGCCTTGCTATCCGCCGCTCACCAGCTGGTGCGCCAGCTGGTTATGGCGCTCGAGCACCCGTGGCAGGTCGACGGTGAGCAGTTGCCCGTCCTGCACCACCACGCGGCCATTGATCACGCTGGTATGCACCTGGGTCGGGGTGCAGAACACCAGCGCCGCCAGCGGGTCATGGTGGCCGCCGGCATAGGCCACGTGGCCCAGGTCGAAGGCGACGAAGTCGGCGACCATGCCGGGGGCGAGGGCGCCGATGTCGTTGCGGTTGAGCACCTTGGCGCCGCCGAGGGTGGCGATTTCCAGCGCTTCGCGCGCGGTCATCGCGTCGGGGCCGAAGCCGACCCGTTGCAGCAGCAAGGCCTGGCGCACTTCACCGATCATGCTGGCGCCGTCGTTGGAGGCCGAACCGTCGACCCCCAGGCCTACCGGCACGCCATGGTCGCGCATCTTGCGTACCGGGGCGATGCCCGAGGCCAGGCGCATGTTCGAGCACGGGCAGTGGGCCACACCGGTGCCGGTGCGGGCGAACAGTTCGATGCCGTGCTGGTCGAGTTGCACACAATGGGCATGCCACACATCGTGGCCGACCCAGCCGAGGTCCTCGGCGTATTCGGCTGGGGTCATGCCGAACTTCTCGCGGCTGTAGGCAATGTCGTTGACGTTTTCGGCCAGGTGGGTGTGCAACGACACGCCGTACTGGCGCGCCAGCACCGCCGCTTCGCGCATCAGGTCGCGGCTGACCGAGAACGGCGAGCACGGCGCCACCACGATGCGGCGCATCGCGCCGTGACCGGCATCGTGGTAGTCCTCGATCAGGCGCTGGGACTCCTTGAGGATGTCGGCTTCCCTTTCCACCACCGCGTCAGGCGGCAGGCCGCCCTGGCTGCGGCCCACGCTCATGCTGCCGCGGGCGGCGTGGAAGCGCATGCCGATCTCGTCGGCGGCGTGAATGCTGTCGTCGAGCTTGCAGCCGTTGGGGTAGATGTACAGGTGGTCACTGGAGGTGGTGCAGCCGGACAGGAGCAGTTCCGCCATGGCGGTCTGGGTCGACACCGCGATCATCTCGGGGGTCAGGCGTGCCCAGATCGGGTACAGGTTGCCCAGCCAGTTGAACAGCTCGCCGTCCTGGGCCGCCGGCACCACGCGGGTGAGGCTCTGGTACATGTGGTGGTGGGTGTTGACCAGGCCAGGGATGACCACCTTGCCGGCCATGTCCAGCACCACGTCGGCATGCTGGGGCAGGGTGTCGCTGGGGCCGACCTGACGGATCAGGTTGTCTTCGATGAACAGGCCGCCGTTGCTGATCTCGCGGCGTTCGCCGTCCATGGTGACCAGCAGGGCGGCGTTTTTTACCAATAGCGTCTTGGGCATAGCATGTGCCTGCGCAATACCCAGCGACGATTGTCGCTGTCGTAGGCGCTGCAACATGTAAACAGAGTTTTTCTGGATTGTATACATCCTCCAGGCCTGGGGCCTGCGCGCTCCTTGTGGGAGCGGGTTTACCCGCGAAGGGCGACACGGTGAATGGCACCGGTTCACGCCGCTGCTACAGGGATCGCGCAGGCGTATTTGTCACTCGGCCATCTGCAACTCCGGCAGCTTCACCCGGAACGCCCGGGTCAGCCCGAGCAGTACCACCAGGCCCACGCCCATCCAGCACAGGCCGATGCTGAACGACAGGTGGGTCAGGCTGCTCCACAGCCACAGCGTGCTGAGAAAGCCCAGGCCAGGCACGACGCCATACAGCAGATAGTTACGCACCCCGCGCAAGCGGCGGTCGACCAGGTAGTGCTTGACCACTGCCAGGTTCACCGCCGAGAAGGCGAACAACGCGCCAAAGCTGATCATGTTGGCCACGGTGTCGAGGGTGATCACCAGGGCGACCAGCGACAGCAGGCTGACCAGCACGATGGCCGCCGCCGGCACGCGCTTTTTCGTCAGCAGCTGGCCGAATGCCCGCGGCAGTGCGCCGTCGCGGCCCATGGCGAACAGCACCCGCGACACGCTGGCCTGGGACACCATGGCCGAGGCGAAGCAGCCCGCCACATAGGTGGCTGTGAAGGCGGTCACCAGCAGTTCACCGCCCACCCGCCGCATCACGTCCACCGACGCCGAATCGGGGTCGGCAAAGTTGCCCCAGTCGGGGAACACCATCTGCGCGCAGTACGACACCACCAGGAACAGCAGGCCGCCGATCAGCGACACCGCGAGGATTGCCATGGGGATGCGGTAGGTCGGGTTGCTGGTTTCCTCGGCCATGGTCGACACCGCATCGAAGCCCAGAAACGACAGGCACAGCACGGCGGCGCCGGTCATGATCAGGGGCACGCTGAAGCCGTCGTGATGGAAGGGCGCCAGCAGCGATAGCGGTTCGGCCTGGTGACCGAGGTTGCGTATCGACAGAGCGACGAACACCACGATGAACACCAGCTGCAGCACTACCAGCAGCCAGTTGACCCGGGTGATGGATTCGATGCCGATCAGGTTGAGGAAGGTCACCAGGGCAATCGAGCCCAGCACCCACACCCAGGCAGGAATGGCCGGGAAATATTCCGCCATGTAGATGCCGATCAGCAGGTAGCTGAGCAATGGCAGGAAGATGTAGTCGAGCAGCAGCGTCCAGCCGGTGATGAAGCCGATGTGGCTGCCGAACGCCTTGCGCGTGTAGGTATACACCGACCCGGAATAGGGGTGGGCCTGGACCATGCGCCCATAGCTGTAGGCGGTCAGCAGCATGGCGGCGAGGGTGAGCAGGTAGGCGGTGGGCAGGTGCCCCTTGGTCATCTGGGTAACCAGCCCGTAGGTGGTGAACACGGCCAGTGGCACCATGTAGGCCAGGCCGAACAGGATCAGGGCGGTCATGCCCATGGACGTGCGGAAGCGCCCGGTGGGGGCTGGGGACGAGGCATGCGCGGCGGGGAAATGGGCTGTACTTGTTGTTGTATGCATTGCTAACTCCTGGAAAGGGATGCAGGACACCGCAGCAGGCGAGAGGGCTCGCTGCCGGTGGGCGTTGTGCAAGGAGGTCGAGCGCGGGGCTCGCAGCGTGGGGCGGATTGATGCTCCCACACCCCGCAGGTACCCGGAATCACCCTTTGGGGTGAGCCGGACGAGGCGCGCAGGCGCTCACCCCAAAGGGTGATTTCGATGCAGGCGCCGCCATGGGAGTATCTGCCCAACAACGCACCGCACTGTGGCGGTGCCCTACGCTATGGCAGGCCCACCGTGACCCATCGATTGCTTACACAACAGTGGTTCGAGCACCAGGCCAAGGTCACCGAGGCCATCGGCCGCTCGGGCTTTGCTGCCAGCCTGTTCGCCGCACTGGGCGTGATCCACCCGATCCAGGCGACCACGGTGTACCTCTACCCGCACCACGGCATGCCCAGCGCATTGTTCGAGCAGGACGACAAGGCACCCTGGCAGCCCGAAGGCAATGTCAGCCGCTACCTGTCGGGCTTCTACCTGCTCGACCCGTTCTACGGTGCTTGCGTGGAGCAGCTCGAGTCTGGCTGCTATGGCCTGTTCGACGTGGCGCCGGACCATTTCGAGGTGAGCGAGTACTACCAGTCGTTCTACCGCCATTCGCACCTGCGGGATGAGCTGAACTACATCCTGCAGCTTGTGCCCGGGCACAGCCTGGCCGTGTCGCTGGCCTTCACCGACAAGCTCGATGGGCACAGCCGCGCACTGTTCGGCTGCATTACGCCGTGGGTGCTGGCGGTGCTCGGCAGGCACTTCGCCGGGCTCGACAGCCGTGCCGGGCGCTTCGAGAACATCCTTGAGCAGCGCATCCATGCGGCCTTGAACAATTTCGGCAGCTCATTGCTCACCGAGCGCGAGTGCCGCATCGCCCAACTGATCCTGCGGGGCCACTCCACCAAGTCGCTGGCCGAACGCCTGGGCGTGTCGGAAGACACCATCAAGTCGCACCGCAAGAACGTCTACGCCAAGCTCGACATCGGCACCCAGTCCGAGCTGTTTTCCCTGTTCATCGACGCCTTGGCCAATGCCCAGGGCGTGCTGGGCAAGGACCCGCTGGAAAGCTACATGGGCAAGCTGCGCTGAGCGCCGGCAGCCCTGCACCCCCACCGCAAAGGAAAACCAACAATGAATGCGCCTTTCGCCCCGCAACGCCAGACCCGCGACTACCAGGCTTCCGACGCCGCGCACCACATCCATGCCTTCCTCGACCAGAAAGCGCTGAACGCCGAAGGGCCGCGGGTGATCGTCGGGGGAGAACGCCTGCACCTGTGGGACAGCGAGGGCAAGCGCTACCTCGATGGCATGTCCGGCCTGTGGTGCACCCAGCTCGGCTATGGCCGTCGCGACCTGACCGCCGCTGCTGCCACGCAGATGGACCAGCTGGCCTACTACAACATGTTCTTCCACACCACCCACCCGGCGGTGATCGAACTGTCCGAACTGTTGTTCAGCCTGCTGCCGGCGCATTACAGCCACGCGATCTACACCAACTCCGGCTCCGAGGCCAACGAGGTGCTGATCCGCACCGTGCGCCGCTACTGGCAGGTGGTCGGCCAACCGGCCAAGAAGATCATGATCGGCCGCTGGAACGGCTACCACGGCTCGACCCTGGCCGCCACGGCGCTGGGTGGCATGAAGTTCATGCACGAAATGGGCGGGCTGATCCCGGACGTGGCGCACATCGACGAACCGTACTGGTACGCCGAAGGCGGCGACCTGAGCCCGGCCGAGTTCGGCCGCCGCTGTGCCTTGCAGCTGGAGGAAAAGATCCTCGAACTGGGTGCCGAGAACGTCGCCGGTTTTGTCGCCGAACCGTTCCAGGGCGCCGGCGGCATGATCTTCCCGCCGGAGAGCTACTGGCCCGAGATCCAGCGCATCTGCCGCCAGTACGACGTGCTGCTGTGTGCCGACGAAGTGATCGGTGGTTTTGGCCGCACCGGTGAATGGTTCGCCCATGAGTACTTCGGCTTCGAGCCCGACACCCTGTCGATCGCCAAGGGCCTGACCAGCGGCTACGTGCCCATGGGCGGCCTGGTGCTGAGCAAGCGTATCGCCGAAGCGCTGGTGGAGCGGGGCGGGGTATTTGCCCACGGCCTGACCTATTCCGGCCACCCGGTGGCGGCGGCGGTGGCCATCGCCAACCTGAAAGCGCTGCGTGACGAAGGCATCGTGCGCCAGGTCAGGGACGACACTGGGCCGTACCTGCAGCGCATCCTGCGCGAAGTGTTCGCCGACCACCCGTTGATCGGCCAGGTGCAGGGCGCCGGCCTGGTGGCGGCGCTGCAGTTCGCCGAGCACAAGCCGACGCGCAAGCGCTTTGCCAACGAGAACGACCTGGCCTGGCAATGCCGCACCTTCGGTTTCGAGCAAGGGGTGATCATTCGCTCGACCCTGGGCCGGATGATCATGGCCCCGGCCCTGGTCGCCAACCACAGCGAGCTGGATGAGCTGGTGGAAAAGACCCGCATCGCCGTGGACCGCACGGCGCGCCTGGTCGGCAAGTTCTGAACCGCTGGTAAGGGCACCACATTTCCCTGTGGGAGCGGACGAGCCCGCGAACACCGGCGAAGCCGGTGCCATTCATCGCAGCGCCTGATTCGCCGGCACGCCCGCTCCCATAGAAATTGCGTAGCTCTTGTGAAAACGCTGCTCCAACCGTAACCAGGAGTACAAATGTACACCCTCGAATTCTGGCAACAACGCGCCTCGGGCCTGCATCTCCCGGCCCAGGCGCTGATCGACGGCAAGCCCGCCAACGCCCAGGACGGCGCCACCTTCGCCGCCATCAACCCCGCCACCAACGCCGTGCTGGCACAGGTTGCCGCTTGCGGCCAGGCCGAAGTGGACCTGGCCGTCGCCAGCGCCCGCCGCGCCTTCGAACATGGCCCGTGGCCGCGCATGGCGCCGGTCGAGCGCAAGAAGGTCCTGCTGCGCCTGGCCGAGCTGATCATGGCCCATCGCGAAGAACTGGCCCTGCTGGACTCGCTGAACATGGGCAAGCCGGTCATGGACGCCTGCAACCTCGACGTGCCGGGCTCGGCGCAGGTGTTCGCCTGGTATGGCGAGGCACTGGACAAGCTGTACGACCAGGTGGCACCCACCGCACCCAACGCGTTGGCCACCATTACCCGTGAGGCCCTGGGGGTTGTCGCTGCGGTAGTGCCGTGGAATTTCCCGCTCGACATGGCCGCGTGGAAGCTCGCCCCGGCGCTGGCCGCCGGCAACAGCGTGGTCCTCAAGCCGGCCGAGCAGTCACCGTTCTCGGCCCTGCGCCTGGGCGAGCTGGCGTTGCAGGCCGGCCTGCCGGAAGGTGTGCTGAACGTGCTGCCGGGCCTGGGCGAGCAGGCCGGACGGGCGCTGGGCCTGCACCCGGACGTGGATTGCCTGGTGTTCACCGGTTCCACCCAGGTGGGCAAGTACTTCATGCAGTATTCGGCGCAGTCCAACCTCAAGCAGGTATGGCTGGAGTGCGGTGGCAAGAGCCCCAACCTGGTGTTCGACAGCTGCCAGGACCTGGACCTCGCCGCGGAACGGGCCGCATTCGGCATCTTCTTCAATCAGGGTGAGGTGTGCTCGGCCAACTCGCGGCTGTATGTGCAGCGTTCCATCCATGACGCATTCATCGAGCGCCTGCAGGCCAAGGCCCGCCAGTGGCTGCCGGGTAATCCGCTGGACCCGGCGAGCCGGGCCGGTGCGATTGTCGATGCGCAACAGACTGGCCGGATCGAGGCGGCCATCGCCCGCGCAGGGCAGGACGGCGCACGGCGGGTGTGCGGGGGCCGGCGCCTGACGATCGACGGTTCGGACAATTACATCGAGCCGACCATTTTCGCCGGTGTCGAGGGCCACATGAGCCTGGCACGGGAGGAGGTGTTCGGGCCGGTGCTGGCGGTCAGCGTGTTCGACACCGAGGAGCAGGCCGTGCACCTGGCCAATGACAGCATCTACGGCCTGGCGGCGTCGCTGTGGAGCGATGACTTCAATCAGGTCCACCGCGTGGCGCGGGCGCTGAAGGCCGGCACGGTGTCGGTGAACACGGTCGATGCGCTGGATGTGGCGGTGCCGTTCGGCGGTGGCAAGCAGTCCGGGTTTGGTCGCGACCTGTCGCTGCATGCGTTCGACAAGTATTCGCAGCTCAAGACCACCTGGTATCAACTGCGCGCCTGATGCCGGTTGACCGATCGCGGCTGCCTTACGGCCCTGCGCCGGCCCTGTAGCGGCTTCGACCGCGATCACCGACACAGCCGGTGCCATCCACCGCGTCGCCCGCTTCACGGATAAATCCGCTCCTACATGCTGTGGGAGTTGGCTTGCTGGGCAATCAATGCCAGGCAGCGCTGCACGATCGGGCTCACGTCGCCCTTGCGCCGGCTGAGGATGATCGGGCTGACGGCTCCGCTGTCGAGCAGGGCGACGTATTCGATATCGGTGCGGTGCTGTTGTTGCACCGAGGCCGGCACCAGGGTCACGCCCACGCCGACAGCCACCAGGCCAATGGCAGTCTGCAGTTCGTTGGCCCACTGGCTGACGCGGATGCTCATGCCGTGCTGGGCGAACAGCGCCAGTACATGGTCGGCATAGCTGGGCCGAGGGTTGGCCGGGTAGAGGATGAACGCCTCGCCCGCCAGTTCGGCGAGGCTCAGCGGCGCGCCCGCCAGCGGGTGGCCCTTGGGCAGCACGGCCACCAGCGGGTCTTCGCACAGCACCTGCTGCTGAATCGCCGGGTCATCGATGCGAATGCGCCCGAAGGCAATGTCGATGCGCCCGCTTTTCAGCGCGTCCACCTGTTGCAGCGTGGTCATTTCGTTCAGGCCCAGCTCCAGTTCGCTGTCCTGGCGTAGTTCGCGGATCAGTTCCGGCAACACCGTGTACAGGGTCGAGGGGGCGAAGCCGATACCCAGCCATTGGCGCTGGCCCTGGCCGATGCGGCGGGTGTTGTCACTGATGTTGTGCAGTTGTTGCAGCAGGGTGCAGGTCTGTTCGTAGAAGAAGCGACCTGCCTCGGTCAGCCGCAGCGGTCGTTCGCGCAGCACCAGCAGCGTGCCCAGCTCGTCTTCGAGCTGGCTGATCTGCCGACTCAGCGGTGGCTGGGCAATGTGCAGCAGCTCGGCGGCACGGGTGAAGTTCAGGGTCTCGGCCAGCACCTTGAAATAACGCAGGTGGCGCAGTTCCATCAGACCTCCAGGGTATGGTGGGAGATTCATTCGATATTGGACGGCCATCAGGGTCTCGCGCAATCCTTGAGCGATCAAGTAAATGCACCATTCGGGCCTGCAACTGTCAGCCCGATATAACGGGACCTGGCAACAATGACAAGCGCGCTGATTGAACGTATAGAAGCCATTATCGTCGACCTGCCGACCATCCGCCCGCACAAGCTGGCGATGCACACCATGCAACAGCAGACCCTGGTGGTATTGCGGGTGCGCTGCAGCGATGGCGTCGAAGGCCTCGGCGAGGCCACCACCATCGGTGGCCTGGCCTACGGCTACGAAAGCCCCGAGGGCATCAAGGCCAACGTCGATGCGCACCTGGCGCCGGCGCTGGTCGGCCTGCCGGCAGACAACATCAATGCCGCCATGCTCAAGCTGGACAAGCTGGCCAAGGGCAACACGTTTGCCAAGTCGGGCATCGAGAGCGCCCTGCTCGATGCGCAAGGCAAGCGCCTCGGCCTGCCGGTCAGCGAACTGCTCGGCGGCCGTGTGCGCGACAGCCTGGAAGTGGCCTGGACCCTGGCCAGTGGTGATACCGCCCGCGACATCGCCGAAGCCCGGCAAATGCTGGAAAGCCGCCGACACCGGGTGTTCAAGCTGAAAATCGGCGCCAACCCGGTGGCGCAGGACCTCAAGCATGTGCTGGCGATCAAGCGCGAGCTGGGCGACAGTGCCAGCGTGCGGGTCGACGTCAACCAGTATTGGGACGAATCCCAGGCCATCCGCGCCTGCCAGGTGCTCGGCGACAACGGCATCGACCTGATCGAGCAACCGATCTCACGTAGCAACCGCAGTGGCCAGGTGCGCCTGAACCAGCGCAGCCCGGCGCCGATCATGGCCGACGAATCGATCGAAAGCGTCGAAGACGCCTTCAGCCTGGCCGCCGACGGCGCGGCCAGCATCTTCGCCCTGAAGATCGCCAAGAACGGCGGCCCGCGCGCCGTGCTGCGCACCGCGCAAATTGCCGAAGCCGCCGGTATTGCCGTGTATGGCGGGACCATGCTCGAAGGTTCGATCGGCACCCTGGCTTCGGCCCATGCCTTCCTTACCCTGCGCCAGCTGACCTGGGGTACCGAACTGTTCGGGCCGCTGCTACTCACCGAAGAAATCGTCAACGAGCCGCTGCAGTACCGCGATTTCCAGTTGCACCTGCCACGCACCCCTGGCCTGGGCCTGACCCTGGACGAGCAGCGCCTGGCGCGCTTCGCCCGCCGCTACTGAACGATCCAGTCATACGCAAGGAGACTTCCCCATGCTGTTCCACGTGAAGATGACCGTGAAACTGCCAGTCGACATGGACCCGGCCAAGGCTGCCCGGCTCAAGGCCGACGAAAAGGAACTGGCCCAGCGCCTGCAGCGCGAAGGTACCTGGAGGCACCTGTGGCGCATCGCCGGGCACTATGCCAACTACAGCGTGTTCGATGTAGCCAGTGTCGAAGCGCTACACGACACCCTGATGCAACTGCCACTGTTCCCGTACATGGACATCGAGGTCGACGGCTTGTGCCGACACCCCTCGTCGATCCGCAGCGACGACCGCTGATTCGCACCTGTGAGCCCGACAAGAACAAGATGAGGTAAGCACGATGACCGTAAAGATTTCCCACACTGCCGATGTTCAAGCGTTCTTCAGCGAAGTGGCGGGCCTGGGCCATGCCGCAGGCAATCCGCGCTTCAAGCAGATCATCCTGCGCGTGCTGCAGGACAGCGCCCGCCTGATCGAGGACCTGGACATCACCGAGGACGAGTTCTGGCATGCCGTGGACTACCTCAACCGCCTGGGTGGCCGCAACGAAGCCGGGCTGCTGGCGGCGGGCCTGGGCCTCGAGCACTTCCTCGACCTGCTGCAGGACGCCAAGGACGCCGAGGCCGGCCTGACCGGCGGCACCCCGCGTACCATCGAGGGCCCGCTGTATGTGGCGGGCGCGCCGCTGGCGCAGGGTGAAGCGCGCATGGACGACGGCACCGACCCGGGCGTGGTGATGTTCCTCCAGGGCCGGGTGTTCGGTGCCGACGGCAAGCCGCTGGCCGGCGCCACGGTCGACCTGTGGCACGCCAATACCCAGGGCACTTACTCCTACTTCGACTCCAGCCAGTCCGAGTACAACCTGCGCCGCCGCATCATCACCGATGCCGAGGGCTGCTATCGCGCACGCTCCATCGTGCCCTCGGGGTATGGCTGCGATCCACAGGGGCCGACCCAGGAATGCCTGGACCTGCTCGGCCGCCACGGCCAGCGCCCGGCGCATGTGCACTTCTTCATCTCGGCGCCCGGGCACCGTCATTTGACCACGCAGATCAACTTTGCCGGTGACCAGTACCTGTGGGATGACTTTGCCTATGCCACCCGCGACGGGCTGGTCGGCGAGCTGCGCTTTGTCGATGATGCTGCAAAAGCCCGCGACCGCGGTGTGCAGGGCGAGCGCTTTGCCGAGCTGGCCTTCGACTTCCGCCTGCAGGCAGCCAAGGCCCCGGCAGCGGAGGCGCGCAGCCAGCGCCCGCGGGCATTGCAAAACCCCTGAACGCTGAAGCGCGCTGACACGTGTTTTTGCCTGGGCCTTTCCGTGCGGGGAGGGCCTGGGCTTTTTCCTGCCAGGGGCAAGTGATCTAGAATCCGCCTTTTACCCGAGCCCCGCACCATGCTGCCCATCGAACTGCTGGCGACCACCGCCGACCAGGCCCCGCTGATCCGCAACCTCTACCAGTTCTACGCCTACGAGTCGTCCGACTGGGAGCAGGAAGACGTCGAGGTGGATGGCCGCTTCTACATCCACGACGAGCACCTGCAACGTTACTGGGAAACCGATGGCTGGGGTGCCTACCTGGTGCTGGCAGACGGCTTCATCGCCGGCTTCGTGCTGGTGGAGCGCAGCGAACTGCCTGGTATCGAGGCGTTCGAGCTGGCCGACCTGTTCATCCTGAAAAAGTACCGCCGGCAGGGCATCGGCCGCGCGGTGGCGTTGCAGTTTTTGCAGGGCGAGGGCGATTGGCTGTTGCGCTGCTACGCCCAGGACGTACCGGCCGTGGCCTTCTGCAACGCCGTGGTGGCAGGATTGTCGCGCCCGGCGCAGGCAATGGCCTTTGAAGACGAACCGGAGTTGTTCAATCTCCTGGTCACGGGCGCTCGTCATTGAAGTCGTTGCGGGTCGTCCTGCCTCTTGAGCCAGCAGCCGAAGTAGAAAGTGGTCGATCAGCGAACACAAATCGCCATTGGCCAGGAGCAAGCGGGGAGGGAACTTCCTTATGCTCTGGCATCTCTTCTAGAATCCGAACTGTTGTATCTGCCAGGCTGTGCCTGCGCAGCCTTCCCCTGGCGCCATATCCAGCCGCGCCGTCATCGAGAGCGCCATGAGTTCCAGCACACCGCTGTCCGGAATCAACCAACCGCTGCGCGGCATCGCCCTGGTGGTGATGGCGACATTCCTGTTCGCCAGCCACGATGCCTTGTCCAAGTTCCTTGGCGGCCTGTACCCGATCATCATGGTGGTATGGGCGCGATATGTGGTGCACACGCTGCTGATGGCCGGCATCTTCCTGCCCAAGGCCGGGCTCAACGTGCTGCGCACCCGCCGCCCACTGCTGCAGACCTTGCGTGCCTTGAGCCTGCTGAGTACCAGCCTGCTGTTTACCAGCGGCCTGCAGTACCTGCCGCTGGCCGAGGCGACTGCGGTCAACTTCCTCGCTCCGGTACTGGTCACTGCACTGTCGGCGCCGTTGCTCAAGGAGCGGGTCACGGTGGGGCAGTGGGTTGCGGTGGTGATGGGCTTCATCGGCGTGCTGGTGGTGGTGCATCCGGGAGGCGCGATGTTCACCCCGGCGATCCTGTACCCGTTCGGTTCGGCGCTGGGCTTCTGCTTCTATCAATTGCTCACGCGCATCCTGGCGGCGCACGATAGCCCGACCACCAGCAACTTCTATGCGGGGTTGTGCAACACCCTGGCCATGAGTGCGCTGGTGCCGTTTTTCTGGGAGGTGCCGCGTTGGGACCATGCGCTGCTGATGCTGGCGCTGGGCGGTTTCGGCATGACTGCGCACCTGCTGCTGACCCAGGCCTTCCGCCATGCGGCGCCGGCGTTGCTGGCGCCGTTCAGCTATTGCCAGATCGTGTTTGCCGGGTTGCTGGGCCTGGTGGTCTACAGCCAGGTGCCGGACACCCTGAGCCTGGTCGGTATCGCAGTGATCTGCCTGAGTGGGCTGGGCGCGGCATGGATGCAGCGGGGCAAGTAGCATGCCTGCAGCGGCCCTGTCGCCAGTAAGCCAGCTGGTGTGCCTATGGGAGCGGGCTTGCCTGCGAAAGGGCCCTCAAGCCCGCCTTTTCAACAGCACCTGCAGCGAATCGTCAAAGTCGCGCAAGGCATCGGCCTGCACCGCGCGTTCGTCCGCGGCCACCCGCGCCACATCGCCCAGGCGCTTGTGCGACCGCCCTTCGGCGCGGCCGATGTAGGTCAGCTGGTCGTCGAAGAAGCGCGCCACTACCCGGCTTTCGATCTCGGCACTGGCCAGGCGGCTTTCGCTATCGAGCAGCACGATGACATCCGGGTGGTCGCCCAGCAGTGTGTCCAGGTCGTCATAGAAGGTCACTTCGGCGAACTGCTGCGCCAGCGAGCGTGCCAGCCAGTCGTACGCCTGGCTCTCGCTGTTCAGGGTCGCTACCGGAACCGGAATGCGCTGGCCCCGGGCCGGCGTGGTGGCCTGGGCTTGATGGCTGCCAAGGTATTCCAGGGTGGCCTCGGCGTCCCGCCCCAGCAACACCGCGACTCGCTGCCCAGGGGCCAGGGCGACGCTGGAAAGGGCGGTGGCCGCATGGAAGTGCCCGTAGGGCTGTGTGTCGGTGCTGGCCGGGCTGGCACAGCCGCCGAGGGCGGCCAGCAAGGCGAGCAGGGCTGCGAGCATGCCGGTTTTCATGGGAGGCCTCATCCATCAGGGAATGCCGCCATCTTCCGCCCGGGCCAGGCGCAGCGGAACTCGATGGCATTCATGGTGGCTATCGATGAGGTCGATGGTTTACCGCGCCGCCATGAACTGCAGGATGCGCTCGCGCAACCAGCGCTCGGCCGGGTCGTTGTCCTGGGCACCGCTCCAGACCATCGACAGCTCGGCCTCGGTGATGTCGAACGGCGCCGGGTCGGCGCGCAGGCTGCCATCGTCGGCCAAGGCACAGGCGGCATAGTCCGGCACCGTGGCGATCAGTTCGGTATTGCGCAGCAAGGCGCGCAGGCTGCCGAACTGCGGCACCGCCAGCACCACCTTGCGGCAGCGGCCGATGCGCGCCAGGTCGAGGTCGATGTTGCCGCTCATGTCGCCCGAGAATGACACCATCACATGCGGGCGGGCGCAGTATTCGTCGAGGGTCAGCGGGCCTGGGCGGTCGTCGGCGCGCAATACCCGTACGCCGATGTCGCGCAGCTTGCGGCGTTTGGCGGTGGCCGGCAGGTCGGTGGTGTAGCTGACGCCGACCGAAATCTCGCCGCTGGCCAGCAGCCCCGGCATCAGCAGGAAGTTGGCCCGCCGCACCACCACGCTGAGGTTCGGGGCTTCTTCGCGCAGGGCCTGGAGCAGGGCCGGGAACAGCCCGAATTCGGCATCGTCCGACAACCCCAGGCGGAACACGTTGCAACTGCTGGCCGGGTCGAACTCGCGGGCGCGGCTGATGGCAGCGGAGATCACGTCCATGGCCGGGCCCAGCTCGGCGAAGATCTGCATGGCCCTTGGCGTGGGCTCCATGGCCCGGCCGTTGCGGATCAGCAGCGGGTCGTCGAACAGCTCGCGCAGGCGCGCGAGCGCGGCACTCACGGTGGGCTGCGTAATGAACAGCTTTTCGCCGACGCGGGTCAGGTTGCGTTCGATCATCAGGGCTTCGAACAACACCAGCAGGTTCATGTCGACGCGGCGCAGGTCGTTGCGGTTCATGGGGCTCGGGTTCCGGAACAGGGGGGTTGGCGCTGTAGTGAAGCATGTTGCCGGGGGTTGTGCCTTGTAGGGATGTGCGCAGGGCGTTCGGCATACAACCTGGGTGCGCGTTTCATTGCCCACGCCAGCCGGGCAAGCGCTTCTCCATGGGTTGATAGACCATCCCGGCAAACGCATTCACCTCGCCTGCCAGTGTGAAACCGTAGTGTTGGTAGGCAGGTACCGAAGGCAGTGATGCCCTGACGGTCACGACCTCCACCCTGGCGTGTTCCAGCGCTGCGTTCATCAGGCGCGCGCCGATGCCCTGGCGTTGCCAGCGGGGGGCGATGAACAACATGGCGATATGGCAGCCTTGCTTGAGTTCGACCAGGCCCACCATGGCGCCATCCACCACCCCGACCAGTATCAGGTTGTCGCCTTGCATGCGTTCGGCAAACGCGTCGGCCGCTGCCACCCTGGCAAACGTTGCCACACCCTGCGCTGGCAGCGTGGGCGCGACCGCCTGGGTGAAAGCATCCAGGCACAGGGCACTGGCGTGGGGCAGATCATCGTGGGTCAGTGGGCGTATCTGCATGGCATCATCCTTGTCTGCACGTGCGGTTCTCCAGTTTGCCCAGCAGGACGCCGTTGCCGCAATCGAAACCGGCGCTGTACGGGCGCCAGGCATCGACTTCCTTGGCTGACAAGGTTAGCCTCGCGCAATGTCCAGCCGATAGAAAAACCATCGCCATGCCTGCAGGTTACCCCGGTTTGCCTTCGCTCAATGCGCTACGCGTGTTCGAAGTGGTGGCGCGTCACCTCAACTTCCGCCTGGCGGCCGAGGAGCTTGGCGTGACCCAGGCGGCTGTCGCCCAGCATGTTCGCGGGCTGGAGGCCAGCCTGGAGGTGCGCCTGTTCGAGCGCCTGCCGCGCGGCCTTGGCCTGACCAATGCCGGGCACGCCTACAGCACCAGCGTGCGCAGCGCCCTGGCAATGATCGAGGAAGCCACGCGCTTGTTGCGCCCGGTGCCGTCCCACCTCACCGTCAGCGTGACGCCAACCTTTGCCTCGAAATGGCTGATCCCCAGGCTCGGGCACTTTGCCGAGCGCCACCCCGAGATTGACCTGCGGGTACTGGCGACCGACCGGCTTTCCCACTTTCATACCGACGGTGTGGACCTGGCCGTGCGTTATGGCCAGCCGCCATTTGCGCCGGGGCTGAACGCTGAATTGCTGATGGCCCCCACAGTGGTCGCGGTGGCCAGCCCCGGGTTGCTGGCCGAAATGGGGCGGCCCGGCGATTTCGCCGCCTTGCAGCGTTATGTGGCATTGCACGATGCGCACAACTTCTGGCCGCAGTTCTACGCAGCAGTGTTCCCAGGCCATTCGCCGGCCAGCGCCCGGACCGTGCGCTTCAACCAAACTTCACTGGCCATCGAAGCCGCGATTGGCGGGCAGGGCATCGCCCTGGCCAGCCAGGCCTTCGTCAGCGACGACCTGGCTGCCGGGCGCCTGGTGCAGGTGTTCCCCCAGCAATTGCGGCTGGACAAGGCGTTTTACCTGGTATGGCCGCGCAAGCGGCAGGCGCCGGCGGCCCTGCAGCTTGTCAGGGCGTGGTTGCAGGCTCAGGCAGGCGATAGGAAATCTATCGTCTAGGCGAAGCCGGGCTGCCTCCCTCGCTGCCAGCGTGGCTGCTAGTGTGAATGCACTTGCAAACACAGTGCTGGATTAGCGAAGGAGGCAACATGTCAGAAGCAAAAGTGGCCATCATCACCGCCGGTGGCAGCGGCATGGGCGCCGCAGCGGCACGCCGCCTGGCCGCCGACGGTTTCAAGGTCGGTATCCTGTCGTCCTCGGGCAAGGGCGAAGCGTTGGCCAGGGAACTGGGCGGTATCGGCGTTACCGGCAGCAACCAGTCGGTTGCCGACCTGCAGCGCCTGGTCGATGCCGTGGTCGGGCAGTGGGGACGCGTCGACGTGCTGGTCAACAGTGCCGGCCACGGCCCGCGCGCGCCGATCCTGGAGATCAGCGACGAAGACTGGCACAAGGGCATGGACACCTACCTGCTCAATGTTATCCGCCCGGCCCGCCTGGTGACGCCGATCATGCAACGGCAGAAGGGTGGCAGCATCATCAACATCTCCACCGCCTGGGCATTCGAACCCAACGAGATGTTCCCCACCTCGGCGGTGTTCCGTTCCGGCCTGGCCGCGTTCAGCAAGATCTTCGCCGATACCTACGCCGCCGACAACGTGCGCATCAACAACGTGCTGCCTGGCTGGATCGACAGCCTGCCGGCCACCGAGCAGCGTCGCGACAGCGTACCGCTCAAACGCTATGGCACCAGCGAGGAAATCGCCGCCACCATTGCCTTCCTGGCCAGCGAAGGCGCCGCCTATATCACCGGGCAGAACATCAGGGTCGATGGTGGCCTGACGCGTAGTGTCTAGGCCGCCGTCAATGCGCAGCGGTCGGCAGCATGCCTGAGCGCCGGGCGTTGTGCGCGGCCTCTATCAGTTGCAGGTTGCGATTGCGTAACGCATGGTTGGCGCCGACCCGCAGGTTGGAGCGCAGCGCCAGGGTTTCGGCCTGTTCGAATTGGCCTTGCTCAAGGCGCAGCACGCCCAGGTAGTGCAAGGTCGCCGGGTTGTTTGGCTGGATGTGCAGCGCGCGCTCCAGGGTGGCCGCCGCCTGGTCCAGCTGGCCTTCGGCATACTGTTGCGACGCTGTTTCGATCAGCGCGGTCGAGGCATTGTTGCTGCGCGCCGGTGGCGAGCGCTCGCCGGCCAGTGCAGCGGGTGCCATGATGGCGCTGAACAACCACAGCAAGGCTGACAGGATAGGTGTATTGGGCATCGGCGGTGGTCTCGACAAGGCCCTGGCGGTTGTGCGAGCCGTGCAGCGAGGGAAATGTTGTCGGGGGAGATGATGGGTTGGTCGGGTGGTTCAGCGAGATTCATCTGCACGCTCCAGCAGCTGGGGGTCGCTGCTGGAGCGTGCAGGCTTTCAACCGTGCCCGACGAAGTCGCTGCTACGGTTCAGCGATCGTTCTTCGAAGAGTTTCGGGTTGCGCCGCTCAGCCCTTTGGTGTTGTGGTCACCCGGGGTAGTGGCGGAGATCGCCGTCGATTTCGCCAGGCCGCGGGTGTCCCTGGATTGGGCAACACCGGAGGTGGTAGTGCCGTGGCCGTTGTCGCTGTTGCGCGAGCTGCCGTAGTGGTTGCCGCTCAAGCCATGGTCGCGCGTGGCCTTGCCGGCGTGATCATCGCTGAGGCCCATGCCATTGCCAGTGTGGCTACCTTTGCCAGCGCCCTGACCACCGCCCAGCCCGCCGCCGTGGCCGGCACCGCCGCCATGGCCGCCGCCACCACCGTGGCCACCGCCACCGCCGCCGCCTTTGGCATACGCCGAGGCAATCGGTGAAACATCGGCTGGCAACAAGGCAGTTGCGCCGAACGCAAAGGCACAAGTAAAGAGGGCTACCAGGGTTTTTCTCATGTTTGTTCGCCTCCAGAAGGCGCAGGGGTGCTTGGTAGCCAATACGACATTGGGTTCGGTTTCGAGTTCCGCTAACCCGACAGAATACGCATGGATCCAATCCCTGAGCATCACCTGTCCAGGAGCCCTTTTCGGCCACGCTCCGACCCGGCAACCACCACTGTCGTGATGGCCATCAATATCGTTCTGCTGGCTTTTGTCTGGTACGTCCGGGGCAAGATCTTCCCGGATTTCGCCTTCGTCGGGCCCTGGAAAGTCAACGGCAAGTATTTGTTCACGGGCTGAGAGCCACCGCTGGCGCGCTGGTGATTAGCGCCACTGATCCGGCTGGTCACACACAGGCTGAACACTGAGGGCAAAGCCATTACCCCAACAAGGTAGGGTGCCTTTCGTGCCCCTGACATTCGGGAGTTCAGTATGAAAGCTATCGTCTATAACGGCCCGCGTGACGTCGCCGTCAAGGATGTACCGGACGCAAGAATCGAAAAGCCCACTGACGTGCTGGTACGCATCACCACCAGCAATATCTGCGGCTCCGACCTGCACATGTATGAGGGCCGTACCTCGTTCGAAGCCGGGCGTGTGTTCGGCCATGAGAACCTTGGCGAAGTGATCGAGGTGGGCGCCGGGGTCGACCGGGTCAAGGTCGGTGACCGTGTCTGCCTGCCCTTCAATATCGGCTGCGGGTTCTGCGAGAACTGCGAAAAAGGCCTGACCGGATTCTGCCTCACGGCCAACCCGGGGGCCGCCGGCGCTGCCTACGGCTTCGCCGACATGGGCCCCTATCAAGGTGGCCAGGCAGAGTTGTTGCGTGTGCCTTACGCTGATTTCAACTGCCTGGTGCTGCCGGAGGACGCCCAGGAGCGCGAAGACGACTACGTCATGCTCGCGGATATCTTCCCCACTGGCTGGCACGCAACGGAGCTGGCCGGTCTGCAGCCGGGCGAAAGTATTGCGATCTATGGCGCCGGCCCAGTGGGGCTGATGGCGGCCTACTCGGCAATCATCAAGGGCGCCTCGCAGGTGTTCGTGGTAGACAACCAGCCAGATCGGCTGCAGCTTGCCGCGCGGCTTGGGGCAACGCCGATCAACGCCGTCGAGCACAAGGCCGTGGAAGAAATCATGAACCTGACCCACGGCAAAGGCACCGACCGGGGCTGCGAATGCGTGGGCTATCAGTGCTGCAACAGGCATGGCCATGAAGTCAATTACCTGACCATGAACAACCTGGTTGCCTCGACCAAGGCTACCGGTGGTATAGGCGTAGTGGGGGTGTTCGTGCCAGAAGACCCGGGGGCGAAGAACGACCTGGCAAAAGAGGGCAAGATGGCCTTCGATTTCGGCGCGTTCTGGTTCAAGGGCCAACATATCCGCACCGGCCAGGCGAACGTCAAGGCCTATAACCGGCGCCTTGCAGCGCTCATCCATCATGGGCGTGCCAAGCCTTCGCAGATCATCTCCCATCGCCTGACGCTTGCCGAAGGCCCCGATGCCTACAAGCATTTCGATGCGCGGGATGATGGCTGGACCAAGGTGGTGCTCAAGCCTGCTGCCTGATCCATCATGCCCTGCCTCCACGGACGGAAGCAGGGTCAGCGCTGCTGACTGCCTGCGCTCTGGAACAACGCCCGGATCACCTCCCTCATCCAGCGATTGCCGCTGTCCTGCTGGTACCGTGCGTGCCAATGCTGCTTGACGGTGAAACCTTCTACCGCAAACGGGCAATCGTGCACCTGCAAACCATGCATGGCGGCCAGCGTCTGGCCGATGTGCCGTGGCAGCGTGGCCACCAGGTCGGTCGACCCGACAATCATGCCCAGGCCGAGAAAGCCCGGCAGCTCCAACATGATCCTGCGTTCGATGCCGGCCCGCGCCAGGCCGGCCTCGAGCAACTTCTGCCCGGTCCCGGCACTGACCTGCACATGCCCTTCGGCCTGGTACTGCGCCACGCTGATGCCTTGGCCCAGGCGCGGGTGGTGCGGGTTGCTCAGGCAGACCCAGTCCTGTTCGAACAACACCTGCTGGTACATGCCCGCGCCGAGCCAAGGCACGAAGCCGATGGCCAGGTCCGCTTCGCCCGATTCCAGGGCGCTTTCGGTATTGCCATCGATGCGTGCCGCTTCCAGGCGAATGCCGGGCGCATGGCTGCGCAGGTGGTTGAGGATGCTGGGCAGCAAGGTGATGTGGCTCGCATCGCTGACGCACAGGCGAAAGCGCCGCTGCGTCGTGGCCGGATCGAATTGCGGTGCCCAGGTGGTCAGGCGCCGCAGCGATTCCAGCACTTCGCGGCAGGGCCCGATCAGCTGGTCAGCCCGCGGGGTAGGGGCCATGCCGCCCGGGGTGCGCACGAACAGCGGGTCGTTCAGTTCTTCGCGCAAGCGGCCCAGCCAGATGCTCACGGTCGGTTGACTCTGGCCCAGTTGCTCTGCCGTCCGGGTCACGCTGTGGCACTGGTACAGCACATCGAACAGCTGCAGCAGTTTGGGATCGGGCAAGGTGTCGAGTGCGGTCGTCATTGCAAATCTCAATACGTGTATTGACGCTATTGTATAGCGCAAATAAGCCCTGCTGCATAAGGTAGTCGCAAACCACAGGAGGTCTGCGACGTGAAAATCTGCATTCTGGGTGCCGGCGCCCTGGGTTGCGCCATTGGTGCAGCCTTGAGCGAGGCGGGGCATGAAACCTGGCTGTTGAACCGTGGCCGCGCGCATGTCGAGGCGATGCAGCGGCACGGGTTGCAAGTGCAGGACGAGCGCGGCGTGCGGCAGGTACAGGTGAATGCCGCCTGCGCCGCCGAAGACGTCGGTGTGGCCGACCTGGTGGTGGTGCTGGTCAAGTCGTTCCACACCCGCGAGGCGATCGCCGGTGCTGCCGCGCTGATCGGGCCGCAGACGCTGGTGCTGTCGCTGCAGAACGGTCTTGGCCACGAAGACCTGCTGGCCGAGGCCGTAGGCCCGGAGCGGGTACTGGCCGGCAAGACCTACGTCGGCGGCGTGCTGCTGGCCCCAGGTTCGATCCGGGCCGGTGTGGCCGGCAAGCAGACCTTCATCGGTGAACTCGACGGCAAACGCACCCCACGTGTGCAGGCCATCGCCGAGGTGTTCAACGGCGCCGGGCTCGCCACCACGGTCAGCGACAACATTCTCGGCACCATGTGGGACAAGCTGCTGGTCAACGTCGCCACTGGCGCACTCAGCGGCATTACCCGGCTCAGCTATGGTCAGCTGTACAGCGAGCCGCTGCTGGAAAGCACCGCCAAGGCAGCGGTGGCCGAAGCCATCACCGTCGCCGAACGTGCCGGTATCCGCCTGAGCCTTGCCGACCCGGACGCCGCGTGGCGGCTGGCCGCCGAGGGCCTGCCGGCGAGCTTCCGCACTTCGATGTTGCAGAGCCTGGAAAAGGGCTCGGTCAGCGAAATCGATTTCATCAACGGCTCCGTTGTGCGCTGGGGCCAGCGCCATGGCGTGGCTACACCGGTCAACGCGACCCTGGTGGCCTGTATCAAGGGTATCGAGCGCGCCATGGCCGATCAGCAGAAGGGGAGTCATCCATGAGCCAGCCGAAAGCCTACCTTGAACACGTTGCGTTCTGGGTGCGCGACATCCACTGGCACATCCGCTTTTTCAGCGAGGTGTGCGGCATGAGCATGCGCGAGGTCCAGGGCGACGTCGAGCAGCCTGCGCAGTATTGGACCCTCGGTGGCCTGCAGTTCATCCACCAGCCGGACTTCACCGGCCCGGAAGGGCGCCTGGCGCACCTGGGCATCATGTGCGAAGACCTTGAGGCCGCATTGGCTGCCGCCCAGCGTTTCGGCGTCAGCGAAATGCCCCAGGGCCGCAACTGGCTGCGCCTGCCCGACGGCCTGGCCGTCGAATTCATCCAGGCAAGGCCGGCGCAGTGCGTCGCCCAGGCACTGGCCATCGACCCGCGTGCGGAGGTGCAGGCATGAGCGTGGTGGAAAAATACTGGGACGATGCCCGCGAAGGCGATGAATGCATCAGCCCCAGCTACACCGTGACCCGCGAACGCATCCTGGCCTACGCCGACCTCACCGGTGACCACACCCCGGTGCATGTCGACGAGGCGTATGCCAATGCAAGCCATTTCGGCTGCCTGGTTGCCCATGGCCTGTTCGGCTTGTCGATCGCCGACGGCCTGAAGACCCAGTGCGAGTACCGCTTCGTGCCGGGCATGTCGCTGGGCTGGACCTGGGACTTCGTGCTGCCGATCAAGGTCGACGATGTGCTGCACGTGCGCATGCGCGTGGGGGCGATGCGCCCGAGCAACAGCCGCCTGGGCTGGGGCATCGTGGTCTTGCCATCGGAACTGATCAACCAGCACGGCGAGGTCGTGCAGCGTGGCGAGCACCGGCTGATGGTACCGCGGAGGGCGCAGGCATGAGCCAGGCACTGCCATTGGCGGGTATCCGCGTCATCGACTACAGCCACTTCCTCGCCGGGCCCTACGTGGGCCGCTGCCTGGCAGCGCTGGGAGCCGAGGTGATCAAGGTCGAACGGCCCGGCAGCGGCGATGCCGGCCGCCAGCACGCGTTCACCCTGGACGATCAGCAGAGCGGCTACTTCCTGCAGCTGAACATGGGCAAGCAAGGCGTCAGCGTGAACATGAAGGACCCCCGCGGCAAGGCGTTCATGCAGCGCCTGACCGACTCGGCCGACGTGTTCATCGAAAACTACCGCCCCGGTGCCCTGGACAAACTGGGCCTGGGCTATGCCGAGCTGGCGGCGCGCAACCCGCGCCTGGTGTACTGCTCGATCTCCGCCTACGGCCACACCGGGCCGGATGCCCACCGCGCCGGCTTCGGGCTGATCGCCGAGGCCAAGAGCGGGATCATGCAGATGGTCGGCGTGCCGGGCGAAGCGCCGCCGTTGCTGCGCATTTCCCTGGGCGACATGTACACCGGCATCCATGCCGTGGCGGCGATCAATGCGGCGCTGCTGGGCCGGGTCAACAGTGGCCGCGGCCAGCACATCGACATGGCCCTGTACGACACGCTGGTGTCGATGCATGAGTACGCGGTGCAGTGCTACACCTTGTCCGACGGCACTGTCCTGCCCGAACAGACCGGCCACGACATGCCGACCTCGACCCTGTACGGCGTGTTCCGCGCCGCCGATGGCGACCTGGTGATCGCCGCCCAGGTCGACGATGCCTGGAAACGTTTTGCCGCGATGCTCGAAGCCAACGGTGGCCCACCCGGGTTCGGCAACGATAGCCGCTACCACAGCCTGAACGGGCGCAATGCGCATCGCCAGGCGATCCTCGCCGTGGTCCGTGACTGGGTTGGCGCACGTCGGGTCGCAGATGTGCTGCAACTGCTCGATGCGGTCGATATTCCCAGCGCCAAGGTGCAGCGCATCGACGAGGTGGTGGCCGACCCGCAGATCCAGGCGCGTGGCATGGTGCTGGAGCAGCAGCACCCGCGCTACGGCACCTTGCGCCTGCCGAACCTGCCGTTCCGCTTTTCCGACTGCGATACCACCATCCGCCAGGTGGCCCCGGACCTGGGCCAGCACAATGCCGAAGTGGCCGCCGGGCTTGGTTTCAGCCCTGAAGAAATCACCGCCATGCAGGCAGACGGTGTGCTGTTCACCCACGGAGATACACCATGAACGACCGCTATGCAGTGATCGGCCGGCCGATCAACCACACCAAGTCCCCTTTGATTCATGGTCTGTTCGCCCAGGCCACCAGGCAATCCCTGGCGTACGGTGCCATCGAGGGCGAACTCGCAGGATTCGAGGCTCAGGTGCTGCAGTTCCGCAATGAGGGCGGCTTGGGCATGAACATCACCGCGCCGTTCAAGCTGCGCGCGTTCGAGCTGGCCGACCAGCGCAGCGAACGCGCACAGCTGGCGCGGGCGGCCAATGCGTTGAAGTTCGAGGATGACCGGATCTTCGCCGAAAACTTCGATGGCATTGGCTTGCTGCGCGATATCGAAGACAACCTCGGTGAGCCGTTGGCCAATCGCCGGGTGCTGCTGCTCGGCGCCGGTGGCGCGGTGCGCGGGGCGTTGCTGCCGTTCCTGCAGGCCGGGCCGCGCGAGCTGGTGCTGGCCAACCGCGACATGGCCAAGGCACTGACCTTGCGCAACGAACTGGACCACCCGCGCCTGCGCATAAGCCGCTATGAGGAACTGCAGGGGCAGGCGTTCGACATCGTGGTCAACGCCACCTCCGCTAGCCTCAGCGGTGAGCTGCCACCGCTGCCGGACGATGTGCTGGGCCAGACACGGCTGGCCTACGAACTGGCGTATGGCAAAGGCCTGACGCCGTTCCTGCGCATGGCCCAGGGGCAAGGTGTGGCGCGCCTGGCCGACGGTGTCGGCATGCTGGTGGAGCAAGCGGCGGAAGCCTTTGCCTGGTGGCGCGGAGTGCGCCCGGAAACCCGGGCGGTGATCGACCGCCTGACCATTCCCTTGGCATAGGCCCTGAGCGGGCATGCCGCGAACACCGGAAGGCCAGGGCTATCATCCACCGCGTCGCCTGCTTCGCGGATAAATCCGCTCCTACAGTTGACACCGTACCTGCAGGAGCGGATTTATCCGCGATCACCGGGACAGCCGGTGCCATCCATCGCGTCGCCCGCGTCGCGGGTAACCGCTCCTGCAGAGATACAGCGCCAGCCTGGAAATCAGCACCGTATCGATTCAGCCATAGGGCGGCGCGGGCAGCTCGGCCAACAACCGTTTCAAGCCGTCGCTCCACTGCCTGCGGATCTGCTGGTAATAGGCATCGTCGCTGGTGATGCGTTGCCGTTCCGGCGCTTCCAGGCTGTCCTTGTGGTACACCAGCAGGTCCAGCGGCATGCCCACCGAGAGGTTGCTGCGAATGGTCGAGTCGAACGAGATCAGGCCGCAGCGCAAGGCTTCATCGAGCGGTGTGTGGAAACCCAGGTTGCGGTCCAGAATCGGTCGGCCGTACTTGCTTTCGCCCAGTTGCAGGAACGGTGTGTCCGGCGTGGCCTGGAAGAAATTGCCCTGCGCGTAGACGTTGTAGATGGCCATCGGATCGCCGGCAATCTGCCCTCCGACGATGAACGAACTGCTCAGGTCGATCCCGGCCGACAACTTGCTGCGGTCCCGGCTGACCACTTCGCGCAGGGTGTCGGCTACCAGTACCGTTGCATCGTACAGCGTGGCCACGTTCAGCAAGTGGGGGCCGGGCCCGCGGGTGCGCTGCCGCAGCAGGTTCACCACCGACTGCGAGGTTGCCAGGTTGCCAGCGGTCTGCAGGACGATCAGGCGCTCGCCCGCTACGCCGAACACGAACAGCTTGGCAAAGCTGGCGATCTGATCGATGCCTGCATTGGTGCGTGAATCGCTGATGAAGACGAGCCCGTCCGCCAGGTGCATGGCGACACAGTAGGTCATGCTGTTTCCCTTGTTGTTTTCATGATGGGGCAGCGCCTGTCACTGGCGGTGCACATGGACGCTGGCCTGCAGCGATTCGGCACCGCCGCCACGGCGCACGCCCCTGACCGGGCAGGCGTCGAGGTAGTCCAGGCCCACTGCCAGCTTCAGGTGTCGCTCTGGCCGGGTCAGGCGGTTGGTGATGTCGAAGCTGTACCAGGCGCCGTCGACCCAGGCTTCGGCCCAGGCATGGCTGGCCAGGTGCTGCTCGTCTTCGGTGCACAGGTAACCGGAAACGTAGCGTGCCGGTATCCCCAGGCTGCGTGCGCAGGCGAGGAAGGCGTGGGTGTGGTCCTGGCAGACCCCGGCAGCACCGCTGAACGCTTCGATGGCGGTGGTACCCACCGACGTCGCGCCCGGGCTGTAGGGCATGTGCTCGGCCAGCCCTTGCATCAACCCGGTCAGCGCCGCGCGGTCGCGGTGTTCGCCGCAGTGGCGGTTGGCGAAGGCCTTGAGCGTGTCATCGGCCTGGGTCAGGTGGCTGCCGCGCAGGAACGGCAATGGCGACTGGTCGCCGGCCTCCTGCTCGCATTCCGGGTCGATCTCCACCTGGCCGCTCGCCGTCAGGGCCAGGTGGCCGTGGGGCTTGTCGAGGGTCAACACGTGCAGGATGTTGCCATACGGGTCGATCTGGCCTTTGACTTCGCAGGGCAGGTCCAGTTGCCATGCGTCGATGCGCTGGCGCTCGCTGCTGCGCGGCGTCAGACGCAGGAACTGAATGCTGTTGCACACGTCGCTGGCATAGCTGTAGGTGGTGTCGTGGCGAATGGACAGTTTCATACGACCTCCAGGTAGGAGTGGTGGACCGCCTGGCCCAATTGATTGATGCGCCCGATGAAGTCGCTCAGCCATGGGTGCAAGCCGGCTTCGAGGATTTCGTCGATGGCGGTGTAGCGCAGGCGCGCATTGAGCTCGGCGGCCATGCGCTGGGCGGCGCGGCGGCTGCTGCCTGGCAGACTGGCAAGGATCTGGTCCAGCTCCTCGATGCAGGCGTGCAACGAGCGGGGCACGTCCACCCGCAGCAACAGCAACTCGGACACCGGCCGGGCACTGGGCGCGGCCCGGTACAACTCGTTGAAGGCTTCGTAGGAGGTCAGCGCGCGCAGCAAGGCACTCCACTGGTAATAACCGCGGGCAGAGTCGTCGCTGACCTCTTCGGACGCCTCGCCAAACATTTCGTAGCGGGCATCGAGCAGGCGCAGGGTGTTGTCTGCCCGCTCCAGGAAGGTGCCCAGGCGGATGAAGCTGTAGGCATCGTTGCGCATGATGGTGCCCGACGTTGCCCCGCGGAACAGGTGCGAGCGTTCCTTGACCCATTCGCAGAACTGGCTGATGCCATAACGGCCGAGGCCATTGCCGGCAATATTGCGCATCTCGATCCAGGTCGCGTTGATGTTCTCCCACATGTCGGCGGTGATGCGGCCACGCACCGCGTGGGCGTTGGTCCTGGCCGCCTGCAGGCAGCAATAGATGCTGCTGGGGTTGGTTGCGTCGAGGGCGAAGAAGTGCAGCATGCGCTCGCTGTCGAGCTCGCCGTGGCGGCGGCGGTAGTCGTCCAGCGTCCCCGATGCCAGCAGCGACATGGCCAGCTCGGCATGGCCGTCACTGCGCCCGGCCTGGGGCATCAGTGACAGCGAGTAACTGACCTCGAGCATGCGCGCCAGGTTTTCCGCGCGCTCCAGGTAGCGTGACATCCAGTACAGGTCGGAAGCGGTTCTCGAAAGCATGGTTCAGTCCTCCACCACCCAGGTGTCCTTGGTACCGCCGCCTTGCGACGAGTTGACCACCAGCGAGCCTTCCTGCAAGGCCACACGGGTCAGGCCGCCTGGCACCAGGCGGGTTTCACTGCCGGACAGCACGAACGGGCGCAGGTCGATATGGCGCGGCGCGATGCCGCTGTCGACGAAGGTCGGGCAGGTGGACAGGCACAGGGTGGGTTGCGCGATGTAGGCATGCGGGCGGGCCTTGATGCGGGCGCGGAACTCGTCGATCTGGGCACGGGTCGATGCCGGCCCTACCAGCATGCCGTAGCCACCGGAGCCCTGGGTTTCCTTGACCACCAGCTCGGGCAGGTGGGCCAGGACATGCGACAGGTCGGCCGGCCTGCGGCATTGCCAGGTGGGGACGTTGTTCAGTATCGGCTCTTCGCTCAGGTAGAAGCGGATCATGTCGTCGACATAGGGGTAGATCGACTTGTCGTCGGCGACCCCGGTGCCCACGGCGTTGGCCAGCACCACGTTACCGGCGCGGTACACCGAGATCAGCCCCGGCACGCCCAGCATCGAGTCAGGGTTGAACGACAGTGGGTCGAGGTAATCGTCGTCCAGGCGCCGGTAGATCACGTCGACCTGCTGTGGGCCGGCGGTGGTACGCATGTAGACATGTTCGTCGCGGATGAACAGGTCGGCGCCCTCGACCAGCTCGATGCCCATTTCCCGGGCCAGGAAGGCATGCTCGAAATAGGCGCTGTTGAAGCGCCCGGGGGTGAGCAGCACGGCGGTCGGGTTGTCCAGCGGGCTGGCGCTCTTGAGCGTGTCCAGCAGCAGGTTGGGGTAGTGGTCGATCGGGGCGATACGCTGGGCGGCGAACAGCTCGGGGAACAGCCGCATCATCATCTTGCGGTCTTCGAGCATGTAGCTGACCCCGCTGGGGGTGCGCAGGTTGTCTTCCAGCACGAAGTAGCTGCCATCGCCATCGCGGACCAGGTCGACGCCGGCGATATGGGCATACAGGCCACGGTGCAGCCCCAGGCCCTGCATGGCGATCTGGTAGCCCTCGTTGGCCAGCACTTGCTCGGGCGGGATGATGCCGGCCTTGAGGATGCGCTGGTCGTGGTAGATATCCTCCAGGA
The DNA here is from genome assembly GCF_014269185.2 of Pseudomonas oryzicola. Taxonomy (NCBI): domain Bacteria; kingdom Pseudomonadati; phylum Pseudomonadota; class Gammaproteobacteria; order Pseudomonadales; family Pseudomonadaceae; genus Pseudomonas; species Pseudomonas oryzicola. The sequence goes on from NZ_JABWRZ020000001.1 coordinate 2,426,145, forward strand.
ACAGGTTCAGGGCCTGCACGCGCTGGATACAGCCGCGCTCGACCATGCGCCATTCGCTGGCGCGAATGCTGCGCGGGATGATGTCGAAGGGGATCAGGCGCTCGGTGTCCTGTTCGTCACCGTACAAGGTGAAGGTGATACCAGCGCGGTGGAACAGCAGGTCGGCTTCGCGTCGGCGCTGTTCCAGCAACTCCATCGGGGTGTTGGCCAACCAGCGGGCGAACTCCTGGTAATGCGGGCGGCAACTGCCGTTCGTTTCGTACATTTCATTGAAAAATGCCCGGGACATACCCACTCCTTGCCACCGTTGCCGGCAGCTTCATTGCGGTTCATCTACACATTTCTGGGTGCGGCCTTGCTGGGGTAGGTGGGTCCTGTTTCTGTCGTGAGCCTCTGATTCGGTCAGGCAAGTGTGTCTTGCCTGCAAGAAGCCTTTGCAATGAAGGTGCCGAAAGCCCGGCGTAGCGCGGGAGTTGTGGTGAGGGAGCGGCAAGTCTTTGGAATGGTTGGTTTTTCTTTACTGGATACTGTTGCGCAGCGAGTGCTCGTGACAGGACTGTATGCAGGGCTACCGGTGGGCATGCATCAAAAAGGCGCATTCTGCGCATGGCTGCAGGTTTTGACCCGAGTTGGTGCTTGCCAATCCCGATGGTGGCCATCGGTCAGAAAATCGACTGGGTGCCTGCCGCTTTCTGCAATAGGATGGCGTACAGCCACTGGATGGCAGCGTAGCGGCAGGCATATTGATGAAAGCACAAGCAGACCGGTCGGCCCCCTCCGATTGGGTCATCCGCAGCGCCATGCCAGGCGGCGTGGAGCGCATCGAAGCGTGGTTCGGCGGCCATGGCTACGACCCGCATCGTCACGATACCTACTCGATCGGCCGTACCCTGGCCGGTGTGCAGAGCTTTCACTACAAAGGGGCGCTGCGCCACGGTGTGCCTGGCAACACGCTCGTGTTGCACCCTGACGAAGTACATGACGGCATGGCGGGCACCGACATGGGCTTTCGCTACCGCATGGCCTACATCGACCCTGGGCTGATCCAGAACGTGCTGGGCGGCGAGCCGTTGCCTTTCATCGCTGGCGGATTGTCCTGTGACCCGCGCCTGTACAGCGCCAGCGAGGCCTTCGTGCAGGCGTTGGATCATCCTCTGGAAACACTGGAAGCGCAGGACGCCCTGTACGACCTGGCAATGGCGCTGCGTGCGGTCGGCGGCAAGCCACGCGGTCGCAAACGTCTGGACTACCGCGCGGCCGAGCGGGCCAGGGCGTTCATCATGGAGCACCTGCACCTGGGCATCACGCTGGAGATGCTCGAACAGGCCAGCGGGCGTGAGCGGTGGAGCTTGTCACGAGATTTCCGTGCCCTTTACGGCACCAGCCCTTACCGTTTTGTCACGCTACGCCGTCTGGACTGTTTTCGCAGGCTGATCGTGGATGGCTTTACCCTGGTCGACGCCGCCCTCGCTGCCGGTTTTCACGATCAGAGCCACATGACCCGGCACTTCACCCGCACCTACGGCGTACCGCCGCTGCGTTGGCTGGAGCGCTTGCGGCCTGCCCGCTGAGTTGCAGGATCGTACAAGAGCAGCGCGCTTTGGGTTCGCTAGCCTGAGCGTTCCAACCAGAGAGGATCTGTCATGTCCGAAGCCCATCAACAACGCGTGTCACAACCTGTCAACCTGGCCTACAAGGCCGGGTTGATCGAACAACAATGGAGCCCACGGGTGGTCGCGGAAATGAACGACTACCAGTTCAAGGTGGTGCGCATCGAAGGTGAGTTCATCTGGCACTCGCACCCGGAAACCGATGAGGCGTTCCTGGTACTCGAAGGCGTCTTGCGCATCGATCTCCCGCATGGCTGCGTTCATGTGAATGCCGGCGAACTGTATGTGGTGCCGCGCGGCGTCAAGCACAGGACAGCGGCGCTGGCGGAAGCGAAACTGATGATGATCGAACCGCGCGGTGTGTTGAATACCGGTCATGAAGGAGAGGAGCGAACGGCGGTGAATGACGTCTGGATCTGAATCGACGTGGCCAAGGGCGAAGTGTTTCAGGGGCGAGAGCGGTAGGGTGAGTGACTGCTTTCGACCCGAAGCGGACTGTCCTGCCTCGGGGCTTGCGTGGTGCCTGATGTGCTTGCCTGAAGATCTTCGTTGCCTATGAGATCGAGCGCCGCCCGCGCGGCGCATCGCGGATAAATCCGCTCCTACATTTGTTGCAACGTGCCGAACCTGTTACGCCATGGTTGCCTGCCTTGGTGCATATCCCAAGGCATGCGAGGCGGCATCAATGCCCACCCAGAAATCCCGTCATACCAACAAGGCTGACAACCGTGGCCTCACAGGCATGGCCACGTTGCAACAAATGTAGGAGCGGATTTATCCGCGATGCGCCGCGCGGGCGGCGCTCGATCTCATAGGCAATGAAGATCTTCAGGCAAGCACATCAGGCACCACGCAAGCCCCGAGACAGGACAGTCCGCTATGGGTCGATAGCGGTCATTCGTGACCAGCAGCTTCCGACCCATAGCTGCCCTTCGTGGAGGACAGCAATCGGCCAAAAGCGGACTGATTACCGGCAAGTTGAGCAAACATCAGTAAATATGTAGAGGTTCACAGAGCACCGAACCTATTCACCTTTCTTGCAAACGTGCAGGATCAAATCTCTAAGCCATCGATGAGCGGGATCTGCACTGAATCGTGGATGCCAAAGCAATGAAACGGTGAACTCCGGCATATGGAATGGAAGCGGGAAGCTATACATACCGTCGCGCAAACTCGCGGTATGGCGCTCTGGCACGGTTGCGATGAGGTCTGAGCCCCGAGCCAATCCTAACGCGGTCGAAAAGCCACCGACTATCGTTACTACTCTTCGTTGCAGCCCGAGCAACAGCAGCGCGTCATCCAAGGGACCTTTTTCCAACCCTTCTCGTGATACGGAGATATGCATGCCAGCCGCATACTTTTCCGAAGTGATTGTGCCGCGGCTCAGTGGATGCGTGGCGCGTACCACGCCAATGTAATTGTCCCTGAACAAAGCCTGGCCTCTGAGCTCGGGGGCAGAGGCCAGATCTATGACGCCGGTTTCTAGATCCACGATTCCATCGCGTAATGGTTTACTGTCTTTGTCCGGCTTCTGCATAAAGAACAGTCTTACTCCTGGTGCCTTTTGCGCAACATGTGCGATAAGGGCCGGACCAAAATTCTCAGCAAACCCCTCACTGGTCCTGACTGCGAAGGTCCGCTCCAGTGTTTCGAGGTCAAGGAGCTCCGCTGGCCGCAAAGCTTCCTGTGCATCACGCACAAGCTGAGCGACATGCTCACGCAGCTCGATCGCCCTGGGAGTTGGCACGAGCCCTCGTCCCGCCCTGACTAAAAGCGGATCTCCAGTGGTTTCTCTAAGCCGCGCAAGTGCCCGGCTCATGGCTGAGGGGCTGAGGCGTAGGCGTTTGGCTGCACGCGTGACACTGCCTTCAGCAAGAACTGCGTCGAGGGTAATGAGCAGATTGAGGTCTGGATTTGACATAGCCTCATCTTAGCCCAATCCGCTGACATATAGCGTCCGGCGCAACTATAAAGTGCAATTATTGCGCCTTCCGCCATACGTATACGCTGAATACAGTTCTCTCCATCGGCACAACCGTACCGAACTGAATGAGGAGAGAATCTATGAGCTCGTTGAACAGATTTGTCGAGCGTGTCCAATCAATCTGGGCACCGCTAAGTTCTGCAGTGGTCGCCGGCTGCCAGCAGCAGTTGGATGAACTCCTGAAGACACCTGCCACCGAGCCCTGGCTGGCTGAACTGCACCAGCAAGCACCGGCTCAACAAGAGATGCACCGAGATCCGGACAACGGATTTGTACTGCTGGCACATACCGAGCCTGAAGGGCTCTACCGGCCGCCTCATGATCACGGTCGGAGCTGGGTCATTTACGCAGTGCAGCAGGGTGAAATAGAAATGGGCACCTATGCCAAGGTTCAGGACTCGGATGGCAAGGTGAAACTGGTGAAGCGCGGATCCACAACGGTGAGCGCCGGTCAAACTCTGGTCTTCTTGCCTGGCGATATCCACGATACGCAGTGCATCAGCGGACCCGCGTTGCTCTTTCGCTTCACCGAGCGAGACTTGAAGAAGGAAGACCAAGAGGCCGGCAAGCTAACAAGGTACGTCAAGCAGGATGGTGACTGGGTCCCGGCTATCCAGTGTACCCCCGGATGGCTGAAGTCATGAAACGCGATCCTGCTCCCGAAACCGGCGTCCGCGCCCCACAACCTGAGCATGCTGCCGCAACGGAGCATGCTTTGGATGCGCGCCTACTGCTACCCGCACCGCGGCACCTCGCTGCCATCGCCTCAGTGCTGGCAGCTCTGGCACTCGTGGTACTCAACACCGCAATAACTAATACGGCTCTGCCAACGATTGCCCAATCGCTGCAAGTGCCTCCAGCGTTATCAATCTGGATCATCACCACTAACCAGGCGGCCCTTTTGACCACGTTGCTGCCCTGTGCGGCACTGGGAGAAAGTCTTGGTTACCGCAAGGTATTTCGCTGGGGCATTGCGATTTTTCTGGCTGGTACGCTGATGTGCGCTGTGGCCCCGACGCTCTCCTGGCTGATTGCTGCGCGGTTGCTCCAGGGGCTGGGAGGTGCGGCAATTATGGCTCTCGCCATTGCACTGTTGCGCCAAGTTGTACCGAGCCATCAGTTAGGCGCGGCGATAGGCTGGAATGCACTTGTTGTTGCTCTGTCATCAGCAGCAGGGCCCGCCTTGGGAGCTGCGATTCTCGTCGTGGTCGCCTGGCCATGGCTGTTTGCTGTTCTGCTCCCTTTCGGGCTCTGGGTAATGCTAGCGGCTGGCGCACTACCGGTAGTGGACGGTACCGCGCGTAAAGCCGATCTGTTGAGCATGGCATTGGATGCCGGAACATTTGCGTCACTGGTCATAGCCGCTGGCGTCATCACGGAACACCCTGTGCTGGCTGCAGCATTACTGACTATTTCTGCTATCCAACTGGCGCTATTGGTAAAACGTGAACGGCAGAAGGAAGCACCACTGATTCCGCTAGATCTACTCAGTTCCAATTCATTCCGTATTTCGGTTATTGCATCCGTGCTTTCCTTTGCCGGGCTAACTGCAGGCTTGGTAGCGCTGCCCTTCTACCTGCAGCATGGCCTCGGACAAGGGGTGCTGGAGACAGGCCTCTATATGATTCCCTGGCCTTTAACAGTCGCCCTGTTCGCTCCGCTAGCGAGCCGCCTAGCAAACCGATGTTCGACTGCCTGGCTCTGCTCCGTGGGTGGAGTTTGTCTTGCCACAGGATTAACAGGGGCTGCACTTTGGCCTCTGCGGGAAAATCTAATCATCCTTGTGCCGCTGACCATGCTCTGCGGTGTCGGGTTCAGCCTCTTCAACGTGGCCAACAACCGCAACATGTTCCTCGCGGCGCCAAAGAGTCGGAGTGGTGCGGCTGGGGGCATGCAGGGTACCGCTCGCCTACTCGGGCAAACGGCTGGTGCTGTCATCATGACATTGCTCTTTAACCTGCTTCCCGCCGACTCTGCGCCTCAATTTGCCCTTTGCGCGGGAGCCTCATTGAACTTACTCGCTGCCCTTATAAGCACACTGCAAGGCATGCCTAGAGCATCAGTTTCTAACTAATGCACTGAATCCCAAGACATCGATTTTTATCATTAGCGTGTCATGGATGAAGTTCGACCCGAGACAACCTCATTGCCCATGAGATCGAGCGCGCCCGCGCGGCCCCGATCTCATAGGCGCTACATACCCCAAGGCGAACACATCCGAATCCACGCAAGCCCCAAGGCAAGAGAGTCCGTCACGGGTACGAATTTCTAGCCCTGGCCGCTGGATGTCACGCACTGCAACGGCCGCAAAGCAGGCTGAGCAGTTGACTCTCCCGTTAGGGTCAGGCTTTACCCTGCACGCTTCATGTTCAGGATGAAGTGATGATGAGCAAACGAGTACTAGTGGTGCTGGGGCACCCGTCAAGCGAGAGTTTCTGCGCAGCGCTGAGCGAGAGTTATGCCGAGGCGGCCAGAAGTGCCGGCCATGATGTAAGGGTGTTACGGCTTGATGCCTTGAGCTTCGACCCGGTGCTGCGCAGCGGCTACCGGCAAGCGCAGCCACTGGAACCCGACCTGCTCAGGGCCCAGGCCGACATCACCTGGGCCGAGCACCTGGCCTTTATCTACCCCATTTGGTGGGGCGGCATCCCTGCATTGATGAAAGGCTTTTTCGACCGCGTGTTCCTGCCCGGTTTCGCCTTTCAGTACAGGGCGGGCAAGGCCTTCCCCGAACAATTGCTCAAGGGGCGAACAGCGCATCTGCTGGTGACGATGGATACACCGCCGTGGTACTACCGCTGGGTGTATCGCATGCCTGGCCTTCACCAAGTGCGCAAGACCACGTTGCAGTTCTGCGGTATCAGAACGCTGCGTACCCTGATGTTCGGGCCGCTGCTCGGCTCCAGCGCGCGGCGGCGTGGAACCTGGCTCGAACTGGCACGAAGCATCGCCAGCTGACCTGCTGCTATGTGGTTCCCGAACCGCTGGCGCCATGCAATGATGTCCCGCTCCCTTATGAAAAGGACATTCATGTATATCGGCAAAGCCGCCCAACTGTCGGGCACCACGGTCAAGACCATCCGCCACTATGAAGCGATCGGCCTGCTGCCGCCGCCCGAGCGCCAGGGGCAGTACCGCGTTTACACTCAGCAGAGTGTCGAGCTGCTGACATTCATCAAATGCGCGCAGCAGTTGGGTTTCAAACTGAAAGAACTGCAAACGATTCTGCTGACGCATCAGGGTGCTGATTTGCCGTGGGAGTTGGCGGGCAAGGCCATTGCCGACAAGAAACGCGAAGTGCTGGGGCAAATCACTGGGCTGCAACAGATATACGCAGGGCTCGAGGCGTTTGAAGCAAGCCTTGCAGGTGCCAGGTATCAGTGCGGGCTTGAGCGTCTGCCATAAGCAACGAAGCGAGCTGCTGGCTCCGATCTGAATGCGATCGCCGCAGGAGCGGGTTCGACCAAGGATGGGTGGTGCAAACTTGTAAATGACGTGGGTTTATTCCCGATTGTGCTGAGCTAGCCACTACCTCCGGCAACTGCACGATCGCTTCCCCAGTCCTTAGCCATTGGACAGCCACGTGCCTTTGAGCATGGGGCAACGTCGCACGCCGTGCTGACGGTGTTCGCCCAGAGCATGATGGGCGCCGTTCAACCCGCCTACGCTGCCACCCTGTCAAAGGCGCAATCCTTGAAAACCAATCACCCGATCCCATGGGAGCACCGTACATGCCTGTCGACTTCAGACCCGCTCAAGCCTCGGACGCGCACGATATAGCGCGCTTCTTTCAACTGACATCGGAAGGCATGGCCGATTACATATGGAGCAAGCTTGCCGCACCTGGAGAAGCATTGCTGAGTGTCGGTGCGTCTCGCTATGCCAGGGAGCAGGGCGACTTTTCTTACAAGAACTGCCTGATGGCCACTTTCGAAGACCGGGTCATCGGCATGATGCACAGCTATGCCTTGCGCGAGACCCCTGACAGGCCGGTCGAGACTGACCCGGTCCTTGCGCCTTATTCCGACATGGAAATACCTGACACCTTGTACATATCCAGCCTGGCCCTGGATGAGGCTTGGCGCAGCCAGGGGCTGGGCGCCCAGTTTCTTCGCCACGCCCAGCAGCGCGCTGATGACGCTGGCCTGGATGGGCTGTGCCTGATCGACTATGCAGAAAACCACGGTGCACGCCGCTTCTACGAACGTCACGGTTTTCAAATCGTCAAAACCTGCCAGATCGTTCCGCACCCGATGCTGGGCGTAACCGGTGAAGCCTATTTGATGTATCGCCCTAACCACAACGTGCTCGAGAAAAAACCATGACCCAGAAACTGACCGTGTTCCGCGAACTCGATATCCAACCGGTGCGCGATCTTCCTTTTTTTGAAGAGATTGTGGAAGGCACCCCTCATACGCTGACGTCCAAGTACTATCACGATGAACAGCAAGGTCGCATTTCCGGTGAGTGGCAAGCCAGCACCGGAGCGTGGCGCATCGACTACAAAGTCTGGGAGTTCTGCCATGTCCTGAGTGGATGCTGTGTCATCGAGCTTGAGGGTTGCGAGCCCATCACACTGGCCGCTGGCGACACGTTCATCATCGAACCGGGCGCCAAGGGCAAATGGACCGTGCTGGAAGACATGAAAAAGAACTTCGTGATCCTGTTGCCCGCGAACTAGGCATGGGAGGGCGTGCCAGAGTCTGCCTGAAAACTGCCGGGGCTGCTGCGCAGCCCCTTCGCAACAAGGCCGCACTCACCATCCGCGTATTGCCGATGGTGGGAAACGCGACGGCGTGCCGTTGGTCGCACAGCCGAAGCGCTGGGAATAGTCAGTAGAATCCGAAAAGTAGCAGGCATCCATTTGTCATTACAGGCATTGTTGCACTATCCATTTGCATGGAGATAGCCGCCGTTTAATCAGGAAAGATAAATGGCTTTTAGCCATATTTCACTAATCGCCAATGATTCTAATCACGCGATAGCCTTTTTTTTCCCGCTGACTAAGCTCGTAATCGCGCAACGGATATTAAGGATGTACGCGCGCCAATCATGACGGATCTATTAAAGGACTATCCAAATGGAAAGCTTCGCTATCGCCGCATCACAAATCAACTGGAATGGTGGCCAGAGGATCACTTTGAATCCGGGGGATACCGCCACCTGCACCACGTTACGTCCGGGTCAGATATATGGGATTTTCCTTTATAACTCGGCGGGGAATGACAACAATGCCACCGTCAGTGTGGTATGGAGCAATAGCCAGCCGCCGGCACACATTACCGTGCCAGGTACCACGGCTAATGCAGGGTTGGCCTCGATGGGCTTTGTCTCGGGTACCGACACCCAGACTATTTCGGTCTCGTTACCCAGCAACAGTGGCATGGCCCAGGTCGAACTGTGGCTGGGCAGTACCAGCATGCCGACCAACACCAGCGGGCTTAGCAATAACCCCTTGCAGGCCAACGGCGAGCAGTACCCGTTCAACAAATACAGTCGCTATTATGCGGTGCCGCCATCAAAATGGATGAATCTGACCATCGTCAGCAAGATCACCCAGTTTATCTCGTGTCAGTTCCGCGAAGCTGCTGCGACGGTGTTTGTTGTGAATGAAACGTCCAACGGCTTGCTGGCTGGGCAAGTCACCAATATCGGGCCTACCGCTTCGCAACCCGGCGCGGTCAACATTGTCGCGACGCAGATTCAAAGTATCAGTAACAACTTGCAAGGCGACGGTACTCAGTGGGTCTGGATGGACGCTGATAGTCCGCAAGACTCGACAAATGCCAGTATTTCTCTGCAGTCACTTTAAAAGCGCAGTCCGCTGAAGTAAAAGAGTCACGCCGAGCGTGACTCTTTTACTTTGCTACAGTCACTTTCCTGATACGCCGTCGACGCCAGGCGCCAGACCGTTGGTAAGTCAGGCGGGGGCAGCGGTGTCGTGTTGGAACCGGGAAAACATCCAGTCGATGAACACCTGCGTCTCGGCAACCGCATCCTGCGACACGCCATAGTAATAGCGAGTCAGCGGCAGGCGTAGATGGGGCAGGGGGTTGTACAGGCGGCCAGTGGCAAGGTCCTTGCCCAGCAGCGAGGCCGGGCACAGCGCCACGCCAAGGCCGTCGACGGCTGCTTGCAGCACCAGGTGCATGTGATCGAACTGCAGCGCCGGCTGTTGCCTTGCCTGGTTGACCCCGGCCAGCTTGCACCAGGCCTGCCAATCGCCACTGCGTGTCCTGCCCGACAGCAGGGTATGGCGCAGCACATCCGCTGGCGCCTGGACCGGTATCGCCTGCAGAAGGGAAGGGGCCGCAACCAGCAGCAGGTCGTCCTCGAGCAACACGTTCGGCTCCAGATTGGCCGCCCAGCCCGAGCTGCCACGGCGCACCACCACATCGAAGGCTTCACGCGATGGGTCCGGGGCCAGGGTACTGGTCACGACTTCCGGTTTGATCTCCGGGAACTGCGCCATGAAATCGGGTAACCGTGGGATCAGCCAGCGCACGGCAAAGGACGGGCGCACATTGATGGTCACCTTGCGCGATGCACTACTGCGGGTCAGTGCCTGGGTGGCGTTGGCGATTTGCGCCAGGCCCAGGCTGATCTGTTGGTAGTACGCCTGGCCGATCGGGGTGAGTACTGACTGCCGATTGCGCCGTTCGAACAGCAGTACGCCCAGGTGCTCTTCAAGCAGGCGTATATGGCGGCTGACTGCACTGTGGGTGACATGCAGCTCTTCGGCAGCACGGCTGAAGCTCTGGTGACGCGCGGCAGAGGCAAAGGCGCGGACGGCGTTCAAGGGGGGGAGGTCGCTGATCATGTGTCTAATTTACTGACATCAGACGCACAATTAAAGCGTTTGTCAGCGGCGCTGCTTCACGCCACTCTGAATGCCGCTCTACTTGTCCTGGTCGTCGTCCATGGGTGCCACCACCATCTGCTTCGCTGATCGGGCTTCGCTGCGCGCAGCGTTGATCCTCAGCCTGTGCTTGCCCGGCGACGTCCTGCTCTACCTGCTGCTGCCGATGCAATACCAGGCGTTCGGCATTACCTTGGGCGAGGCCGGGATCTTGCTGGCGGCCAACCGGCTGGTGCGAATCTTCGGCTACCACTACGTGATGAAGGGCTACGCCCGCTGGGGAGACCGCCCCAGCTCGATGGTGGCGGCCGGCTGCGCGGCATTGTGCGCGTTGGGTTATGCCACGCTCTGCGGATTTTGGGCCTTGTTGTTGCTGCGTCTGCTCTGGGGGCTGGCCTATGCAGCGCTGAACCTGTCGACCCAGGTCATGGCGACTGCGCAGGCTGCTGGCGCCGCGCGCCGCAGCGGACGTTCGCGAGCGCTGGTTGCCGTTGGCCCGATGGTGGCGTTGCCGTTGGGGGCGCTGCTGAGCCTGGAGCACGGGCCTCGCCTGATCTTCCTGGCAATGGTGGCCAGCTCACTGCTTGGGGTATGGCTGGCCAGAAGACTGCCCGCTGCGGCGCATCGATTGCCTGCAGAGCATCGCCGCTTCCGGCGACCGGACAGCGTGGCGGTCTGGTCATTCACCGAGGGGTTGACCCTGGATGGCCTGTTCATCATCGGTCTTTCGCTGTTGGCACAGCAGTTGTTGGGAGCGGACGCAGTGCTGGTCGCGGGCGGGTTGCTGGCGGTTCGCTACCTGTCCGAGCTGCTGCTCAGCCCGCTGGGCGGCATGTTGGCGCAGCGTTGGGGGGCGACGCGCATGCTGCTCGGGTTAGCGCTACTCACCGCCGGGGCGCTGGTGGCATTCGGTTGCCACTGGCTGGTCGCAGGTGGTGGCCTGGTGTTGGTGCTGCGCGCGTTGCAATTGCCACTGGTGGTACCGATAGTCGCCGAGCGTAATCCCGGGCAGCAGCGCGTCCGGGCGTTGGCGGCGAATGCGGTGTGGCGCGATATCGGGGCAGGTGTCGGGCCCCTGCTGGCGGCGGTGGTGCTGCCCTTGATGGCGCCGGTCTGGGTGTATGCCTTGGCTGCGCTGGCATTGGCGATCAGTGCCTTGGCCTGCGCCCAACGGCCTGCCGTGCTGCTGCCAATGGCCCACCCGGCAGCGGCGGACCAGGAAGTTGCTGGAGGGAAAGTACGTTAATTCATATTTGATGAATGTTGGCCTGATCATTAACGGCGAAGCCTCCTGAATATGGGTCCTGGCCTATGGGGTGGGTACTTTCGGGTGCATAATAATAAGTAAACGAATCGTGCTCGGGATGGCGCATAGTTTGTTTCCGTCGAATCAAGCCGTGTTAATAAGATTGTAATAATTTGTTGCTTTTGCCTTGTGGCTATGCTTTTTTAAGGTGGCCGCCAGCTGCGCCTGGTGGGCATCGCTGTTGACGAACAGGACTGCCCGACTTGTCGGGTATGTCGTCTGCTGCACGAGAACAATAGAGGTCAGTACATAGGGGCGCCGAATGTTTATGTTCGGTGTAATGGCCAACTTTTGCCGGGGGAAAATAATGAGCACTCAAGCAGCCTTCAAATTTATTTCTGCAGATCGCCGCGCTGCATCACTCAGGAACTTACTAAGCGATAAGCGTTGCCTGCGTTTTCTCGAGGCCCATAACCCGATATCCGCAATTCTTGCCGAACATGCCTCGCAAACGGTCGACGGCGAACTGCGGGTTTATGATGGTTTCTGGTCCAGCTCGTTGACCGACTCTACTGCGCGTGGCAAGCCGGATATCGAAGTGTTGGCGATCAAGGATCGGCTGGCCAATGTCAATGATATCTTCGAAGTTACCAGCAAGCCGCTGATCATGGATGGCGACACGGGTGGCAAGCCCGAGCACTTTGCGTTTGACGTCCGTTCGCTCGAGCGCCTCGGGGTGTCGGCGGTCATCATCGAAGACAAGACCGGCCTGAAGAAGAACTCGTTGTTCGGCAATGACGTCTTCCAGCAGCAGGAAACTATCGAAGACTTCTGCAACAAGATTCGCATGGGCAAGCGTGCGCAAATTTCCAGTGACTTCATGATCATTGCGCGCATTGAAAGCCTTATCCTCGATGCCGGTCTTGACGATGCACTGACCCGGGCCGATGCCTATGTTGCAGCGGGTGCCGACGGGATAATGATTCATAGTCGCCAGGAAACGCCGGACGAAATCTTCGCCTTTGCCCGGACGTTCCGCGAGCGTCATCCAACTGTGCCGCTGGTGTGTGTGCCGACCAGTTATTCGAGTATTCCGTTCGAGGCGCTCGAGGCAGAAGGGTTCAATATTGTCATTTATGCCAACCATATGTTGCGCTCCGCCTATATGGCAATGAAACAGGTGGCCGACAATATTCTGTTGTCCGGGCGGACGCTCGAAGTCGAGCCTCGCTGCCTGTCGATCAAGGAAATCCTCGAACTCATTCCGGGTACCAAATAATGACCAGCCCAACTCTGGCCTTGCGCAATGACCTGGTCGTTGCGCCGAGCACCTCGCGCATGCGCGGCATCGCCAACGAACTCAAGGAACGCGGCGAATCGGTGATCAACTTTGCCGCCGGCGAACTCGACTTCGACACTCTCGATAGCCTCAAAAAGGCCGCCATCGAGGCGATCAGGGGCAAATGCAACACCTACACGCCCGCCCTCGGCGAGAAGAAGATTCGCCAACAATTGGCTGCGCATGTCAGCGAGCAGCTGGGCGTGGCCTACGCCTGGAACGAGGTCGGGATGACCGCAGGCGCCAAGCAGGCGCTCTACAATGCGGCAATGGTGCTGATCAACCCGGGTGACGAGGTGATCATTCCGATCCCGTACTGGGTAACCTTCCCGACCCAGATCGAGTTGGCCGGCGGCAAGCCGGTGCTGGTCGATACACGGCCGGAGGGCTACCAGCTGACTGCCGAGCGTGTAGCTGCAGCCATTACCCCACAGACCCGGGCGATTCTGATCAATACACCGAACAATCCTACTGGCGCGGTCTATGACAGCGAAGCCCTGCGACGCATCGGTGAGCTGGCCATCCGTCACGACCTGTGGATTATCTTCGACGAATGCTATTCGCGGCTGATCCGCAACGGCGGCGAGCATCACAGCATCGTCACGCTGATGCCCGAGCTGAAGGAACGCACGGTCATCGTCAATTCGTTCTCCAAGAGCATGGCGCTGACCGGCTGGCGGCTGGGTTACGTCAGTGCACCGGAGCAGGTGATCAAGGCCATGGAAAACCTCCAGGGCCACACCACCTCGAACCCCAACGTGGTGGCGCAGGTCGCGGTGTCCCGGGCACTCGACGACTCGGCCGATTTCATCGCCACCGCCAATGCGATTCTTGACGCGCGCCTGCAGGTCATCCACGAGGCCCTGGCCGGTATCGAGCACCTGCGTGTGGCGCCGGCGATGGGGGCGTTCTATGTGTTCGCCGACATCCAGTGGTTCATCGGCCGGTGTTATGGCGACAAGCCGGTGCGCAGCACCGACGAACTGGTCGAGCTGATCCTCGCCGAGGCCAAGGTGGCCGTGGTGTCTGGCGCCGGCTTCGGCGACCCGAGCGGTATCCGCATTTCCTACGCCGTGAGCGACGCTGATGTGGCCACGGGCATGCAACGTCTGCGCGAATTCTTCGCCCGGTTCAATTGAGGAGCATCGGCTAATGAGTAAGCAAACCCCTGTTTCGGTGATCATCCTGGCGGCCGGCCTTGGCTCGCGCCTGGAAGACCAGACCCTGGCGAAGAACAAGTGCCTGGTCGAGGTGGCCGGCAAGACCATCATCAGCCGCCTGCTGGAGCAGTTGCAGGCGCACCAGGTCAGCAACGTCATCGTCGGTGTCGGCTACCTCAGCGATGTGCTCGAGAGTTATATCCGCAGCAACCACCCACAGCTCAACAGCATCTTCGTGACCAACCCGATCTATGCCCGTTCAGGTTCGGTGCACTCGTTGAGCCTGTGCCTCGAGGCGGTGCCGGAGGGCCACGATGTGCTGGTGTTCGAGGGCGATGTGGTGGTGGAGGATGGGTTGGTCACCCGTGCCCTGGCTTCGCTGCAAGGGCTCGACGAGGAAGGTTTCGCCACCGTGCTGGCACCGTGGTCGAGCGAGCTGAGCGGTACTTTCGCGCTGGTCGAGGGTGGCCGGGTGAGCGCCTGGAAGCATGAGTCGGTGCGCGATGCCGGGTTCCCCCTGCAGGCCTCGTACAAGACCGTGAACATCACCGCGATGACCCACGCCGGCGCCGGGCTGCTGCAGCGTCACATCCGCCAGACGGTAGCCGAAAAGGGCGTCAAGGCGCCCCTGGAGTACGCCATGGACAGCCTGATCGACAGTGGCTACCGCATCGACGCGCTGCTGGTCGGCCAGGAAAAGTGGTTCGAAGTCGACACCGCCGAAGACCTGGATATCGCCAACGATCTGTTCAGCGCCGCGGCGCTGGCCCACGCTTGAGGTGATGCATGTTCGCCGTTCTGCATGACTGGCTGATCCTGCCGATCGCTCACTGTTTCCAGTGGGTGCTGGAGACCAGCTATCAGCGCACCCACGACTTCGGCCTGGCGATCCTGATGCTGAGCCTGGTGTTCAACCTGGTGCTGCTGCCGGCCTACCACTTCGCCGAGAAGGTGCAGGGCCGCGAACGTGCGGCACGGGCGGCGATGCAGGCCAAGCTGGAGGAGTTCAAGCGCTGCTTCACGGGCCAGGAGCGGCACATGATGATTGCCGCCCTGTACCGCCTGCACCACTACCACCCGGTGTTCGCCTTGCGCGGTCTGGTACCGCTGCTGATCCAGGTGCCGGTGTTCATCGCCGCCTATGGCCTGCTCAGCGACTACCCGCCGCTGCAGTACGAGCACTTCATGGGTATCGCCAACCTCGGCGCAGCCGATGGCCTGCTTGGCGGAGTCAACCTGCTGCCCATCGTCATGACCGTGATCAACCTGATGGCGGCCCATGTCTACAACCGTGACCTGTCCTCCCAGGAGCGTCTGCAGACCTGGATCGTGGCGATGCTGTTCTTCGTGCTGCTGTATCCGTCGCCCGCCGGGCTGGTCCTGTACTGGACCTGCAACAACCTTTTTTCCCTGATCAAGAACCTGGTGTATCGAGTGGCCCGCTCCAGCTCGACCCTTCGAAGGACTTCCAATGCCTAATTCGACCCGCCCCGCGCTTGCCCTGCCGGCCAGCGCGGCGGCCAAGGCGGACAAACCGCTCAAATTGTTCGTGCTGTCGTTCCTTGCCCTGTACCTGTTGCTGGTGCTGGCGGTGCCGCTGGCGCTGACCAGCTTCGAGGACGACGCCACCGGCCTCGAAGGCTACCTGCGCCTGTACGCGACCACCCATGCGCTGATCCTGAGCGCCTATCTGGCGCTGTTGGCGCTGCTCGGCAAGTTCGCCCCGCGCGCGCTGCTCGAGGTGCTGTGCGTGCTCGGCCTGTGGCTGTTGATCGTGGCCGGCGTCTACAGCTTCCTGTTGCCGCTGGACGCCGGGATGATCGACAACTTCAGGTTCTCCGAGCCCCGTGCCATGAACTTTTCCAGCCAGCGGGCGCTGCTCGATGTGGTAGTGGCCGGCGCGGCGCTGTGGGCCGCCTGGCTGCTGGTGCGCCGTTTTGCCGAGCAGGTCGGCAAGGCACTGACCCTGTTCGTACTGATCTGCGCTGCCTATGCCCTGTTCAGCGGTGTAACCCTGGCCTCGAAGATTGCGGCGATTCCACTGCCGGCCAATGACGGCAAGCAGACCATTTCGTACTCCAGGACCGAGAAGAACATCGTCGTGCTGATGATCGACGGTTCCATGGCCGGTTACATGCCTCGTCTGCTGGCGCATGACCCGGCGGCGGCGGAGCGTCTGAGCGGTTTCACCTGGTACTCCAACGTGGTGTCTACCGGCAACCGTACCTTCAATGCCTTGCCAGCGGTGTTCGGCGGTTTTGACTACACCGCCGCCAACATCAACAAACACCCGGGAAACAGCCTGGAAGAGAAGGTCAACCAGGCCTATATGCTCTATCCGGACAACTTTGCTGCCAAGGGCTACGGGGTGCGTTACGTCGACCCGTTCTGGTACGGCTTCGCCCGCCGCGGCGACTGCAACAAGTTCGTTGCCCAGGGTGCCGGTGACTGCATCCATGTCATCGACACGGTCGGCCGTCAGCAGACCAACGCGCACATGTCGACCAAACACAGCGAATACCTGTGGGGCGTGCTCAAGCAGTACCTGGCGATTTCGCTGTACAAGGCGGCCCCCAACAGCCTCAAGGGGCAGGTGTACGACGGCGGCGACTGGCAGGGCGCCTCGCTGTCCTGGTGGAAGCGCGAGGACAAGTTCCTCGAGAACTACTTCTCGCTGCTGGCGCTGCCGGGCCTTTCGGACACCAACGCACCGGGGCCGACTTTCACCTTCATGGCCAACAACATCACCCGTGCGGTGCTCAAGCTCGACCAGAGCTGCGTGCCCAACAAGCAGCTGGCGACTTCGGCCCAGGAACTGGAGCAATTGCGCAGCCAGGACACGGTGGAGATCTATGACACCTTCTATTGCGCGATGAATGGTGTGACCCGTTATCTGGACTGGTTCAAGCAGCAGGGTATCTACGACAACACCATGTTCGTGCTGGTGTCCGACCATGGTTGGCCATCGCGCAACCCATTGCTCAAGGACGTTGGCGACGCCGAGCGGCAGGAATTGTACTCGCAGTTCCAGAACCTGCTGCTGATCAAGCCGTTCGCGGCCACCGGGGCGCCAAGGGAAAGTCGCGAATTCATCTCCAATGCCAACGTGCCCGGTATCGTTTGCGAGGTGATCGGCGGCTGCGTGGACCGTGCCACTGGCAAGCACATCAGCAACCAACCGCTCACGGAGCCGGTTCAGCTGTATGAGACTCCGTGGCAACCCCAGGGGCAGAATGCCGACTCCTACAAGATCCTCAGTACCTACCAGGTCAAGGACGACGTCTCGGTGCCGGGTAACTGGAGCAAGCTGCAATGACCGGGTTGCTGGACCATGCGGTCACTGTTCCTTATGTCGGCCTGTACCTCGATCCGGGCACCGGCAGCCTGCTGTTCTCGCTCATCGCCGGCGTGGTTACCACCGCGTTCTATTCGGTCAAGGGCCTTTACTACCGCTTCGGCGGTGGCGGCAAGGGTGTTGCCGCCACCGCCGAGCGCAGCGTGCAGGAAGCCTGGCCGGTGGTCATCTATTCCGAAGGCCGGCAGTACTACGGCACGTTCCGGCCACTGCTGGCAGCCCTGGCCAAGGCCCGGATCAGGACCTTGTACCTGAGTTCCGACAGCGAGGACCCAGGGCTGCAGGCGCGGAGCGAGATAACCGGCTGCTTCATCGGTAGTGGGCACAAGGCCTGGGCATTGCTGGCGCGCTTGCGCGCCGACCTGTGCATCTCCACCACCCCGGGGCTGGACGTCATGCAGTTCAAGCGCTCGAAACGGGTGCGCCACTACATGCATCTGGTCCACGCACCGACCGACAAGGCGTTCAACCGGCCATACTCGTTCGACTACTTCGACTCGGTGGTGATCAACGGCCCGCACCAGGAGCGTACACTGCGCTACCTGGAGCAATTGCGTGGTCTACCGGCCAAGGCCCTGATCATGGGTGGCTGCCTGTACTACGACGATCTGCTCGAGCAGTTGCGCAACCAGACCCCCGAACTGGTCAGCCCAGGCCGCACCGTGCTGCTGGCGCCGACCTGGGGGCGCAACGGCCTGCTGCGCCTGCACGGCAGCAAGCTGCTGAGCGCGATGACCGCCCAGGACATCAACCTGATCATCCGTCCGCACCCGCAGAGCATGGTGTCCGAGCCCGAACTGATCCAGGGGCTGCAGGCGTTGTTCCCCAATGGCCCGCGGCTGCAATGGGACTTCTCATCGACACCGTTCAGCGCCATGGCGCGCAGCGACGTGATGGTGTCGGACATTTCCGGGGTGATCTTCGACTACGCCTTCCTGTTCGAACGCCCGGTAGTCACCGTTGGCATCGAGCCGGTGCGTGAGGGCACCGAGGCCAACGACCTGCCGTACGATCCGTGGGAACTGACCGTGCTCGATGACATCGGCCTGCGCCTGAGCGAGGAGCAGATTCCACGCCTGACCGAGTACCTGCCACAGGTGCTCGAGGACAGCCGCTACCCGCGCAACATCCGCCACTTGCGTGAGCAGTACGTGGTCAACTTCGGCCATGCCGTCGGCCCCATCCTGACGGCTATCGAGGCACTGATCGGGCAGGGCGTCAGCGAGCCGTCGGCTGCTGCGCTGTCGCGGCAGGCGGAGTGAGCATGGCCGGGGTGATCGAAAGCCTGGCCATGCTGTGGCCGGCGCTGGTGCTGGCGGTGACTGCGCACGAAGCGGCCCATGCGCTGGTGGCGACGTTGTTCGGTGACCACCTGGCGCGGGACAACGGACGGCTATCGATCAATCCGCTGCGGCATTGCTCGTGGCTGGGTACGGCACTGGTGCCCTGCGCGGCATTTACCCTGAGTACGCTGGCACACCTGCCGGGTGCATTGGTTGGCTGGGGCAGGGCGGTACCGTTCGGCGCGCCATTGGCTAGCAGCCGCCTGGGCCTGCTGTGCACCGCGTTGGCCGGGCCGCTGGCCAACCTGCTGCTGGCTTCGGCCAGCCTGGCGCTACGCCCGCTTGCCGGGTCTGGCGCCTGGCTGGCGTTCCTCGAGACCAGTGCCTCGCTCAACGTGCTTCTGGTCGTGGTCAACCTGCTGCCGGTGCGGCCGTTGGATGGGGCTACCTGCATCCAGGCGTTGTGCGCGCAACGCTGGCGGTTGCGCCATGAAAGCCTGCAACCGTACCTGCAGGTGCTGGTGGCTGGCTTGTTGTTTACCGGGCTGCTCGGGCAGTACCTGCTGTGGGCGGCCCGCACGCTGTTGAGTTTACTGCCAGGAAACATTTTGCATGGCTAGTTATGGACCTGAACCAGGAGGCTGCATGGCCAGGAAGGCACTCGAATTTCTTTTGTCGGACGAAGACCGAGCGCAACTGCAGAAGATCGCTCGCTCAGGGCTGATGCCCTATCGCAGCGTCACCCGGGCCTCGATCCTGCTGCTGCTGGACAGCGGCATGACGCCCAAGGAGGTCAGCTTGCGCATGAATGTCACCGCACCAGTGGTGTTCAAATGGCGCAGTCGCTACCTGGCAAGGGGTGTGGTTGGCCTGGAAGACTTGCCGCGTGGCGGGGTGCCCAGGACGCTGGCGCTGGCGGGCTGATTCAGGCAACACCGGGGCCGCTTTGCGGCCCATCGCCGGCAAGCGCGGTTCCCACAGCTACAGCGCAGTCCTGAAGGCGGGGGCTATTGCTGTGGGAGCAACTGTGCTGCCAAACATCTGAAGGCTTGGACGATCCCTGAGGGAACAGGCATGCCCTTGACGCGTACCTGTAGGAGCGGCTTCAGCCGCGATCACCGGCAAAGCCGGTGCCATCCACCGTGTCGCCTGCTTCGCGGATAAATCCGCTCCTACAGTGACCGCCGTACCTGTAGGAGCTGGCTTGGACAGGTGTCCGTCGGCAATCGCCTAGAACAGCCCGCCGAGGGAAATCGTCGCACCAGCACCAGCCTGTACCCCGACGTTGAGGCCGGCAGACATGATCACGCCCTTGGCCGAGCGCAGCAGGCGCACGGCACTGTCGTGCGGCAGAAGCAGATTGCCAATCGGCGTCAGCGTAGCAGCCGTCATCGCCAACAGCTTGGCGTCCAGGCCGAACAGCATTGCCGAGCCGCTGGCGCCACCCACCAATCCGACCCCGCCTTCGATGAACACACAAGGGCCTTCGAAGTCCTCGCGAACCAGGCCACGGGCAGCGATCGAGTCGGCCACCAGCACACGGCCGACGGCGGGGAAGTCCTCGCTGGCGCCCGCCGCTCGGACGCTCTTGCCACGCACATGCAAATTGACCTTGCCAAAGCGCGGCAAGCGCGCGCCAAGGCCAACACCGACACCCAGCGAGCCGTAGCGAAACTGTTGGTCAACCCCCTGCGGGTCAGTCAGTGTCAGCGCGCCGCCAGCAGCAGCGGCGAAGACAACGGTCAAGCCGCCGCCGCTGGCGGTCTTGTAGCGCCAGTCGCTGACGCTGACGGGTAGGGAATATGCATCTGAACATCCTTATACAGGCCGCGCCGTTCGGCGTCGGCGAATCCACGCGGCCAAGTGGTAGCCGCCTCCAAAGGTGAAAACGAGAGCGAACAGGCCGGCCAGCAGGCTCGCCCCCCATAGCGCGCCCCGGTCATCGATGATCGCGCTGGCGGCGGGCGCTTCCGGGCGGTACAGCACGCCCACCTGGTCGCCTACCGCGTAGCCGAAGATCAAACCGCTTTCGGGGTAGCTGGTTACCTTGCCGGTGGCGTCGGTGAAGTCGATTTGGGGATGGCTGCCGCCCGCGTTCAGCGTGCTGACAGTGCCTTGGGCGCGTTGCGCCTGAGCCAGAAAGCCCAGCCGGTCGTCAACCAGCCAAAGTGTGAGATAGAGCAGGCACAGGCCCAGGGGAAGGAAAACCAGGGCGCGGAGCAAGTCGCCCCGGGGTGAGGATGGCGTCTTGGCCATGACAGTTTCCTTGCATCATCCTTGAAACGGCGACCATTGCAATTAATTTGCGACACGCTGTCAAGTGCGGAGCCAGCGGGCTTGGTAACCGGCGGGTTTCGACATGTGACGCCGTTATTGGCTCCTGCGGATGGCAGGCGGTACCGTGCCTCGGCTTCACTGCGATCAGTTTGGGGGCTTGGTCAGCTATTTTATTGACCAATAAGTCAACTGCGCAAGAAGTTGCTACGACGCAGAAGGGGTTACAAGCGTCTACTTTTGCCTCTCAAATCGTCGTCTAGTCAGCAACAACCCGATGCCGACCAGCACAGCAAGGGCAGACATCAACCCCAGGTCAAAGCTCTGCAAATGGATCCGGCTCAGCGCAACGCTACCAATCAGTCCTGCAATGATCATTGCAACGCCTAGCCACTTACGCAGCCGGTACGGTTTAAGGATTCGTTCAAATAGAAAAGCCAGCGCAACGAAGATGACTACCTGGATAGGTTCGGACATGTGCACCTCCCCCTCCCGCGCTTGCCGGTATTCATAACGTTTGCTCTCGGCCAACGTGACGCCCCCACCCAGGGCCCGCTAACGGCGCAACGGTCGTGTGCTATGTTTCAGCCACACTTCATCATTTCCCGCCCCGAATCGTCCTGGTGCCCCAACTCATGCAGTTCGTAAAATATCACGCAGCTGGCAACGACTATCTCGTCTACCACGACGATACCCCATTCGATTTCTCGACCCCGGCTATCTCGGTGATATGCGATCGGCATAAAGGAGTGGGCAGTGACGGCATCCTGGTGCCTGTCATCGAGCCAGGCAAAATGCTCTCGGTGCGTATTTTCAACACCGATGGCTCCGAGGCGGAGAAGAGCGGCAACGGCCTGCGAATCCTGTGTCGCTACCTTTGGGACCAGGGCATCGTTACAGACGAAGCGTTCGAACTGGCAACCAAAGGCGGCAAGGTTCATTGCCAGGTACTCGACCACGGAAGACGCATTTCCATCGCCATGGGCATGGCGGCATTCCCTGAGACCGAACGCCACGCAGTGGACGTCGATGGCATGCAACTGCAACTGAACCCCGTGTCGATGGGCAACCCCCATTGCGTAGTGTTCGTCGAGCAACCCACCGAGACACTTGCACGCCGATTCGGGCCAATCATTGAGCACTTGGCACTTTTTCCAAACAGAACCAACGTCCAATTCGTCAACGTTGTGGATCGCCGAAACCTGACGGTGCAGATCTGGGAGCGTGGCGTGGGCTACACCCTGTCTTCGGGCACCAGCAGTTGTGCCGCTGCGGCAGTCTCACATCGGCTTGGGTTCGTTGATGATCAGGTGACCGTGCACATGCCGGGGGGGCAAATCACCATCGAGCTCGATGAGGCCTACAACGTCCTCATGCAGGGCCCGGTGTGCAAGATTGGGCGGTATTGGCTGGATCAAGAGTGTCTGTCACAGATCGGCTGAATGCGCTCATCGCAACCCCGCTGCGCAAATGTATGGGTGTACCGCCAGCATGGCTGGTATGGTGCCTGCGCACGGTTCGCATCCTCTCGACACTGAACCCCGTCAAGGAAGACAAAAACAATGAAAACAGTCCTCGGCCTGCTGCTCTTCATTAGCCTGCAGCTACCGGCATTCGCTGGCTACAAGACCATCGGCTTCCAAGCCTCGATATTATCGGACGAGCAAAATGCCCGCCCGCTGGAGCTGGTCATCTGGTACCCGAGTACGACCACTGCCGCACCCCGGCTGGTCGCTGATACCGCAGTGTTCATCGGTGACCTCGCCGTGCACGACGCACCTCCAGCTGCAGGCACATACCCGCTGGTGGTGCTTTCCCACGGCTTTCGCGGTAACTGGGGCAACCAGTCGTGGCTGGCCAGTGCACTGGCCCACCAAGGCTTCATCGTGGCGGCGGTCAACCACCCCGGCACCACCACCCGCGATCGCGGCCCTGCGGCCGCAGCACAGCTGTGGCAGCGCCCCATCGACCTGCGCCGGGCCATTGATGCGGTGATGGCCCGGGCGGACCAGGTTGGACGGGTGGCGAAAGGGCAGGTCGCGGTGGTCGGCCATTCCCTGGGGGGCTGGACTGCGCTGGAAATCGCCGGCGCCCGGTTCGATCCCGCGCGCTTTGCCCAGGACTGCGTCACCCATCCGCAGTTGTCCAGTTGCAGCGTTTACAAACAGATCAATCCCGACCGCGACCCGGTATCGCAGGCACGCCTGGGCGGCGATCTGCGCGACGACCGTGTCACCGCCATCGTTACCCTGGATCTTGGCCTGTCACGAGGCCTGAGCGATGAAAGCCTGGCGGCACTGCCGGTGCCGGCGCTGGTGATTGCGGCGGGTGCGCCTTCGGCAGACCTCCCGGCGCAGTTGGAGTCTGCCGACCTGGCCAAGCGCCTGCCTGCGGCGACCAGCCGCTATGTCGAGATCGCGGACGCCAGCCACTTCAGCTTCCTGTCGCCGTGCAAACCAGGTGCGGTGGCGTTGCTTGAAGAGGACGCGGCTGGGGACGGCGTTATTTGCCGAGATGGTAATAGCGCCCGCGCGCGGACGCAGATCCAGTTGCAGATTGCCTCACTGGTCAGTGGCTTCCTGCAGCAGCATTTCGCCATGGCTGATCGCTGAGGCCGTTGGACAGTTGACACCTGGCCGGCTCGATCACGGCAATAGCAGGGTCTTCATGAGCGATGCGCAGAGCCCCAGCAAACAGAAGATGCCGACACCGTAGCAGGCCGTTCGCCAAGGCTGGATGCCCTTCAGGTAGGCCAGGGTGTGCAGTACTCTGGCGACGGTAAACACAATGCTCAGACTGGCCGTGACGGGTGCAGGGGCATTCACGGCAATGGCCAGCCCACCGAGCGCGAAGAACGCCGGAATGTTTTCCAGGTCGTTCGCCCATGCCCGGCTGCCTCGGATGACTTGCGCCAGCTCCTGGTCCCGAGCTGCCCGCTTGAACACAGCGGCATCCTCTGCATTGGTGAATGCCTTGTGACGTAACCGGAACAAGCCCTGGTAGCAAGACACCGCAAACATCTTCAGGAACAGCACCACCACGCATGATGCATAGGCCGTCAATGCACCGTTCATTCCTGGCGCCCCCGGTCAATGGTGGGATAGGGAAACAGCGAAAAAAGCGGCAAAGAAGCCAGCGCAAACAGGCGAACTGCCATGGTCCTGTCCTTGGTAGGGTTTGCTGGCACAGTACGGACAGGGTGCTTTACGCTCAATGACCTGTGAGGTCATGACACAGGACACAAGGATTAATCGGAGGTAAGGCATGGATCGCTTGCGGTACTACCAGAAGACCATCACCCCAACTACGACGGCGGGCCAGCATGTGCGTAACCTGCGCCGTCAGGCGGGGCTCAGTCAGCTGGACCTTGCGCTCATGGCCGGCGTTTCCCAACGCCACCTCAGCTGTGTCGAAACTGGCCGCGCCAGAGCGAGCCCCGGTACCTTGCACGCCCTGCTTTCGGCCCTGGGGGCATCGCTGGAGTACTGCAACGAAGTATTTCTCGCTGCTGGCTATGCCCCTCGCTACGCCGCAACGCCGCTCGAATCGCCCGCCCTGGATGTAGTTCATGCGGCCATCGAGCAGATCCTGCAGGCGAACAATCCGGTGCCTGCCATCGTCCTCGACAACAACTGGAACATTACAGCTGCCAATGTCAGCACCGGCCTGCTGTTGGCCATGGCGGGCATACCGCAGGATTCGGCTGCAGGCCTCAACTTGCTGGAGACGCTGCTCAGCCCCGGGGGCCTGGGTGACCGCTTGGCAAATGCGCAGGAGGTCCGTGCCGCTGCCTGGCACCGTGCGGCCCGGGAGTCGGCCTGCAATCCGGCCCTTGCCAAGCGCCTGAGCAGCCTTCCGCCCCCGGGTAATGCCATGCAGGCAACGGTTACCAGCCCGATGCTGCTGACACGTGTGTGCACGGCAAATGGTGAGTTGAGTTTCGTCTCTACCTTCACCACCTTCGGCATGCCACTGGACATTACCGTGGAGTCACTGCGAATCGAACATTTGATACCCGCCGACCTGTCGACCCGGCAACGGATGGCGCAGGCGTTCGAGCAGTGGAACCTGGCACACGGCTATCGCTGATGGCCCTCAGCCGGGTTGCGCCGCCAGGCTGTTGCTGACATTACGACCCAGCACCAGCACCGTGGCGAAGCCACAGCCGACCAGCGCCGTGGCCAGGCTCAACAGCACCGCGCTGCCCAGCTGGTCGACGATGCGCCCGCCGAAGAACGAGCCCAGCGCAATGATCACCTGGAACATGGCAACGAACAATGGCATGCCGCGTTCGACGTCCTTCGGCGCGACCACGAACATCCAGATGCTGGCGCAGGCCGGGAACGCACCGAAGGCGAAGCCCCACAGCCCGATCAGCATCGCGGCACCGCTGAGGCTGGTGGCGAAGTGCGGGAACAGCGCAGTGCTGGTGCCAATCATCACCGCGACCAGCAGCAGGGTATGACGTACGCTGCGGTTGGCCGCGAAACCGGCAAACAGATTGCCGATTACCCCGGCCACGCCATACAGCAGCAGCAACGAGCCAATGGTCGGCCCGTCGAAGCCGGAGCTTTGCTTGAAGAACGGGGCGACATAGGTGTACGCGGCAAAGTGCGCCAGGCCAATCAGCAGGACGGCGATCAGGCCGACGCGCGCCAGTGGGTTGATGAACAGGGCCGGCAGGTCGCTGATACGGATGGCCTTGTCCGGGTTGAGCCGGGGCAGCAACAGTACCTGCGCGAGCAGCACGGGGACACCCAGCAGCGCGGTGATCAGGAAGGTCATGCGCCAGCCCATCAGGCCACTCAGCCAGGTGCCTACCGGCACGCCCAGCACGGTGGCCAGGGTCACCCCGACCATGATGATCGAGGTGGCCTGGGCAACGCCCACGCCCTTGGGCGCCAAGCGGCCGCTGAGGGCGATGGCGGTCGCCCAGAAGCCACCGATACTGATGCCCAGCAGCACGCGCCCGAACAGCAGCAGGCTGAAGTCGCTGGCATAGGCCACCACGGCGTTGGCAATAATCATGATCAGTGTCAGGCCGATCAGCAGGTAGCGACGGTCCAGGGCGCCAATGCCCACCGACAGCAACGGCGCGGCGAGGGCGGCCATGATGCCGGGCAGGGTCACCATCAAACCGGCGTGGCCGGCACTGATGCCAAGGTCGCTGGCCACATCGTTGAGTACACCCACCGGCAGAAACTCGCTGGTCACCAGCGCGAAGGCGCCGACGGCGACCGAGAGAATCGCCAGCCATTTGTTGCTTGACGCTTTGTTGGGCATGTTCGGGCAGGCCACGAGGAGCCTGGCTGGAATTTTCCATGGTATCGGATTCCGAAAGGGGAGATCGCCTGAAGCAGGCGCAGGAGCGGGGAGGAGCTGAAAGCGATTGTAAGGGGCGGGTTTGTCAGGCCAACAGGCGCGTCGCTCGATAGTAATCATCGATGCGATCGATGCAACGCCTTGCGCGTGGCACCCGTTGTTGGCCTGGGAGAACAGGAGAGCAGGCCACCGTTCGCAGCAATGGAGGACGGCTGTCCTCCACATCACGCCAGCTTACGGCGCAACCAGCACATCACATCGGGACTCGTTCAGCACATGCTGGGTGACGCTGCCGATCAGCAGCTCTTCCAGTGCGCCTTGCCCCTGTTTGCCGACCACGATCAGGTCGCATTCCAGCGCCTGTTCCTGTTCGGCTATCCGCCAGCCGGGGTCGCCGTGCAGCACGATTTGCCGGGCTTCGGACAGCCCGGCGAGTGCGCTCAAGGCCGCCAGTTGCTCCTGTGCATCCTGGCGGATGACATTGCGATAGTGCTTGATGGTGTCGTGATCGATGCTGGTGAAGCGCATGCTGCTTTCGAAGGGGGCCTGGTATACATGCAGCAGAACGATCTCTGCCTGTGGCGCAATGGTTTTGGCCAGTTCGAGGCTGCGCAGTGACACCGGCGAAAAATCGACCGGCACCAGCAAGGTGCGATAGGTATCGCGCGGCGCCTGTTTGACCACCAGCACGGGGCAGGGCATGCGGTCGAGCATTTTCTGTACCGTGGAGCCCAGTAGCAGGCGGCGTGCCACGCTCTGGCCCTTGGCCCCGCACACCAGCAGGTCGCTGCGTTTGTCCTGCACCACGCGGGTGATTTCGGCGGCGACCGAGCCGGTGGCGACTTCCACGCCGGCGCCAATGTCATAACGCTGGAACAGCATCGCGGCCAATGCGCGAATTTTCTCGCCAGCGGTATCCAGCACGCGTTTCAACAGGCCGTCATCCGTTGCAGCCAGTTGCTTCAGGCGCTCGAAGGGGGCCGGGTTGGCAACGTACAGCAGGTCCAGTGGCGCCTGATGCGCCTTGCTCAGGTATGCCGCGCGCTCCGCCGCGTTGCGGGCAGAGGTCGACAGGTCGGTGGCTACCAGTACGTGTTTCAGCGGGCTCATGTGGGGCTCCTTGTCCTAAGCCGGGCGTGCGTGCAGCCATCGTCGCGCGAACCTCGGGCGGCGGCTTGATTTACGTCAAAGGAGTGCGGCACAGGGTTGTAGCGCTGTGTCTGGCGATTTTTTGCATGAGCCAGCTTGATGCTTTCACATAGCCATACTAATACTTAGGTGTTGCCGAAGGGGGATGATCATGCAGACGCGTTTCGTTGTGGTTCCCGCTGTGCCACTCAAGAAAGAAACCTATCCTCGCCGGCTTGGCTTTCCCGCCGCCCTGGGGGAGGGTTACGACCTCTACGACACGCAAGACAAGGTCCGCCTGAGCCTGAACCTGCCGACTCGCGCACAAGCCGAGTTCGAGTGTGAATGCCGCAACCGTTGCCCGGATGCCGATGCCACGCCTATCGCTGGCAACGGACTGGGGGCCATTGGCTGACCCCCGTCGTGCCGCAGGTTTCGATGGTGTATCAAGCGTGCTTGCGCAGCGCTTCCACCAACTGGGCCTTGGTCATGCTGGAGCGCCCCTTGATGTCCTTGCTGCGCGCTTCCTTCATCAGGCTTTCCTTGGTCTGGGTTGCCAGCGAAGTGCCTGAGGTGCGCGAGTGGCCCTGACGTGATTTGGCGGCGCGCCTGGCCGAATCCGAGCGCGCGGTTTTCTTTTCTGCAGACGAGGTTGTGCTACCGGAGCCGCCTTTCTTCTCGCCACCCCCGGACTGTTTGTTGACCGTGGCCCAGGCACGGGCTTCGGCTTCATCCTTGGGCACGCCTTTGTGTTCGTAGCTTTCCTCTATATGTTCGGCCTTGCGCTTCTGCTTGTCGGTGTATTTATCCTTGTCGCCGCGAGGCATGGTCGTCACTCCTGCTGTGAGCTTGCACGGTTGAACCCTGTGCATGGCCGGAGTGCCGGGCAATGGACGAACGGTCCCCTGGCCCGGCCGGCTTGGCTCAGCTGTCGCTCACCTGCGACAGGGGCCTGGCCACGTGCTCGAGCGGGCGGCGCTCGGCTGCCACGCCCCACACCGCCTGGGTGAGCGCGGCGATGATCATCAACACCGCGCCGAACAAGTAGCCATACAGCACGTTCAGGCGCTCCCCCGATGCGATCAGCGCGCCGAACAGGGTGGGGCCGATGATGCCGCCGAGGCCTGTGCCAAAGGCATAGAACACGGCGATGGCCAGCGCGCGGATTTCCAGCGGGAAGGTCTCTGCCACTGTCAGGTAGGCTGAACTGGCCGCAGCCGAGGCGAAGAAGAAAATCACCATCCAGGCCAGGGTCTGCTGCATGACATCGAGCATCTGTTGCTGGAACAGGTAGCCGCTGACCGTCAACAGGAGGCCGGACGCCAGATAGGTCGCGCTGATCATGATGCGTCGCCCGACCAGGTCGAACAGCCGGCCCAGCAGCAACGGCCCGCAGAAGTTGCCCAGGGCGAAGGGCAGCACATACCAGCCCACCTGCGCCGACGGCACGGCATAGAAGTCGGTCAGTACCAACGCGTAGGTGAAGAAGATCGCGTTATAGAAGAAGGCCTGGGCCGTCAGCAACGTCAGGCCCACCAGCGCTCGGCGCCGATGCAGGACGAACAGGCTGTGGAAGACCTCGCGCAGCGGCGTATGGTCACGCCCACGCAGGCGCAGTGCAGGCACCTGCAGCGGAGGAAGGGCAATGCCGCGTTGCCGGTAATGGCGCTCGATGTCGGCAACGATGCGCTCGGCTTCCTCCGGCTGGTTGTGAATCATCAGCCAGCGCGGGCTTTCCGGTATCCACAGGCGCATCAGCAGGATGACCAGGCCGAGCAGCGCGCCCATGCCGAAGCACAGGCGCCAGCCCAGTTCGCCACCTGCCACGGCCGGGTCGAGCAGCACCACCGCAGCCACCGCGCCCAGCGCCGCGCCGATCCAGAAGGTTCCGTTGATGGTCAGGTCGACCCAGCCGCGGTAACGCGCCGGGGTGAATTCCTGGATGGTCGAGTTGATCGCAGTGTACTCGCCGCCAATGCCGGCACCCGTGAGGAAGCGGAACACCAGGAAGCTCCACAGGTTCCAGGAAAATGCCGTGGCCGCCGTAGCGCCGATGTACAGGAACAAGGTGATGAAGAACAGCCTGCGCCGCCCCAGGCGGTCGGTCAACCAACCGAACAGCAACGCGCCAGACACCGCGCCGGCGACATAGGCAGCGCCGGCCAGGCCGATGTCGGTGTTGCTCATGGCCAGGGCCGGGCTGTCCTTGAGGGCGCCCGACAGCGAACCAGCCAAGGTGACTTCAAGGCCATCGAGTAGCCAGGTGATCCCCAGCGCCAGCACCAGCAGCGTATGAAAACGCGTCCAGGGCAGCCGGTCGAGGCGGGCGGGGATGTCGGTGCTGTGCAGGCGCACCTGCGCCGAGGCAGCGTCGGAAGCTGTCGTCACGCCAGTTACCCGGTGCCTCAGCTTCCCGAGCCTGCACCACTGCCACCCGCGCCACCCGAACCGCTGCCACTGCCCGCACCGGTACCCGTGTCGCTACCGCTACCCGACTCCTCTGTAGTGCCATCGCCTCCGGTGCTGTCGGTGCCGTTGTCATCGGTGCCGCCCGTGCCCATGCCGTCAGCCGGGGTGCCCGAGCCGCTCGCTCCCCCTTGGCCGTTCATGTGGCCGTTATCGTGGGGCTGGCTGCCCGGGGTCGGCTGGTCGATGATGTCGGTGGCGGCCAGCGCCAGAGGGGCGATAGTGCCCAGGCACAGGGCGAGCAGCATTGATCGAACCGTTTTCAGTTGCATGGCGAGTCTCCTTTTCCGATGGGGCACCCACTGTTCGGCCCGTAACCTGTGCTCGGGTGCCGCGCTGGCGACAGACGGGCACCAGGGCCATTTGAACGGTCATGCAATCGCCATATCAGGCCGTTAACGTGGCGGCAGACGCGTTCGCATGCGTCGTTGCCTCCGAGAGCCGGGGTGCGCCGTGATGGCGCGACCGGGCGGCTCTATCCCGCGGCATGCCATTCATCGGTCACAAAGCTGTAACATTGCTGCTGCAAAGTGTGCCGGCCATCACACGGAGCGCTTTTCGATGATACGCCTGATGAAGTCTGCTGCACTTGCCGTTGCCGTTTCTGTCTGTGCCACTTCGGCCGCCTTCGCTGCAGAGAACGTACGCCTGACCGGTTCTGGCGCCAGCTTCCCTGCACCGATCTACCTGACCTGGTTCAAGGCGTTCAGCAAGGAAACCGACGGCGTCACCGTTGACTACCAGTCCAAGGGGAGCGGGGCGGGCGTTCAGGATTTTCTGAACAAGACTGTCGACTTTGCCGCCAGCGACTCGGCCATGAAGGCTGAAGAAATCGCCAAGGTCGGCGAAGGCGTGCAGTTGCTGCCAATGACCGCCGGTGAAATCGTCCTGGCGTACAACCTGCCGGGCAACCCGAAAGGGCTGAAGCTGCCGCGCGACGTTTACTCGAACATCTTCCTCGGCAAGATCACCCAGTGGAACGATCCGCAGATCGTCGCGGCCAACCCCGACCTGAAACTGCCAGCTACCCCGATTACCGTGGTCGTGCGTGCCGACTCCAGCGGTACCACGGCGGTCTTCACCAAGCACCTGTCGGCGATCAACGCTGACTTCAAGCAAGCGCTGGGCGAGGGCAACACCGTCAACTGGCCTGCCAGCGACAAGTTCATCAAGTCGCCGAAGAACGATGGGGTGACTGCCACCGTGCGCCAGACCCCAGGTGCCATCGGCTACATCGAATACGGCTTCGCCAAGCTGGCCAAGGTCGATTTCGCCCAGCTGCAGAACAAGGCCGGCCAATACGTGGTGCCAAACGCCGAAAGCGGTGCCGAGGCGCTGGCTGCGGTGAACATGCCGGAAAACCTGGTGGCCTGGCTGCCTGACCCGGACGGTGCCAAGTCCTACCCGATCACCTCCTACACCTGGATGATCTTCCGCAAGGACAACGGCAACCCGGCCAAGGCCAAAGCCATGCGCGACATGGTCGAGTACAGCCTGACCGAAGGCCAGAAGATCGCCGACTCGATGGGCTACATCCCGCTGCCGCCATCGGTGGTCGACCAGGTTCGCAAAGCGTCCGCCAACATCCAGTAACGCCTTCAGGCGCTCCCGGCGTGGTCCTGTGGCCAGGCCGGGGGTGTTTGCCCCCTGTCCCGGAACTTGCCCATGAACTCACCTTTCGCCATCCCGGATAACCCCCACTCCGCATGCCAGCCGCCGTCTGCGAAAGACTTCCTGGTGGATCGCAGCTTCCGTGCGCTGGCTCGCATCGGTGTGGTGCTGGTACTGGCGCTGGTTTTCGCGCTGGTCTACGAAGTGGGCCGCAAGGCCCTGCCAGGCATCGAGAAGCACGGCTTCGATGTGTTGTTCGGCAGCGTATGGGACGTCAACCAAGGCAAGTACGGCATTCTGCCGGCGATCTGGGGCACGCTGTACAGCGCCCTGATCGCCCTGTTGATCGCCGGTTTCTTCGGCGTCAGCATGGCCATTTTCCTCACCCAGGACTTCCTGCCGGCCAAGCTGGCGGCAGTCTTCCGCACCATTGTCGAGTTGCTCGCTGCCATCCCCAGCGTCGTCTACGGGCTGTGGGGCATCTACGTGGTGATCCCGGCCATCCGCCCGCTGACCACCTGGCTGAACAGCGAACTGGGCTGGATTCCGTTTTTTGGCACCTCGCTGAGCGGGCCCGGGCTCCTGCCTGCCGCGCTGGTGCTGGCCATCATGATTCTGCCGACCATCGCCGCCGTTTCGCAGGATGCGCTGACCAGCGTACCGATGAAAACCAAGCAGGCGGCCTACGGCCTGGGCGCCACCCACTGGGAGGCGATCCTCAAGGTGATGGTGCCATCCGCAGCCACCGGCATCTTCGGTTCGCTGGTGCTCGGCCTGGGCCGGGCACTGGGCGAAACCATGGCCCTGGCCATGCTGGTCGGCAACGCCAACACCATTTCCGTGTCCTTGTTCGCCCCGGCCAACACCCTGGCGGCGTTGCTGGCCCTGAACTTCCCGGAGGCCGGCCCGAACGAGGTCGAGGTACTGATGTACGCCGCGCTGGTACTGATGTTCATCACCCTGCTGGTGAACGTACTCGGCTCGATGATCATGCTCTACGCCCAGCGGGGTAACAAATGATGACCGACCTGACTACCCCGACCAAGGCCTTGCCGAGCCTGCAGCGCAAGCTGGAGGGCCGTTCCCTGCGCAGCCTGGTGCTGACCACGCTGGCCTGGTGCGCGGCGCTGGTGGCCAGCGTGCCGCTGGTTTCTGTGCTGTACATGCTGATCACCCGTGGCGGTGCCCGCCTCAACCTGGAGGTGTTCACCGAGCTGCCACCCACCGGCTTCGAGATGGGCGGGGGCTTCGGCAACGCCATGGTCGGCACCTTCGTCATGGTCGGTATTGCCGCAGCCATCGCCGTGCCGGTCGGTATTCTGGCCGCCGTGTTCCTGGCTGAACTCGGCCCGGACAGCAAGCTGGCCAACGCTGCGCGCTTCGCCGCCAGGATGCTCACCGGCCTGCCATCGATCCTGGCCGGGGTATTCGCCTACGCCCTGGTGGTGATGACCACCGGCACCTACTCGGCACCGGCAGGCGGCGTGGCCCTGGCGGTACTGATGCTGCCCATCGTCGTGCTGACTGCGGAAGAGTCGATGAAGATGGTGCCGAAGATCATGAAGGATGCCGCCTACGGCATGGGCTGCACCCGGGCCCAGGTGATTTGGAAAATCGTCCTGCCCACCGGCCTGCCGGCCATCCTCACCGGCGTCATGCTGGCCGTGGCGCGTGCCGCTGGCGAAACGGCGCCGCTGTTGTTCACCGCATTGTTCAGCAACTACTGGATCCTGCATGACGGCGACCTGGCCGTGATGAACCCGACGGCCTCGCTGGCCGTGCTGATCTACAACTTCTCCGGCATGCCATTCGACAACCAGCTCGAGCTCGCCTGGGCGGCCTCGCTGGTACTGGTGATGATCGTGCTGGTAATCAACATTCTGAGCCGAGTATTCGGCAAGCCCAAGTACTGAGAAAGGGAGCATTCGACCTTGAACGTATCCACTGCGCAAAAAGCCGCTCCCGTGGTCAGCGAAGCCCCCATCGTCATGGACTGCAAGCTGGACAAGATCTTCTACGGCAACTTCATGGCCGTGCGCGACAGCCACGTACCGATCCGCAAGAACCAGATCACCGGCTTCATCGGCCCGTCCGGCTGCGGCAAGAGTACCGTGCTGCGCAGCCTCAACCGCATGAACGACCTGGTCAAGGGCTTCCGCTTCGAAGGCCACGTGCACTTCCTGGGCCAGGACGTCTATGGCAAGGGGGTCGACCCGGTTGTGGTGCGCCGCTACATTGGCATGGTGTTCCAGCAGCCCAACCCGTTCTCGATGAGCATCTTCGACAACGTCGCCTTCGGCCTGCGCCTGAACCGCTACAAGGGCGACATCGGCGACCGCGTGAAGCATGCGCTGCAGGGCGCCGCGCTGTGGGACGAAGTCAAGGACAAGCTCAAGGTCAGCGGCCTGTCGCTGTCCGGTGGCCAGCAGCAACGCCTGTGCATCGCCCGCGCCATCGCCACCGAACCGGAAGTGCTGCTGCTGGACGAGCCGTGCTCGGCGCTCGACCCCATCGCCACCCGCCGGGTGGAAGAACTGATGGTCGAGTTGAAGAAGGACTACACCATCGCGCTGGTCACCCACAACATGCAGCAGGCGATTCGTGTGGCTGACGAAACTGCGTTCTTTTCGGTCGATATTTCCCAGGGCACCCGCACCGGCTACCTGGTCGAAATGGGCCCGACCACGCAGATCTTCCAGAACCCGCGCGAGCAACTGACCGCCGACTACATCAGCGGCAAGTTCAGCTGAACCTTGGCCGCATCATTTTCCGTTGAAGTGTTACTCGGGGTTTCCAATGCCTGCCACGCGTCGTCTTGACCTGTCAGCGGTAGAGCGCGCACTGCGTGAGGTGCAGGGCCGTTTTGCCGAACTCAGCGAACACTTCACCGAGCCGCGCGATCCGTTCACCGACGAGGTGCTGCTGAATGTGGTTGAAGGCTATGCCCTGATTGACGAGTATGTCGCACGCGGTATCGACCTTTTCGACCTGCAGCAGCTGAACCTGATGCTGGAGATCAATGCCACCGTGCTGTGCGGCAGCGACCCCGCCCGCCGCCTGGAATTCGCTGCGCATCTCGCCGCGACCGAAGCGCACTTCTTCAATAACGTTGAGGGCGGCATCAAAGACCTTTACAACTGGTACAGCGCCTACCGCAGTGACTCGGTGTGGAAGCGCGCAGCCGGTGTCTACGTGCGTATCCTCAGCAAGCCGCAGCTGTTCATCGAAGGCAACAACCGCACCGGGTCGCTGATCGTCAGCTACTTGCTGATGCGCGCAGGGCTGCCGCCCTTCGTGCTGTCGCTGGACAACGCCGAGGGTTACTTCAACCCGTCCTCGGTCATCCGCAATTCCGCCAAACACGGTGTCAAGGCCTTGTACGAACTACCCAAGATCAAGAAGAAGTATGCCGCCTTCCTCGAAGCGAAGGCGCCTGAAGCGGGCAAGTTCTTCCTTGATGGCGTGTCCGTACCTGCCTGCGAGAGGTGCCGCTGATGCACCGCTCGTCACTGCTGCAACGTGGCTGGCAGGCCATCGAACGCCGCTTCAACCGGCCAAAGGTGCGCATCTCGTTCGACATCGACGACACGCTGGCCTGCCAGGCAGACCACGCCGCCGCCGAACACAGCAAGCTGCCGGCCTTTGTCCACCGCTGGTTGGGCGAACCCCTGCGCAGTGGCACGCGCGCGCTGATCCGCGACCTGCGCCGCCAGGGCTGTAGCATCTGGATCTACACCTCGTCGGGGCGCACTCCGTCCTATATCCGCCGCTGGCTGATGCTCTACGGCATCCGCGTCGACGGCGTGGTCAACAGTGACCGGCACCAGCATGTCCTGGCCAGGAACGGGCTTGGCCATGCACCTTCGAAGTTGCCCTCGGCTTTCGACATTGATCTGCATGTGGATGATTCCGAAGGTGTGCGGCTGGAAGGCATCGATCACGGTTTCCGTGTGCTGGTGGTGTGCCCGAAGGATGAACACTGGGCGCAGAAGGTGAAGGATGCGGCTGTCGATGTACAGGCACAGCTGGCCTGGCAACAACCGCACCGCTATGAAATGCCGGTGCGGCTGCGTCCGCAAGCGCTGGCTTCGCGAAACGACGCGATTGCGCTCGGATTGTGAGGTGGGCGACGCGGTGGCTGGCACCGGCGGTGCCGGTGATCGCGGCTGAAGCCGCTCCTACAGGTACGGCGTCAGGTTGAAGGCGGGCTTTTTGTATTGGTACCTGCCTGCCATTAATGCCTAAACCCTAAGTCTCGCCTCCCGGCCCAACCCGGTAGCGGGCCCGAATGGTCGCCCCCCACGCACCGGCCCAAAGCACCCGCCAGCCCGCTCCAAAGCAGCGTTTCTGGCGTTTTGCCCGCTTCTGATAATCGCCTCCGACATCCCGTCCCCGTTTCGGAGCGCGCCATGTACAACAATAAGAATCTGTCCCCCCGTTTGCTGGCGGCTGTCACCGTCAGCCTGTCGAGCCTTTGCCTGAGTAGTGTCGCCGAGGCCGAGATCATGCTGTACGACAAGGACCAGACGACGTTTTCCACCGACGGCTATATCAACGCCTTCTACGTCAACAGCGATGTCGATCGCGAGGGCGAGCAGTATGACCGCCGCCAGTCGCGGGTGAAGATGGGCTTCCTGCCAAACTACCTGGGCTTCAACATGGGCAAGCAGGTGGATGACCTCAAGCTCGGCGCGCGTGCGTCGTTCTGGGTGACCATCAACGACAGCGAAACCAACGGCACCGACACCGCCATCGATGTGCGCCAGTTCTACGGTACCGTGGCCAACCCGGAATGGGGCGAAGTCCTGATCGGCAAGGATTTTGGCCTGTTCGCCCGCTCCAACATCCTGCTCGACGAACTGCTGGCCGGTTATGGCCAGGTCAGTGACACCCTGGGCCTGGTGGACGGCGGCGGGGTATCGTTCGGCAACATCGGCAGCGGCTACCCATACCCGTTCCCCACCTCGCAGATCACCTACCGCACCCCGGTAATGGACGGCCTGCGGGTGGCGGTCGGCATCATGGACCCGGTGGACACCAACGACAGCAGCCCGACCGGCAAGGCCTACCAGGAAAACCCGCGTACCGAAAGCGAGATCACCTACCAGTTCGACCTGGGCGGGGCGCAGATCTACAGCTGGCTCAACGGCAGCTACCAGACCTCCGACAACACCGACCCGGCGGTGCAGTCGGTCACCTCCAAAGGTGTCGGCTATGGCGTGCAGGCGAAGATGGGCGGGCTGTCGCTGACCGGTTCGGGCTTCCAGGCCAAGGGCATCAACCCGTTCTTCACCAACAACGCGGGCGAGCCGACCTTGCGCAATGTCGACAGTGACGGCTACCTGCTGCAGGGCTCGTACAAGTTCGGCAAGAACCGCGTGGCGCTGTCCTATGGCAAGACCAAGGACGATGGCAACGGCGCGGTCGACAGTGGTGCGGATTATGAAACCCGTGGCGTCGCGCTGTTCCACGACATCAATGACAACCTCAAGCTGGTTGCCGAGTACAACCAGTTCTCCATCGATGGGCATGAAACCAGTGCGCAGGACGAAGACACCGATACCTTCGCGGTGGGGGCGGTGTTGACCTGGTAATGGCCGGGTCCCCAGCCGCGGTGTGCGCATCGCGCCGTGGCCGGGGGCTGCAGGGCAGCCGCGAATACCGGACGCTTTACATCCATGGAACTGCTCACCCGCTACCCAAGTAGCATTCGTCGCCAATGATCGCCTTCGTACACTCTTTGCTCAGCCAAACCGCGCCGGAGACCAGGATGCAGCAGGCTCACAACGACGGTGTGGTCAGCGCCATGTCCCAGGCCACCGACGCCCGGCTGGCGGCCGAGGAGCTGGCGGCGCAGCTGCTGCACCCGCACCTGGGCTTCGTGCTGTTCTTCTGCTCCGCCGAATACGACCTGCAGGTCCTGGGCGAGGCCCTGGAGCAGGGGTTTGGCGGTATCCGCCTGGTCGGTTGCACCAGCGCCGGCGAGATCACCCCGCTGGGCTACGGCCGCAACTGCATCACCGCGGTGGGCTTCGATCATCGGCATTTCTCCATCGCCACCGAGCTGATCGATGAGATGGAGCACTTCAGCCTCATCGATGCCCAGCAGATGGTCGAGCGCCTGGTCAGCACCTGCCGCAGCAATACCCTGGCGCCGATCAAGGGCCACAGCTTTGCCTTGACCCTGCTCGACGGCCTGTCCAGCCGTGAGGAGATGGTGCTCGCGGCGCTCAGCGCCGCCCTCGGGGATATTCCGCATTTTGGCGGTTCGGCCGGTGACGACAACTACCTGACCCGCACCCACGTGTACTTCGGCGGCGCGTTCCATAACGGCGCGGCGGTGGTGGTGCTGGTCAATACCTGGCTCGACTTCGAGGTGTTCACCACTCACCACATCCTGCCACGGCAGGAAAAGCTGGTGGTCACGGGGGCCGACAGTGCCTTGCGCCGGGTCTTCGAACTGAATGCCGAGCCGGCAGCCGAGGAGTACGCCCGGCACATCGGCGTGCCGGTGGCCGACCTCGACCACCAGGTATTCGCTGCCCACCCGCTGGCCGTGCGCATCCATGACCAGTATTACGTGCGGGCGATCCAGCAGGTGCACCCGGACCAGAGCCTGAGCTTCTACTGTGCGGTGGAGAACGGCATCGTGCTCACCGCCATGACCCCCGGGCCGTTGTTGCCCAACCTGCAGCAGCTGTTCGACGGCTTGCAGCAGCGTCTCGGCCCTCTGTTGCTGACCATCGGTTGCGATTGCTTTCTGCGGCGGCTGGAACTGGAAGGCCAACACGGCCTGGAGCCGATCGGCGCGTTCCTGCGAGAGCAGCGGGTGATCGGCTTCAACACCTACGGAGAACAGTTCAATGGCATGCACATCAACCAGACCTTCACCGGCGTCGCCATTGCCCGCAACCGGCCTCCCGTCAATCGCTGACCTGCAGCTGGAAATTACCCGGCTGCAACATGAAAACCATAAGCTGCAGCGTATCAACGGTGCGCTGATCGAGCGCGTCGAGTCCGGTGTGACGCGTGGCAACGACCCTTACGCGGCGTTTCAGCACTCGGTGGTGCTGGCCGAGCAGGTGCGCGAACGCACCGATGCCCTGAACCAGGCAATGGCCGAGCTCAAGGCGGTCAACCGCCTGCTCAGCGAGGCGCGGCAGCGGGCCGAGACTGCCCACCAGCACCAGATTCGCCTGATCACCGACAACGTACCGGCGCTGATCGCCTATCTCAACGCCGACCTGGTCTACGAATTCACCAACAAGGTCTACGAAGAATGGTACTGCTGGCCACCCGGCGTGATGCTCGGCCAGCGCCTGCGCGAGGCCCACAGCGAACAGCATTACCAGCGCCTGGAAGCCTACGTGGCACGCGCGCTGGCCGGCGAGAGCGTCACCTTCGAATTCGCTGAAACCAACAGCAGCGGGCAGGAGCGCTACATGCTGCGTTCCTACGTGCCGAACCGCCTGGCCAATGGCGAGGTCGCCGGCATCTTCGTGCTGATCCGTGACATCACCGAGCGGCGCAATACAGCGCAGGCGCTGCACCAGGCCTATCAGCACCTCGAACAACGGGTACGCGAACGCACGGCCGAACTGACCAGCCTCAATGAACAACTGCTGCGTGAGATCGAGGAGCGCAGCCGCGCCGAAGCGCGCCTGCGCGAGGCCAAGCGCGAGGCCGAGCAGGCCAATCTGTCGAAGACCAAGTTCCTCGCGGCGGTCAGCCATGACCTGCTGCAACCGTTGAACGCGGCGCGGCTGTTTACCAGCGCGCTGCTCGAAAGCCGCGAACCGCAGGACAGCACGCAACTGGTACGCAATGTCAGCAACTCCCTGGAGGATGTGGAGAACCTGCTAGGCACCCTGGTGGATATTTCCAAGCTCGATGCCGGGGTGATCAAGGCCGATGTCGCGCCCTTCGCCCTTGGCGAGCTGATGGACAACCTTGCCGCCGAGTATGCCCAGGTGGCCCGCAGCGAAGGGCTGGAGCTGCATTTCGTCAGTTGTTCGGCCGTTGTGCGCAGTGATATCCAGTTGCTGGCGCGGATCCTGCGCAACCTGCTCAGCAATGCCATCCGCTACACCCCGCATGGGCGTGTGGTGCTCGGCTGCCGGCGCCTGCGAGGCGGCCTGCGCATCGAAGTATGGGACAGCGGCATCGGCATTGCCGAAGAGCACCTGGAAGAAATGTTCCAGGAGTTCCGGCGCGGCGATGTGCAGCGCCCGCAACAGGACCGAGGCCTGGGCCTGGGCCTGGCGATCGTGGAAAAGATCGCCGGTATCCTTGGCCACCGCATCCGGGTGCGCTCCTGGCTTGGCAAAGGCTCGGTGTTTGCCGTGGAGGTACCCTTGAGCACCACCGCGCCCAAGGCCCAGCCAAGCCTGGCGATCAGCGAACCGATGCTGGAACGCCTGCGCGGGGCACGGGTGTGGGTGCTGGATAACGATGCCGCGATCTGCGCCGGTATGCGCACCCTGCTGGAGGGCTGGGGCTGCCGCGTGGTCACTGCCTTGTCGGAAGAGGACCTGGCGCGCCAGGTGGACAACTACCACGCCGAAG
The DNA here is from genome assembly GCF_014269185.2 of Pseudomonas oryzicola. Classification (NCBI taxonomy): domain Bacteria; kingdom Pseudomonadati; phylum Pseudomonadota; class Gammaproteobacteria; order Pseudomonadales; family Pseudomonadaceae; genus Pseudomonas; species Pseudomonas oryzicola. The sequence goes on from NZ_JABWRZ020000001.1 coordinate 2,466,347, forward strand.
CCGACCTGCTGATAGCCGACTACCACCTGGACAACGACTGCAATGGTGTCGATGCGGTGGCGCGGATCAATGCCCGCCGCACCCAGCCGCTACCGGCGCTGATGATCACCGCCAACTACAGCAACGAGCTCAAGCAACAGATCCGCGAGCTGGGCCATACCCTGATGCACAAGCCGGTGCGGCCGATGAAGCTGAAAACCGCGATGAGCCACCTGCTTGCCAGCAGCCAGCCATCGCTTCGCGCATAGCCCCGTTCAGCGGCGCAGGTAATCCCCGAAGTCGATATCGCCAGCGCTGAGGATGGCCTGCACCCGGTTGTGCACGTTGAGTTTGCGCAGGATCGCCGAAACATGCGCCTTGACCGTGGTTTCGGCGATGTCCAGGGTGTAGGCGATCTGTTTGTTCGACTCGCCCTTGGTCATGCGTTCGAGCACCAGCAGTTGCTTGCGGGTCAGCGCCTGGAGCATTTCCGGCGGGAAGCTCGGGGTATCGTTCAGGCGCCGGCTGGTGGCGCTTTTCTGGGCGCGGATGATATCCGGCGGCAGGTAGACATTGCCGTTGAGGATCTGCTCGATCGCTTCGATCATCTGCAAACGTGGCGACGACTTGGTGATGAACCCCACCGCACCGTAGGTGATGGCCTGCAGCACGATCTGCTTTTCCTGCTCGGCCGAGACGATCACCACCGGTGTGGTAGGGGCCTCGTTGCGCAGGGTGATCAGGCCATTCAGGCCGTGCATGCCAGGCATGTTCAGGTCGAGCAGGATCAGGTCGAGGTCATCGTGCTCGCGGGTCAGTGCCAGGGCGCTGTCCAGGTCGGCAGTTTCCATGACTTCGCTGCCCTGGAACCCGTCGCTGATGACATTGTGGATGGCTTCGCGAAACAGCGGGTGATCGTCGGCAATCAGAATTTTGTACATGGCCTTTTCACCTCGTTTTTATGGGATGGAGCGGGGCACGCATTGAATCGGCGAATTCACGGGAAGGGTTCCGGTTGCGCCGGCGCCAGGGGCAGATTGGCCTGCTGCCAGGCGTCCAGGCCGTCGCGATACCAGAACAGATTGTCATAGCCCAGGGCCTTCGCGCGTTTTACCGCGTTCCAGCTCAACCAGCAATCCGAACGGCAGTAGAACACCAGTGGCTGCTGCCTGCGCCCGGCGGTGGCGTCTTGCAGGTTGCGCGCGAAGTAACCTTGCCAGGCCGGGCTCAGCTCGCCATCGCCGGTGTTGGCCAGCCAGCGGCTGCCGGGGATGTTGCTGTGCGGTTCGTCTTCGATGAAGCGGCCTTGCAGCCATTGGCGCCGATAGACGTCGATCAGGACCGGGGCGGGGGTCTGTTTGAGCAGGCCTTGCAGCGTGGCGGTGTCGATCACCTGGGCGCCGTCGACCTGCTGCGGGGTCGGGCTGCGGTAGACGCTGGTGCGATACCCGGCGGCGGAAAACAACGGTTCCGTGCCAGCCTGGGCGATGCCCAGCGACAGACTCAGCGAAAAGGCCACCAGCAAGGGGCGCGGCAGCCGGGGCAGGGCACGTGGCATGGGGGTTGTCCTTTTTGTTATAGCCCCATTACATGCCAGCGGCGGTGCATTGTGAATGCGACGATCAGATAGCAAAGGCAGTACTAAAGTAGTAGATCGAGAGCGCGGACGGACGCACCGATTTGCAGATTGGATGCGCCGCCTGTGGGCGCGCGTTCACAGGCGTGGTAAATCAGCGTGGCTTGCGCAACGCCGCGTGCTGAGGGTTGAAGGTGAGGATCGCCAGCAAGGTGAACAGCGCGGTCAAGCCCAGGCATACAGCCAGTGCCAGCAGGTTCAGCCGCTCGTACAGGGCAAAGCGCACCAGTTCCACCGCATGGGTGAACGGGTTGACCGCACACAGCCAGTACAACCACTGGCTGGCCTCCTGCATCTTCCACAGCGGGTACAGCGCCGAAGACAGGAAGAACAGCGGAAAAATCACGAAATTCATCACCCCGGCAAAGTTCTCCAACTGGCGGATCGCGTTCGACAGCAACAACCCCAGGGCGCTGAGCATCAATGCCACCAGCAATAGCGCCGGTAACGCCAGCAGCAAGCCAGCGGCCGGTGGTTGCACGCCGTACAGCCAGGCGATTGCCAGGAAGGCGTAGACCTGCAGCAGGGAAATCAACGACGTCGCCAACAGTTTGCTGCCGAGCAGGAACGGCCGTGGCAACGGGCTGGTCAGCAGCACGCGCATGCTGCCCATCTCGCGGTCATAGACCATCGACAGCGAGCCCTGCATGCCGTTGAACAGCAGGATCATGCAGGCCAGGCCCGGGATGATGTACACCTCGTAGGGGATATAGGTGTCGTAGGGTTCGATGATTGCAATGCCCAGGGCCGCGCGAAACCCTGCGGCGAACACCAGCAGCCACAGCAGCGGGCGTACCAGGGCGCTGAGAAAGCGCGTACGTTGCAAGACGAAACGCAGGCATTCGCGCAGCAGAATGCCGTTGAAGCACTGCCAGTAGGCGTTCATTGGGTATTCACTCCTGGGGGCGCGCTGGTCAGGCGGGCAAAGGCGTGGTCGAGGTCGCCGCCGTGCGCCTGGCTCAGGGCATCGGCCGTGCCGCTGGCCACCAGGCGCCTCTGATGCAGGATCAGCAGGTCATCGCTGGGGTGCACTTCGTCCAGCAGGTGGGTGGTCCACAGCACGCTGAGGCGTTGTTCGCGGCACAGTAGCCGCAGGTGCTGGTTGAGCGCCAGGCGGCTGGCCGGGTCCAGGCCGACGCTGGCTTCGTCGAGCAACAGCAGGCGCGGTTCATGCAGCAGTGCGCGGGCAATCTCCACCCGGCGCCGATGGCCGATGTTCAGGGCCCGGACCGGCTCGCGCCGGCGCTCATCGAGGCCCTGGCGGGCCAGTTCGGCATCTACCCGCAGGTTGCCCTGGCGCCGCGACAGGCCATGCAGCGAGGCGTGGTAGCGCAGGTTCTGTTCGACGCTGAGGTCCAGGTCCAGGGTGCTTTGCTGGAACACCACGCCCAACTGGCGCAAGGCCGGGCGTGCGGCATTGCGCAGGGAACAGCCGCAGACGCGGATGTCGCCTTGCTGCAGGTCGTAGAGCCGCGTGAGCAGGGCGATCAAGGTCGACTTGCCGGCACCATTGGGGCCCAGCAGCGCGGCGAAGCGCCCGGGCGCCAGGCTGAACGTGACCTGCCTGAGCGCCTGGCGCTGGCCGTAGGCAAAGCTCACGTCACTGACTTCCAGCGTGTTCATGGCGTCACCACCACGCCCCAGGGGTAGCGGCCGACCTTCACCGACTTGAGCACCTTGAGGTTCTTCGCATCAATCACCGATACGTCGCCGCTGACGCCGTTGGTGGCCAGCAACTGGCTCTGGTCCGGGGTGAACGCCAGCTGCCATACCCGCCGTCCCACCAGCAGGTAGTCGAGCACCTCGAAGGTCCTGGCATCGACCACCGCCACATGGTTGGCCGGGCCCAGGGCGACGAAGGCGTACTTGCCATCGGCGCTCAGCTTGATCCCCACCGGCTGGACCTTGTCCGGATGCACGCCTTTGATCTGGAAATTCAGGGTTTTCAGCACCTGGCGCGTGGCCACGTCGAGAATGGTCACGGTGCCGCCGATTTCCGCCGAGGCCCACAACCGCGTACCGTCCTGGCTGAACTCGACAAAGCGCGGCCGCTGGTCGACCGGGGTGCTTTCGGCCAGGGTCTGGGTGCTGGTGTCGATCCAGTGCAGCATGTTGGTGGTTTCGCTGGTGTTGACCGCCCACTTGCCATCCGGGCTGACCGCCATGCCTTCAGGCTCGATGCCGACATCGATCTGCCCGAGCACCTTGTCGGTCTGGGTGTCGATCACGGTCACCAATGCGTCGTCCTCGTTGGACACGTACAGCCAGCGGTCGTTGGGGTGCAGGGCGAACTGCTCGGGGTCCTTGCCGGAAGGCAGTTCCTTGATGATCTTGCGGGTGGCCACGTCCATCACCTGCACCCGGTCCGAGTCGCTGGCGCAGATGTACAGCAGCTTGTGGTCGTGGGACAGCAGCAGGCCGCGCGGGCGCTGGCCTACCGGCAAGGTCTCGGTGACTTCCAGGGTCTGCAGGTCGATCAGGCTGAGGTTGTTGTCCTTCTCGTTGGAGACCCAGGCGGTGGCAGCCATGGCCTGGCCGCTGGCAAGCGCCAGGGCGCCCGACAGCAGGCTAGGGTAAAGCAGGGCCCGGTGGAGCAGGCGGCGAGGCATGGCGAAATCCTTTTTTTGTTGTGGTTATCGGCTCAGGGGTAGCTACAGCTGACCTCGGGCTTGTCGTAGCCCAGGCTGTCCATTTCGTTGAACGGGTGCAGGAAACCTTCCTGCGGCGAAGTGCTGACCAGCGCCCGCGGCTGCACCAGCGGGATCGGCTGGCGCAGCTCGCCGTTCCACGGCCGATAGCTGAGCTTGCGGCCCTTGAAGCCGTCCAGTGGCAACTGCTCGCTGAGCAGCAGCTGTTGCACGGCGCGGGGCTCGGCCTGGCGCAGTTTGCTGACTGCGCTGGCGACACTGCGCACGGCCATCCAGGCAGCGAAGTCGCGGTCGTTCATCCAGCGCCCGGCCTGGGCCTCGAAACGCTTTTGCAACTGCGCCGCGCCGAAGGTTTCCACGGTCTTGTGCCAGCCGGTGGGGGTCAGGCCCTGGGTTCCGGCAACCGGGCGTGGGTACCAGGTCTGGTAGGGCAGGTACTCGCCGAAATCGCCGCGTTCGTCGGCCACCAGCACCACATCGTACTCGGCAGTTTGCGTGAACAGCGGCATGTCGGCCTGGGCGCTACGGCGCTGGTCGTTGTCGAAGGTCCACGGTTTTTCCGCTACCAGCTGCAGGCCGAAGCGCTTTGCCGCACGCCGCAGGGCAGCGGCGTAGGCCCGGTCGTCATCGGTCTGGCCGACGATCAGCAGGGCCCGCTGCCATTTGCGCAGTACCAGGAATTGCGCCAGCGCATCGGCCAGCATGGCGCGGCCGGGCAGGCTGTGCAGCACATTGCCCAGGCACTGGCTGCTGCGCAGGCTGTCGTCCGGGCTACCGGCGTTGAACAGCAGGCTGTCAGGCAATGCGGCAGCCAAGGCCCGCAGGCTGGCAGCGGGAGCATTGACCACGAACAGCCGCAGGCCTTGCTCATGCTGGGCCTTGGCGGCTTGCAGCAGGGCTTCGGGGCTGTCGACGCTGGCCTCGGTCAGGTGGAATTGCTGCTGCAGGAAACGGCCGCTGCTGTTGCTGTCGACAATCGCCAGCCTGGCGCCTTGCAGCCCGGCATCGGTGGGCTCGGGGATGACGTTGGACAGCAGCGGGCCAGGGTCGGGGCGATAGGCCAGGTAGCCGATGCGTACCTGCAAAGGCTCCGCAGCCTGGCCCCAGGCGGCGTACAGGGTGGCGGTGAGCGCCAGCAGGCAGGTCAGGGCAAGGTGGGCAGGCTGGCGCATAAAGCGACTCCACGGCAGATGGCGCCAGCATAGGAAGCCCACCACGACGGGGAAATATGCAGAAAGTAGCGCCCGGCCGGTACCAAGGTAGTAATTCGCCACGCTGGCCCCGGTCTTACGATGGGCCGCAATCTCGCCACACTGAGGAGAACCGCGCATGCGCCTGATTGACCTGTCGGCCCTGTGGCGGATCAACCTTTGGGTCACGTTGTTTTTCCTGCTGGTGATGCTGGCCTGTGCCGGTGTGCTGTTGCACCAGGCGGTGGCCGATGTGGAGCGCGAGTTGCAATCGGCCGAAGCGGTGGTGGCGTACCTCGGCGATACCGCCGAACGTGACCCCGCGCGCCTGCAGCCACGGCTGACGCAAAGCCTGCGCCACGTGCGGGTCCATTGGCTGGGGGCGGATGAAGCGGTGCCGATGCCGCAGGAGCACGGCCTGGATGCCTGGCTGGGGCGCCACCTGCTCGGCGAGCGCCACCAGGGCTCCCGGCTGCTGGAGCTGGGTGACGGCCGCCGAGTAGCGATTGCCGTGGATGCGCGGGATGAAATCGACGAAGTCCGCGACTCGCTGCAACAGTTGGCGGGGCTGTGCGGCCTGGCATTGTTGCTGAGCTTGCTGACCATCCGCTGGGCCGTGCGCCGGGGCATGGGGCTGCTCGATGAACTGCTGCAGGCCCTGCGCCAGGTCTCCGGCGGGCAGTTGACCGCGCGCCTGCGCGAAACCGGCCTGCCGGAGGCACGCCAGCTGGCCAGGCATTTCAACCACATGACCGCCTCGCTGGAACAGGCCCGCGCCGACAATGCCCAACTGACCCAGGCGCTGCTGGCCGTGCAGGAGCGGGAGCGCACCCAGCTGGCGCAAGCCCTGCACGACGACCTCGGGCAATACCTGGCGGGTATCCGTGCCCAGCTGTGCCTGCTGCGCATGGTGGCCGACCAGCCTGCAGCGGTGGCGCAGACCACCCGCACCCTGGAACTTGAATGCCAGCGCCTGCAGCAGGGCTTTCGCGCGCTGGTGCATGACCTGTATCCGCTGGCGCTGCAGCACATGCCGCTGGCGGAAGCCTTTGCCCTGCTGGTGAGCCAGTGGCAGGCCAGCCAGGGCATCGATTGCCGCCTGCGGGTCGGCGCGCGCCTGCCAGCGTTGCCCGGGCCCAGCCGCACCCACCTGTATCGCTTGTTGCAGGAGGCGTTGACCAACGTCGCCCGACACGCCGCGGCCAGCCAGGTACGGGTGCGCCTGCAACGCAGTGCCAGGGGTTTGCGCCTGCTGGTTCGTGATAACGGTTGTGGGGCGCCGCGGCCGCTGCGCCACGGGGTCGGCCTGCACTCGATGGCCGAGCGCGCCCGCAGCCTCGGCGGCGAACTGCGCATCCTCAGCCGCCCGGGTGCCGGCTGGGCGCTGGCGGTGAACATTCCCATGGAGGTGCAATGAATATCCTGTTGGTCGATGACCACGCCGTGGTCCGCCAGGGCTATGCCAGCCTGCTGCGGGCGGTGCTGCCGACGATGCAGGTGCGCGAGGCGGCCAGTGGTGAAGAGGCGCTGGCGCGCGTTCAGGAGCAGGTACCCAACCTGGTGATCATGGACTTCGGCCTGCCCGGTATCAGCGGCCTGGAAACCACCCGACGCCTGCGCCAGCGCTTGCCGCAACTGCGCGTGCTGTTCTTCAGCATGCACGATGAACTGCCGCTGGTGCGCCAGGCGCTGGACGCGGGGGCTTCAGGTTACCTGACCAAGAACTCGGCGCCCGAGGTGCTGATCGAGGCGGTACAGCGAGTATTGGCCGGGCAGGCCTATATCGAGCAACCGCTGGCCACCCAGCTGGCTTGCACCTCGCATCAGCCAGCCAGCGACCCACGCCTGCAGTGCATGACCCAGCGTGAGCTGGAGATCTTCGTGATGCTGGCCAAGGGCACACCGGTGCGGGCGATTGCCGAGCAGCTGTGCATCAGTGCCAAGACCGTGTCCAACCACCTGACCTTGCTCAAGAGCAAGCTGCAGGTCAGCTCGCATGCTGAACTGGTGCATTTGGGGATCGACTTGGGGGTGGTGCGGGTGGCGGGGTGAGGTTCGGCCTGGTAGATGCAGCGCCTGTGAGCCCGAGCGCCGCTCGCGCGGCGCATCGCGGATAAATCCGCTCCTACAGGGGTTATGGTGCATGCGGTGATATCGCGTCGTATGAACCAGGCGGCCGCGCGCGTCTGTCACAGGCGTTACTGGCCCGAAACAAATGTAGGAGCGGATTTATCCGCGATGCGCCGCGCGGGCGGCGCTCGGTCTCCCAGGCGCTGAACCTGTCACGCCGGACCCTTCGCTCATTTGTCCCAGGTCTCTGGGCAGCCTTTGCACCCCTGCATGTTGGCATCCTGGAAATTCCCGTAATGCTGCCGCGCCCCGCGCAGGTCGGCGCCCTCCAGGTTGCTCTGGCCGAACTTGGCCTCCTGCAGGTTGGCATCGCCCAGGTTCGCCCCCTGCAGGTTGGCCTTGCTCAGCCAGGCCATCTCCAGGTCCGCCGCCCGCAGGTTGGCTTGCTGCATCTGCGCCCCGGACAACCTGGCGAACTCCAGGTAGGCCGCGCCGAGGTCGGCCTTGGCGAATTGCGCGCCTTGGGCAAACAGGCCCCAGCCCTGGATTGCCACCAGCTTGCTGGCGCTCAGGTCGGCCAGGCGCAGGTTGCTTTGCTGCAGGCTGGCGCGGGTCAGGTTTGCGCCTTGCAGGCGGGCCTTTTCCAGGTTGGCCAAGTCCAGCCGGGCATGGCGCAGGTCGGCGTCGCGCAGGTCGGCGCCGGCCAGGTTCATCTTGCGCAGGTCCTGGTTGGCCAGCTTGGCGCCACGCAGGTCGGCCCCGGGGCATTGGCTGGCTTCGGCGATGACACAGCCGTTGATGATCAGGGGGACATCGTCGTCGGTCGTTGCGGCCAGGGCAGGGGACAGCAGCAACAACAAGGCAAAGGGCAGGTAATTCATGGCGGAAGGTCCTGTCGGAATGAGAGACAAGCGCGAAGGGGGCTGCAAAGCAGCCCCAGCGAAGCGTTACCTCAGGCGGTCAGCGCTGTGCGGTCTTGTTGTCCCAGCTGGGGATCTTGAACACCCAGAACGAGCCGCCCTGGGCCACCGGCTTGGTCAGCTCGGCCATGTCGCCGCCCCACAGCGGTACCGCGCCGCCGTAGCCCACGGTCACGCCGATGTACTGCTCGCCGTCCTGTTCCCAGGTAATTGGCGGCGAGACGATGCCGCTGCCGGTCTGGAACTTCCACAGCTCCTTGCCGGTCTTGGCGTCGAAGGCCTTGAAGAAGCCGTCACCGGTGCCGGTGAACACCAGGTTGCCCTTGGTCGCCAGCACGCCGGCCCATAGCGGCAGGGGTTCCTTGTGCTCCCAGACCAGCTTGCCGGTGCTCGGGTCCATGGCGCGCAAGGTGCCGACGTGGTCGTCATACATGCGCTTGATACGGAAGCCCATCCCCAGGTAGGCAGAGCCCTTCTTGTAGTTCACCTCCTCGGTCCAGTACTCCTCTTTCCACTGGTTGCCGGGGATATAGAACAGGCCGGTATCCTGGCTGTAGGCCATGGGGTTCCAGTTCTTGCCACCGAGGAATGGCGGCGAGACTTCCACCGGCTTGCCTTTGCTTTCCCCCGGCAACGGCTTGGGTGGGCGTTGGCCGGGGTTCTCCACCGGGCGCCCGGTCTTCAGGTCGATATGGCTGGCCCAGGTGATGTTGTCGACGAAGGGGAAGGCGTTCTGCAGCTTGCCGTTGCTGCGGTCGACCACATAGAAGAAGCCGTTGCGGTCGGCATGGCCAGTGGCCTTGACCAGCTTGCCGTCCTGGTTCTTGTAGTCGAACAGCACCAGCTCGTTATTGCCGGAAAAGTCCCAGGCATCGTTGGGGGTGTGCTGGTAGAACCATTTCACCTCGCCGGTGCTCGGGTCGACGCCGACCTGGCCGGAGGTATACAGGCTGTCGTAGTCGTGCGGGTTGCCATCCTTCGAGGTGCGTGCCCAGGTGTTCCACGGGCCCGGGTTGCCAGCACCGACGATGATGGTGTTGCTCTCGGGGTCGAAACTGGCGCTTTGCCAAGGGGCGCCGCCGCCGTGGCTCCAGGCTTCGACCTTGCCGGTCTCGGTGGTCGGGTCATCCGGCCAGGACGGTGCCTTGACGTTGCCGGTCGGGGTGCTGTCCTTGCCGTTGAGGCGGCCCATATGGCCTTCGACAAACGGGCGCATCCACACTTCCTCGCCGGTATCCGGGTCGCGGGCGAACAGCTGGCCGACCACGCCGAACTCGTCACCCGAGCTGCCGTGGATCAGCAATACCTTGCCGCTGGTCTTGTCCTTGATCAGCACCGGGGCGCCGGTCATGGTGTAGCCGGCGCTGTGGTCGCCGAACTTCTTGTTCCACACCACTTTGCCGGTGCGCTTGTCGAGGGCGATCACCCGCGCATCGAGGGTGCCGAAGTAGATCTTGTCGCCGTAGATCGCCGCGCCGCGGTTGACCACGTCGCAGCACGGGCGGATGTTCTCCGGCAGGCGGTGGTTGTAGGTCCACAGGCGTTTGCCGGTCCGGGCATCGAGGGCGAACACCCGCGAATAGGAACCGGTGACGTAGACCACGCCGTCGCTGACGATGGCCTGGGATTCCTGGCCGCGTTGTTTCTCGTCGCCGAAGGAGAAGGACCACGCGGGGGTCAGCTTGAACACGTTCTGGTCATTGACCTGGGCCAGCGGGCTCCAGCGCTGGGCGTTGGTGCCCATGCCGTATTGCAGCACGTCCTGGGTGGTCAGGTGATCGTTGGCGATGTCTTCCCAGGTCACGTTCTTGCCGGCAGGCGCCGCCGTGGCCACCGTGCCCAGGGCCAGGCTGCCGGCCAGCAGCAAGGCACGCAGGCTCAGGCACAAAGGGGAAAGGGCAGGTAGCGTTGTTGTTGTCATGGTTGCAGTTCCCTGTGGAGTTTTGGCCTGCACAGGGTGAGCTGGTGCGGTTGTCGCGGGATACGGAAAACTTCCCGCGCTGGCCGGGAAAAGTTCCCGTACGGCACCTCTTTTGGCCCTTCGCCACATGCCCTACTACCAAGGGAGTAAGGCCCGGCCACCAAAGCAGGATACGGCGCTGCACGGGCTGTTCCTAAGATGGCGGCACGGCCTCTGTGGTTGAGGCCTTGCGTGCAATGGTGAGGGCATAACAATGACAACACAACGAAACGTCTTGCTTGCTGCAGGCCTGCTGGCCGGCGCTGTGCTGACCGGTACGGTCTGGGCCCATGGCAATGTGGTGCCCCAGGCTGTGGAAACCAAGGGCCTGACCCCGATCAAGGATGCGGGTGTGGCCGTGGACGGCGACGGCTGGGCAGCGGTCAACCCGTATCGCGAGTCCCCCGAGCACGACAAGGCCGTGGAAATTGGCGCCTCGGCCTACAACCAGAACTGCGCCGCCTGCCATGGCCTGGAAGCGAAGTCTGGCGGTATCGCCCCCGACCTGCGCATGCTCGACGCCGGTGAGGCCGGCGACGAGTGGTTCGTCGAGCGGGTGCGCCACGGCGCGGTTCGCGACGGCCGGGTGTACATGCCGAAGATGGCCGACTACCTGAGCCAGGAAGCCTTGTGGGCGGTACGCACCTACCTGGACAGCGTGCACGTCGAGGAGTGACGGCCATGCGCCTGTTGGCGGTGCTGTTGACTGGCCTGCTGCTGTGTTGCGCGGCAGCCCAGGCGCAGGTACGCAACTACGACGCGATCATCGCCGCCGGCGAATTGAAGGTGGCGGTGTACAAGGACTTTGCGCCCTATAGCTTCGAGGACCACGGCCAGCCACGCGGAGTCGACGTGGAGCTGGCGCAGGCCCTGGCCAGTGCGCTGGGGGTGCACCTGCAACTGATCTGGGCGCCGCCCGGGGAAAAGCTCGACGACGACCTGCGCGATTATATCTGGCGCGGCAGCCCGCTGCGCAACCAGCAGCTGGCCGACCTGATGATGCGTGTGCCTTACGACCACGCCTACGCGCAGCGGCGCAATGACGTCGGGGAACTGGAAAACGCCCAGGTGGTGATGTTCGGCCCCTATCAGCAGGAGCGCTGGCAGGTGGCCTATGATCGCCGCCGCCTGGCCTCGGTAGCCAGTGTCGCGGTGTTCCAGCAGCACCCCATCGGGGTCGAGGTGGACAGTGTGCCGTCGTTCTACCTGACCTCGGTATTCAACGGCATGCTCAGCGCCAGGACCCACCATTACCCCAACGTTCAGCAAGCGTTCGGCGCCATGCAGGCTGGCCAGGTGGACGCGGTGATGGCCATGCGCGGCGAGGTCGACTGGCAACTGCACCAGGCCGCCGACCCGCAGCTGGCCCTGGCGGAAAACGCCTACCCGAACCTCGGCAAGCAGGCCTGGGACATCGGCATGGCAGTGCATGAAAGCAACCGGCAGCTGGCCTATGCGGTGGAAGAGGCGCTCGAAGCGCTGATCCGCGAGGGGCGAATGAAGGCGATCTACGCCAGTTACGGCCTGCGCTACGAGGTGCCGGAAATGTATCAGTAGGTGCACATCGCCCTGTGGCAGCGGGCGTGCCCGCGAAGCAGGCGCTGCGGTGGTTGGCACGGGCTTGGCCCGTGTTCGCGGGCATGCCCGCTCCCACAGGGGCGGCGCTGGCTCAAGGATAATCGCGTCATCAAGGAGCGGGCCATGAACTGGCGAGCGACTTTCCTGCTGGCCTGCTGGCTGCCTTGGGCAGCCCACGCCAGCGAACCGAATGCCACGTCGGACCCGGTGCCGTCGGTGATGTGGGACTTCTACCACAAGCAGCTGCTGGGCCAGGCAGCGTTCGTCTTCGATGACCGGGTCAAGCTGCTGGCGCCCCCATTCGCCGAGGACGCACGCCAGGTGCCGCTGGAGATCGACGCGCGGGCATTCAGCGGTGAGGTGGTACGGATCCTGGCCTGGGCCGAGCTCAACCCGCTGCCGCGCATTGTCGACTTCGAACCCGGCGAGCGCGTGCTGCCCTGGTTGTCGATCCGCATCCGTATCGAACAGGCCACGCCGCTGCGTGCCGCGGTGCTGACTCGCGACGGCCTGTGGCATGTCGGCTCGACCCTGATCGATGCCGCCGGAGGCGGTTGTACCGCGCCCAGTGTGGTCCGCACCCAGCCCGGCTGGGAGGAGCACCTGGGCGAAGTGCTGGGCGGGCGCTACCCGCGCGGCGACAGCAGCCGCCTGCGCCTGCAGGTGGCCCACCCGATGGACAATGGCCTGGTCAGCGGCATCCCGGAATTCTTCCTCAACCATGCCGAGCTGCAAGGCGCGGATGGCCAGCGCCTGGCCAGCCTCGCGCTGTATCCGGCAGTCAGCGAAAACCCCAACCTGGGCTTCGACATCCTCGGTTCCGGGCCGACCCGGCTGGTGTTGCAGGACAACAGCGGCAACCGCTTCGAGGCGGCGCTGCCTTGAGTGCGTTGCCAGGCTTCACTTACCGACCCGAGGCGCCCGTCATGCGTTGGATCCTGCTGTTGCTGCTGTGCCTGGGCCTGCCGGCCCAGGCAGACCTGGACTATCACCTCAAGCCCCGACAGATCGCCGAAGGCACCTGGCTGCTGGAAGGCAGCACCGCCAATTTCGCCAAGGACAACGGTGGCAACATCGTCAACACCGCGTTCATCGTCACCGACAGCGGGGTGGTGGTGATCGACAGCGGGCCATCGAAACGCTACGGCGAAGCGCTGCGTCAGGCCATTGCCGCCACCACCGACAAGCCAGTAGTCGAAGTGTTGCTGACCCACCATCACCCCGACCATGTGCTGGGCAACCAGGCCTTCGCCGATGTGCCGATCAGCGCGCTGGCCGGCACCGGCGAGCTGCTGCGCCAGCAAGGCGAGGCCATGGCCGAGAACATGTATCGCCTGGTTGGCGACTGGATGCGTGGCACCGAGGTGGTGTTGCCAACCCGGGTACTGGAGCCGGGTATGCATCAGGTTGGCGGGCATCGCCTGCGGCTGCTGGCGCTGGGTGGGCATACCGGTGCCGACCTGGCGATTCTGGATGAAACCACCGGCGTGCTGTTTGCCGGTGACCTGGTGTTCTACCAACGGGCGCTGACCACGCCCAACAGCCCAGGGTTGGAGGTCTGGTTGAAAGACCTGGATACCTTGCAGGCGCTGCCCTGGAAACAGCTGGTACCTGGCCACGGTCCGCTGGCCAGCGATACCCGGCCGTTTGCCCAGATGCGTGACTACCTGGGCTGGCTGGATAGGCTGATGCGTGCCGGCGCGGCGCGTGGCGATGACATGGCCGAGATGATACGCAGCCCGATCCCGGAGCGCTTTGCCGGTATCAGCCTGACCCGTTATGAATTGATCCGCAGTGTCAGCCACCTGTATCCCCGCTACGAGCGCCAACAGTTGCGGCGCATCGACGCCACGCACTGACGTGGCCGCTCCTGCAAGGGGCGCGCAGGTCTCGGCGCCGAGCCCCATACCAAGGAACTAGAAAACTCCGCACTGCGGGCAATTGTTGGCAAACAGGCAGCGACCAAGAATTCTCGGCACACCGGGAAATTTTCCCGGGCACAACAAAAAAACCAAAGGTAGCCGTCATGACCCGATCCCCACGTCGTCCCGTGTTCGCCGTGAGCCTGGTGCTCAGCGCCATGCTGCTTGCCAGCGCGGCCCACGCTGCTGTCAGCAATGAAGAAATCCTCCAGGACCCGAAGAACCCGCAGCAGATCGTGACCAACGGCCTGGGGGTGCAGGGCCAGCGCTACAGCCCGCTGGACCTGCTCAACAGCAACAACGTCAAGGACCTGCGGCCGGTCTGGGCGTTCTCCTTCGGCGGTGAGAAGCAGCGCGGCCAGCAGGCCCAGCCGCTGGTCAAGGACGGGGTGATGTACCTGACCGGCTCCTACTCGCGGGTGTTCGCCGTGGATGCCCGTACCGGCAAGAAGCTGTGGCAATACGATGCGCGCCTGCCCGATGACATCCGCCCCTGCTGCGACGTGATCAACCGGGGCGTGGCGCTGTACGGTGACCTGGTGTTCTTCGGCACCCTGGATGCCAAGCTGGTGGCGTTGAACAAAGACACCGGCAAGGTGGTGTGGAGCAAGAAAGTGGCCGACCACAAGGAAGGCTACTCCATCAGCGCCGCGCCGATGATCGTCAACGGCAAGCTGATCACCGGGGTGGCCGGTGGCGAGTTCGGCGTGGTGGGCAAGATCCAGGCCTACAACCCGGAAAACGGCGAGCTGCTGTGGATGCGCCCGACCGTGGAAGGGCACATGGGCTACGTCTACAAGGACGGCAAGGCGATCGAGAACGGCATTTCCGGCGGCGAGGCAGGCAAGACCTGGCCTGGCGACCTGTGGAAGACCGGCGGTGCAGCACCTTGGCTGGGCGGCTACTACGACCCGGAAACCAACCTGATCCTGTTCGGTACCGGCAACCCGGCGCCGTGGAACTCGCACCTGCGCCCGGGCGACAACCTGTACTCCTCGTCGCGCCTGGCCCTGAACCCGGACGATGGCACCATCAAGTGGCATTTCCAGAGCACGCCGCATGACGGTTGGGACTTCGACGGCGTCAACGAGCTGATCTCGTTCAACTACAAGGCCGGCGGCAAAGAGATCAAGGCGGCCGCCACCGCCGACCGCAACGGCTTCTTCTACGTGCTGGACCGCACCAACGGCAAGTTCATCCGCGGCTTCCCGTTCGTCGACAAGATCACCTGGGCCACCGGCCTGGACAAGGATGGCCGGCCGATCTACAACGAGGCCAGCCGCCCAGGGGCGCCGGGCAGCGAAGCCAAGGGCAGCTCGGTGTTCGTCGCCCCGGCCTTCCTCGGCGCCAAGAACTGGATGCCGATGGCCTACAACAAGGACACCGGGCTGTTCTATGTGCCGTCCAACGAGTGGGGCATGGATATCTGGAACGAAGGCATCGCCTACAAGAAGGGCGCGGCGTTCCTTGGTGCCGGTTTCACCATCAAGCCGCTCAACGAAGACTACATCGGCGTGCTGCGTGCCATCGACCCGGTCAGCGGCAAGGAAGTATGGCGCCACAAGAACTACGCACCGCTGTGGGGCGGGGTGCTGACCACCAAGGGTAACCTGGTGTTCACCGGCACGCCGGAAGGCTTCCTGCAGGCCTTCAATGCCAAGACCGGTGACAAGGTCTGGGAGTTCCAGACCGGTTCCGGCGTGCTCGGTTCGCCGATCACCTGGGAAATGGACGGCGAGCAGTACGTTTCGGTGGTCTCCGGCTGGGGCGGCGCGGTGCCGCTGTGGGGCGGCGAAGTGGCCAAGCGGGTCAAGGACTTCAACCAGGGCGGCATGCTCTGGACCTTCAAGTTGCCCAAGCAACTGCAAACCGCCAGCGCCAAGCGCTGACGCCATGCCTTGCCGCTTGCCGCCAGCCAACCGGCGGCAAGCGGCCCTACTACCAAATGACGAGAGCCCCGCTGCCAACGATGCATTCGCCCGGCAGGCGGGGCTTTTTACCATCGGTTCATCGCCTGTCGCCGGACAGGCATCGACCACAGAGGCTCAGCATGATCTACGCACAACCCGGAACCCCTGGCGCCATCGTGTCCTTCAAGCCACGCTACGGCAACTTCATCAATGGTGAGTTCGTGCCGCCTCTGGGCGGCCAGTACTTCACCAACAGCTCGCCGGTCAATGGCCAGCCGATTGCCGAGTTCCCGCGCTCTGGCGCCGAGGACATCGAGCGCGCCCTGGACGCCGCCCATGCCGCGGCCGAAGCCTGGGGCAAGACCTCGGTGCAGGACCGTGCCCTGGTGCTGCTGAAGATTGCCGACCGTATCGAACAGCATCTCGAAGTGCTGGCCGTTACCGAAACCTGGGACAACGGCAAGGCCGTGCGCGAAACCCTCAATGCCGACGTGCCGCTGGCAGCCGACCACTTCCGCTATTTCGCCGGCTGCATCCGCGCCCAGGAAGGCGGTGCTGCGGAAATCAACGAAGGCACCGTGGCCTACCACATGCATGAGCCGCTGGGTGTGGTCGGGCAGATCATCCCGTGGAACTTCCCGCTGCTGATGGCTGCCTGGAAACTCGCCCCGGCCCTGGCCGCCGGCAACTGCATCGTGCTCAAGCCGGCGGAGCAGACGCCGCTGTCGATCACCGTGTTCGCCGAACTGATCGCCGACCTGCTGCCTGCCGGCGTGCTGAACATCGTCCAGGGCTTTGGCCGTGAAGCCGGCGAGGCCCTGGCCACCAGCAAGCGCATCGCCAAGATCGCCTTCACCGGTTCCACCCCGGTGGGCTCGCACATCATGAAATGTGCCGCCGAGAACATCATCCCGTCTACCGTCGAGCTGGGCGGCAAGTCGCCGAACATCTTCTTCGAAGACATCATGCAGGCCGAGCCGGCGTTCATCGAGAAGGCCGCCGAAGGCCTGGTGCTGGCGTTCTTCAACCAGGGCGAAGTGTGCACCTGCCCGTCGCGGGCGTTGATCCAGGAATCGATCTACGAGCCGTTCATGGCCGAAGTGATGAAGAAGATCGCCAGGATCACCCGGGGCAACCCGCTGGACACCACGACCATGGTCGGTGCCCAGGCTTCGGAGCAGCAGTACGACAAGATCCTTTCCTACCTGCAGATTGCCCGGGAGGAGGGTGCCCAGCTGCTCACCGGTGGTGCTGCCGAGCGGCTCGCCGGCGACCTGGCCAGCGGTTACTACATCCAGCCGACGCTGCTCAAGGGCCACAACAAGATGCGCGTGTTCCAGGAGGAAATCTTCGGCCCGGTGGTGGGCGTGACCACCTTCAAGGATGAGGCCGAGGCCTTGGCGATCGCCAACGACAGCGAGTTCGGCCTGGGCGCAGGCCTGTGGACCCGCGACATCAACCGTGCCTACCGCATGGGCCGGGGAATCAAGGCCGGGCGGGTGTGGACCAACTGCTACCACCTGTACCCGGCGCATGCCGCATTCGGTGGCTACAAGAAGTCTGGCGTGGGCCGCGAGACCCACAAGATGATGCTCGACCACTACCAGCAGACCAAGAACCTGCTGGTGAGCTACGACATCAACCCGCTGGGCTTCTTCTAAAGCCTGAGCTGGCCTTGGGGGCTGCCTTGCAGCCCATCGCAGGCAAGCCAGCTCCTACAAGGACCGCGCAGGCCATGGATCTTGCGCAATCCCTGTGGGAGCGGGCGAGCCCGCGAAGAGACCGGCACTGCCATGCCCAAATCCACAGTTGCTCCGTGTTACCCCTACCAACGCACTCCGCAAACCTGTCCCAAAGTAGCATTCGGCCCTGGCGCCGAGCATGCATTAATGCCTCTACCGGAATCGCCCGGCATAACAAGAGGACCGCCCCATGTGGACTAAACCCGCCTACACCGACCTGCGCATTGGTTTTGAAGTAACGATGTACTTCGCCAATCGTTGATGCCTGGCCGGCCATCGTTGCGATGGCCGGGCCTTGTGTGCCAAACCCCTATGGAGTTGATCGATCCCGAGCAGACCCTGGCATTGGCCCGCGGTTTCCGCCTGCGCTGGGAGCCGCACCTGGCGTGCCCGGTGTTGCTGCATGCGGGGGGCGTCATCGAACTCAACGCCAGTGCCGGCTGGGTGCTCGAACTGCTCGACGGCCAGCGTAGCGTGGCGGCGGTCATCGCCCGGCTGGCGCAGCGTTTCCCCGGGGTGACCGGGCTCGACGAGGACGTGCTGGCGTTCCTGGAGGTGGCCCGCGCCAAGTGCTGGGTCGAATGAGCCGTGGCCAGGCTTTGGTCTGGTTGCTTTCGCCACGGGATGCTTTACGCTGGCGGTTACCTTCCAGAACAATAAGAACAGGCTTTCCGATGAGCCAGAGTTTCAGCCCGCTTCGCAAGTTCGTTTCGCCTGAAATCATTTTCGGTGCCGGTTGCCGGCATAACGTGGCCAATTACGCCAAGACCTTCGGCGCGCGCAAGGTCCTGGTGGTCAGCGACCCGGGTGTGATCGCCGCCGGTTGGGTCGCCGACGTCGAGGCCAGCCTGCAGGCGCAGGGTATCGACTACTGCCTGTACAGTGGCGTGTCGCCCAACCCACGGGTCGAGGAAGTGATGCTAGGCGCCGAGATCTATCGGCAGAACCACTGTGACGTGATTGTCGCGGTCGGTGGCGGCAGCCCGATGGATTGCGGCAAGGCCATCGGCATCGTGGTCGCCCATGGGCGCAGCATCCTCGAGTTCGAAGGCGTGGACATGATCCGCGTGCCCAGCCCGCCGCTGATCCTGATCCCGACCACGGCCGGTACCTCGGCCGACGTTTCGCAGTTCGTGATCATTTCCAACCAGCAGGAGCGCATGAAGTTCTCCATCGTCAGCAAGGCGGTGGTACCCGACGTGTCGTTGATCGACCCGCAAACCACCCTGAGCATGGACCCGTTCCTGTCCGCCTGCACCGGCATCGACGCGCTGGTGCATGCCATCGAAGCCTTTGTTTCCACCGGCCACGGTCCGCTGACCGACCCCCATGCACTGGAAGCCATGCGCCTGATCAACGGCAACCTGGTGCAGATGATCGCCAACCCTGGCGATATAGCCCTGCGCGAGAAGATCATGCTGGGCAGCATGCAGGCGGGGCTGGCGTTTTCCAATGCCATCCTCGGCGCAGTCCACGCCATGTCGCACAGCCTGGGCGGGTTCCTCGACCTGCCGCATGGCTTGTGCAACGCGGTGCTGGTAGAGCATGTGGTGGCGTTCAACTACAGCTCGGCGCCGGAGCGTTTCAAGGTGATTGCCGAAGTGCTGGGCATCGACTGCCGCGGCCTCAACCACCGGCAGATCTGCGCGCGCCTGGTGGAGCACCTGATCGCGCTGAAACGCGCCATCGGCTTCCATGAGACCTTGGGCCTGCATGGAGTGCGCACGGCCGATATTCCGTTCCTGTCGCAACATGCCATGGACGACCCGTGCATCCTCACCAACCCGCGTGCGTCGAGCCAGCGTGATGTCGAGGTGGTTTATGGCGAGGCCCTCTGACGACCAGCAGCGCGCCCTGGCCGGGCTGCTGGGGCTGGGCGACCACTCGGCACGCAAGAGCCATTACCCGGAGCTGGCGGCCCGCCTGGACGAGCTGGAGGCCGAACGCAACCGCTACAAGTGGTTGTTCGAGAATGCCGTGCACGGGATTTTCCAGGCCAGCCTGCAAGACGGCATGCGCGCGGCCAACCCGGCGTTGGCGCGCATGCTTGGTTACGACAGCCCGCAGGCATTGCTGCAGTGCCTGACCGACTTCGCCAGCGACCTGTTCGTCGAGGCCGACGAGCTGCACGCCATCACCGCGACACTGGCCCGTGAACGCAGCCTGCACGGTTATGAAACCCGCTTGCGCCGCAAGGATGGCAGCCATATCGATGTGCTGATGAACCTGCTGCTCAAGCCTGGCCATGAAGGCCTGGTGGAAGGGTTTGTCGCCGACATCACCGAACGCAAGCTGGCCCAGCAGCGCCTGCAGCAACTCAACGACGAGCTCGAGCAACGGGTGGCTGCGCGCACCGACGAGCTGCTGGAGGCCAACCGCAACCTGCAACAGCAGATCGCCGAGCGCAAACAGATCGCCCGCGCCCTGCGCGATGCCCGCGACGCTGCGGAAACCGCCAACCGCAGCAAGGACAAATACCTCGCGGCTGCCAGCCATGACCTGCTGCAGCCGCTGAATGCTGCGCGGCTGCTGATTTCGACCTTGCGCGAACGGCCGTTGCCGGAAGCGGAAAAAGTGCTGGTGGAACGTACCCATCAAGCCCTGGAGGGCGCTGAGGACCTGCTGACCGATCTGCTGGACATCTCCCGGCTTGACCAGGCAGCGGTCAAGCCGGACGTGGCCTCGTATCGTCTCGACGAACTGTACGGGCCGCTGGTTTCGGAGTTCCGCACGGTGGCTGACGCGGCAGGTCTTAAACTGCGCGCACGCATTGGCGACTATGCCATCAGCACCGACCTGCGGTTGATGACGCGCATCCTGCGCAATTTTCTCAGCAATGCCTGCCGCTATACCGATGAAGGTCGGATCCTGCTGGGGGCCAGGCGCCGTGGCAGGCACCTGCGCCTGGAGGTGTGGGACACCGGGCGGGGTATCGCCCAGGATCGGCTGCAGGCGATCTTCCTTGAATTCAACCAGCTGGACGTGGGCCGTGCCGCCGACCGCAAGGGTGTAGGCCTGGGGCTGGCCATCGTCGAACGGATCGCCAAGATCCTTGGCTACCGGGTCGAGGTGCGCTCGTGGCCGGGGCGTGGCTCGGTGTTCAGTATCGAGGTGCCGCTCGGCCAGGCGGTACCGCTGCCGGTCCACCCGGCCGTACCGCAGCCCGGCACCGGTAACCCGTTGCCGGGCCGGCGGCTGCTGGTGGTGGACAACGAGGTGAGCATCCTCGAGAGCATGGGCGCACTGCTTGGGCAGTGGGGGTGTGAAGTGGTGACCGCAACCGATCAGGCTGGGGCATTGCTGGCCTTGCAGGGGCAGGCCCCGGAGTTGATCCTGGCCGATTTCCACCTGGATCACGGTGTGGTCGGCTGCGAAGTGGTCAGGCATTTGCGCGAGCATTTCGGCAGTACCATTCCGGTAGTGATCATCACCGCTGACCGCAGCGATCAGTGCCGGCGCTCCTTGCACAAGCTCGGTGCGCCGCTGCTGAACAAACCGGTCAAGCCGGGGAAACTGCGTGCAGTATTGAGCCAACTGCTGGGCTAGGCATTGCTGGTCATTCACTAGCGAAGCGGTTGGCTGGCACCGGCTGTGCCGGTGATCGCGGCTGAAGCCGCTCCTACCGGTGCAGCGTCAACGCGGAGCCGGCGTAGTGCATGTAGGAGCGGATTTATCCGCGATACAGGCGGCGCGGTGGCTGGCACCGGCTGTGCCGGTGATCGCGGCTGAAGCCGCTCCTACCGGTGCAGCGTCAACGCGGAGCCGGCGTAGTGCATGTAGGAGCGAATTTATCCGCGATGCAGGCGGCGCGGTGGCTGGCACCGGCTGTGCCGGTGATCGCGGCTGAAGCCGCTCCTACCGGTGCAGCGTCAACGCGGAGCCGGCGTAGTGCATGTAGGAGCGGATTTATCCGCGATGCAGGCGGCGCGGTGGCTGGCACCGGCTGTGCCGGTGATCGCGGCTGAAGCCGCTCCTACCGGTGCAGCGTCAACGCGGAGCCGGCGTAGTGCATGTAGGAGCGGATTTATCCGCGATGCAGGCGGCGCGATGGCTGGCATCGGCTGTGCCGGTGATCGCGGCTGAAGCCGCTCCTCCAGGTGCAGCGTCAATGCGAAGCCGGCGCATTACTTGTGTGCGGGTTCACCTGCAGCTACCCGGTTGCTCATTTCTTGCCAGGCAATACCGAACTGAGGACTTGCCTGGCCGTCTGCAGGATGACGCCGGCCTGGTCAGGGTCGCCCTTGAGCAAGCTGCTGGCGAATTTCTTCGCCTGCTCCAGCTTGATGTGCGGCGGTAGCGGCGGCACGTTCGGGTCGGTCTTGAACTCGATCAACACCGGCCGGTCCGCCGCCAACGCCCGCTCCCAGGCGGGGATGATGTCCTCCTCGCGATCCACATAGATGCCCAGCAGGCCAATGGACAGGGCGAACAGGTGATAGGGCACATCAGGTATCGACTGTGAGGCCTCGAACTTCGGGTCGCCCTCCATGACCCGTTGTTCCCAGGTAACCTGGTTGAGGTCTTCGTTGTTGAATACCGCGCAGATCCACTGCGGGTTCTGCCATTGTTGCCAGTACTTCGCCACGGTAATCAGCTCGGCCAGGTTGTTCATCTGCATCGCGCCGTCACCGACCAGCGCCACCACGCAGCGCTGCGGGTGGGCGAGCTTGGCGGCGATGGCGTAGGGCACGGCAGCGCCCATGCTGGCCAGGCCACCGGACAGTGAACATTGCATGCCCCGGCGAATCTGCAGGTCGCGGGCGAACCAGTTGGCACAGGAACCGGAATCACTGGTGACAATGGCCTGGTCCGGCAGAAGCGGGGAGAGCTCGTACACCACGCGCTGTGGGTTGAGAGGCTTGGCTGTGGCGTGGGCGCGTTTGGCCAGGGTCTTGTCCCACTGCGCACGCCAGCCTTCGATCCTGTCGCGCCAGCCCCGTTCGCGTTTGTGTTCGAGCAGCGGCAACAACGCCGCCAGGGTTTCACCGGCATCGCCGACCAGGTTCACCTCCATCGGGTAGCGCAAGCTGAGCATGTCCGGCTGCAGGTCGATCTGTACGCCGCGGGCCTGGCCTTCCCGCGGCAGGAATTCGGAATATGGGAAGCCGGAACCGATCATCAGCAGGGTGTCGCATTCGCTCATCAGTTGGTAGCTGGGTTCGGTGCCGAGCAGGCCGATGGCACCGGTGACCCAGGGCAGGTCGTCGGGTAGCACGGCCTTGCCCAGCAGCGCCTTGGCCACCCCTGCACCGAGCTTCTCGGCTACCGCCATGACCTGCTCGCTTGCCTGCAAGGCACCGGCACCGACCAGCATCGCCACCTTGCGTCCGCCATTGAGCACGTCGGCCGCGCGCTGCAGGTCTGCCTCGAAGGGCAGCACCCTGGGCCTGCTGTAGCCGATGCCGGAATGCACAGTGCCGTGTGCCTTGGGCGGTTCGTGATAGGGCAGGTCCTGCAGGTCGTTGGGCAGGATGATGGCGGTGACCCGGCGTTCGCCGACGGCGGTACGTACTGCGCGGTCGAGCAGATGGCGTACTTGCGCGGGCGTCGAGGCCTGCTGCACGAATGCACCGGCCACGTCCTTGAACATCGACAGCAGGTCAAGCTCTTGCTGGTAGTGCCCACCCAGTGCCGCACGAGCCTGCTGCCCGACGATGGCCAGCACCGGCTGGTGGTCCATGCGGGCGTCGTACAGGCCGGTCAGCAGGTGTGAAGCGCCGGGGCCGGAGGTGGCCATGCACACGCCCAGCTCGCCGGTGAACTTGGCATGCGCGCTGGCCATGAAGGCGGCCATCTCCTCATGCCGGGCCTGGATAAACTGGATCTTGCCATTGGCCCTGGCCAGTGCACCGAACACGCCATTGATGCCATCGCCAGGGTAACCGAAGATGCGCCTTACGCCCCATTGGTACAGGCGTTCCACCAGAAAGTCGCCTATCGTGCCTGTCATGCCGTTCTCCTGGGCTGTCATCGATAGGGGTCTGGACTTGGCGCGGCTCGGGAAAGTTTCACCTGTGTGACCCGCGCCCTAGCGTTGCTGGTCGCCCATCCGTTGATCCGGTTCTTCCTCCTGGTCCGCGCGGGGTTGCAGGCCTGCGGCTTGCTCGCCTTCAGCCAGGGCCCGGTATTCCTTGCGTAGCGCCTGCAGCTTCTTGCTGTCCATGTCTTCCAGGTCGAGGACCGACATCTCGGTATGCTTGGTCGCACGGATCAGCTCGTCTAGCTTGACGTGAATGATGTCGTTGTCGCGGTTCTGGGTGTTCTGGATCAGGAACACCATCAGGAAGGTGATAATGGTGGTGGAGGTATTGATGATCAGCTGCCAGGTATCGTTGTAATGGAACCACGGCCCGGTGAGGCCCCATATCACGATGAGCAGCAAGGCGATGAGGAAGGTCTGGGGGCGTCCGGCGTGGTTGGACAACCATTGGCAGAATTGGGCGAATTTCATGATCTCGTCTCCAGGTGCGCCTGTAGCTTGGGACCCTGGCAACGGTCGGGAAGTTGTTTTTTTCCGTAGGCCCAGGACGCACGGTCTGCCGCGTTGAAGTTGAACGTCACACCACGACGGTGCTCTTACATGCAAAGGGTACAGTGAGGGCTTCTTGATGAGCATTGAACGCAGCATCCCCGAGCTTGCGGCCTGGTATGCCCAGTACGACGACATCAGTTACCGGCGCGAGTCACCGGACGCCTACCACCACGAACTGGTTCGCACCGCTGAAGCCCTGCGCGACGATGGCGCCATTGACTGGGACGACTGGCTGGCCCTCAAGGCACTGGCCGATGATGCCCATGTGCACGCCCTTGAAGACGCCGTGCAGGCCCATGTCAGCGACCCTGACGCATGAAAGCGCTGAAGATCGCCACGTTCAACATCAATGGCATTCGCAGCCGCCTGCCGGCCTTGCTGGCCTGGCTGGAACGGGAACAGCCGGACATCGCCTGCCTGCAGGAACTCAAGGCGGCGGATCAGCAATTTCCCCGCCAGGCACTCGAAGCGGCGGGTTATGCTTGTGTCTACCAGGGCCAGCCGTCGTGGAACGGCGTGGCCATCCTGGCGCGGGGCAGCGAGCCGCTGGAGGTGCGTCGTGGCCTGCCAGGCATGGAGGACGATACGCAAAGCCGCTATCTGGAAGCGGCAGTGCATGGCGTGCTGGTGGCATGCCTGTACCTGCCGAACGGCAACCCGCAACCGGGGCCGAAATTCGACTACAAACTGCGTTGGTTCGAATGCCTGATCCAGCACGCGCAGGGTTTGTACGGCAGCGGCCACCCGACGGTGATGGCGGGTGATTTCAATGTGGTACCCACCGACATGGATATCTACAACCCGCGCTCCTGGTTGAAGGATGCCTTGCTGCAACCCGAGTCTCGGGCGTGCTTCGCCCGGCTGCTTGGGCAGGGCTGGGTCGATGCAATCCGCCATCTCTACCCCGACGAACGTATCTATACATTCTGGGATTACTTCCGCAACCACTGGGCACGCAACGCCGGCCTTCGTATCGACCATTTGTTGCTCAACCCTGACCTGGCGCCCTACCTGAAGCGGGCGGGCGTCGATGCCTGGGTGCGTAACGAAGCCAGGGCCAGCGACCATGCGCCAACCTGGATCGAACTGGGCACGCGGCGCCGGCAAACATAGTTGCTCCAGCTTGCACGCCCCAGCGCTAGCGAGTGCGCCCGCGGACCCTGGCGTGGCCGCAGCCGGGTCTTCCTGGCCGGTGCGCAAGCGCCTTCATAACTTATACAAGGTTGAACTTCTGTAGAACTTAAAGCGCAAATAACCCCGCTCTATCTGCCATATATCGCGAATGTGCGAGTCCGCCACCTGTGACCGCCCGGCAGATCAATACTTGTTATCATTGACGCTTTACTCTCCTGCGCCAGTCTCACGAGAACACACTGTCTCGCCAGGGTTTCATCGAATACGAGAGCAACAATGAAAAGGACGATCACACCTTCTCCCAGCTCCAAGCCTGAGCGGGACGGGATTGTGCCAAGTCATCTCAATTTCCCGGTAGTAGGCATCGGTGCCTCTGCTGGCGGGCTTGCCGCCCTGAAAGTATTTTTCGAACACATGCCGGCAAACAGCGACATGGCGTTCGTCATCGTCCTGCACCTGTCGCCAGACCACGAAAGCGTGGCGGACAAGATCCTGCAGGCCTGCACTGCCATGCCGGTCATTCAGGTAACGGGCACCTCGCGCATCGAGTCGAATCATGTCTACGTGATATCGCCCGCCAGTCAATTGGCAATGAATGATGGCTACCTGAAGGTGGTGCCGTCGGCCCGGCCATTGGGCAGGCATATTGCCATCGACCTGTTCTTCCGTGATCTGGCGGACGTGCACAAGGAATACAGCTTCTGCCTGGTGCTTTCCGGTACCGGCAGTGACGGCGCGGTGGGCCTGTCGCGGATCAAGGAGCAGGGCGGCATCACCATCGTGCAGAGCCCCGACGATGCCGAGTTCGACGGCATGCCGGTGGCGGCAATCGCCACCGGCATGGTCGATGCGGTGTTGCCGGTGGCAGAAATACCGCACAAACTGCTGGAGTTGTGGCGTAACACGCAGACCATCAAGTTGCCCGCTCCGCATGACCTGAAAGTGGCTGCACAGACCGAGGAGCATGCACGCGAGGACGCAGAGCGGGTCATTCAGGACATCCTGCGCACCTTGCGTAACCGCACCGGGCACGATTTCAAGCATTACAAGCGTGCAACCGTGTTGCGCCGCATCGAGCGCAGGCTGCAAGTGACGACCCAGCCGGATCTACCCAGCTACCTGCGTTACCTGGAAGAAACTTCGGATGAAGCCAAGAAGCTGCTTGGCGACATGCTGATCGGAGTTACCAACTTCTTCCGCGACCGCGAGGCCTTCGAAGCCCTCGAACGCCATGTGCTGGGTTCGCTGCTCAGCGCCAGGGACGAGGAAGACAACCGTGAAGAGGTGCGCATCTGGTCCGCTGGCTGCTCGACCGGCGAAGAGGCCTACAGCCTGGCGATCCTGAGCGCGGAACACCAGAAGCTCGAATCCCACCCGCTGAAGCTGCAGGTGTTTGCCACCGACATCGATGAGCGCGCGATTGCCGTTGGCCGCGCCGGGCTGTATTCGGAAGCCATCGTCACCGACGTGCCGCCGATGCGCCTGCGGCAGTATTTCGTCAAGGAAAACGAGCATTACCGGGTGCGCAAGGAAGTTCGTGAAAAGGTCTTGTTCGCCAAGCACAGCCTGCTGTCCGACCCGCCATTCTCGCAGATCGACCTGATTGTCTGCCGCAACCTGCTCATCTACCTGGACCGCGATATCCAGAAGGAGATGCTGCAGATGTTCCACTTTGCGCTGCGGCCTGGTGGCTATCTGTTCATGGGTTCGTCGGAATCCGCCGATGCCTGCCCTGAACTGTTCACCCCGGTAGACAAGCGTAACCGCATCTTCCGCGCCAAGGTCGGCGCCAGCGTGAACCGCCGCGCCCCGACCATGCCCAGGGGCGGGTTCACCCTGTCCAGCCTGGCAATGCCCGCGCCGCTGGTACAGGTGCAGCGCAAGTTTTCCTACGCCGACATCCATAACCGGGCCATGGCCCAGCAGATGCCGCCCAGCATGATTGTTGACAGCAATGGCGACATCCTGCACATGAACGAAGGGGCAGGGCGTTTCCTGCGCTACGTGACTGGCGAAGTCGCGCGCAACGTGATGGTGCTGATCATGCCCGAGTTGCGGCTCGAGTTGCGCACCACGCTGTTCCAGGCGCAGCAGAGCGGCAAGGCTACCCTGTCGCGCAAGGTACGCTTCAGTGAGGGCGATGCCGACTACTGGCTCGACATCGCCGCACGGCCCTACAAGGACGATGTAACCGCTCAGGAAGTCTGCACCATTGTCTTCAATGCGGCGCCGGTGAGTATCGGCGAGCAGATGCTGGAGTTCGACCAGCTGACCGAGAACAAAGTGATGGCCAGCCTCGAAAGCGAGCTGCAGCGCACCAAGTTGCACCTGCAGGAAACCATCGAGCAGTCGGAGGTTTCCAGCGAAGAGCTGAAGGCTTCGAACGAAGAGATGCAGGCAATCAACGAAGAGCTGCGTTCCGCCACCGAAGAGCTGGAAACCAGCAAGGAAGAATTGCAGTCGATCAACGAAGAGCTGCTGACGGTCAACTACGAACTCAAGAGCAAGGTCGAGGAAACCGACAAGATCAACGATTACCTGGCCAACCTGATCGCCTCCACCGACATCGCCACGGTGTTCGTCGACCGCAACATGCACATCCGTTGGTTCACCCCGCGGGCCAAGGATATTTTCAGCATGCTGCCGGTGGACACCGGCCGTTCGCTGCTGGACATCACGCACCGCCTCGACTACCCGCAACTGGCCGATGATGCCACTGCCGTCTACGAGTCGCTGACCATGATGGAACGCGAAGTCAGCAGCAGCGACCAGCGCTGGTACATTGCCCGGCTGCTGCCTTACCGCTCCAGCGAAGACCATATCGACGGCACGGTGCTGACCTTCATCGACATCACCAAGCGCCGTGAAGCGGAAGAAGACCTGCGCCTGGGCCAGGAACGCATGCGCCTGGTGGCGGAAAGCACGCAGGATTTCGCCATCATCATCCTCGATGGCAACGGCCTTGTCAGCGACTGGAACCGGGGCGCCGAGTATATTTTCGGCTACACCCCCGAGGAGATTGTCGGCAGCCACTTCAGCGTGCTGTTCACTGCCGAGGACCAGGCCGCCGACGTGCCCGAGGCAGAATTGCGCCGCGCGCAGGAGCATGGCCGGGCGGAGGACGAGCGTTGGCACGTGCGCAAGGACGGCAGCCGCTTCTATTGCAGTGGCGAAACAGCCCGGTTGCGCGGCGAGACCGCAGGCTTCGTCAAGATTGCCCGCGACCTCACCGGGCACAAGCGCCTGCAGGACGAGCAAAGTAAACAGCTGGCCGAGACGCAGAGCGACAGCATGCTCAAGGACGAGTTCTTTGCGGTGATGTCGCATGAACTGAAGCATCCGCTCAACCTGATTCAGCTCAACGCCGAGATTCTTCGTCGGCTACCGGCGGTACGCAACACGGTCCAGGCGAGCAAGGCCATCGCTACCATCAACGACGCGGTGACCAGCCAGGCGCGCATCATCGACGACCTGCTCGACACGGCCCGCCTGCGCACCGGCAAGTTGAAACTGAAGAAACAGTTGCTGGACCTGGTCGGCCTGGTCAAGTCGATCCATGCCATCGCAGCGGAGGAGTACCCGTCGGCACGTATCACCCTCGAGCTGCCCCAGCCGGGCACCTCGCTGGTGGTCGATGGTGACCCGACGCGGATCGAGCAGGTGGTGTGGAACCTGCTCAACAATGCCCTGAAGTTCAGTGGCGAGAGAGCCCGCGTGCGGGTGATGCTGAGCCGCACGGAAAACTGCGCGCGTCTGGACGTGAGCGACAACGGGCCGGGGTTGTCCGCTGCCGACCTGTCCAGCATCTTCGAACTGTTCAAACAGGCCAGGCATGCCAGCCACCGCCGCGATGGCCTGGGTATCGGCCTGGCCTTGGTCAGGCAGTTGGTCGAAGCCCATGGCGGTGCCGTGGTCGCCCGGTCGGCCGGGTTGGGGCATGGCTCGACCTTCAGCGTCGAGTTGCCGCTGTCGAACCAGGCTCAGCCCGAATTACCACCAGCCGACCCCTCCGAGGATGGTGATGGCCGGTTGAAAGGGTTGCGAGTGCTGCTGGTGGACGATTCGCCGGAAGTGGTCGACGTGATGCGCATGCTGCTGGAAATGGAAGACGCACTGGTCAGCAGCTACCTCGACCCACGCCAGGCGCTGCAGGAGGCCGCCGAGAAACGTTTCGATGTGATCCTGACGGATATCGGCATGCCGGAAATGGACGGGCATGAGTTCGTCAGCGCCTTGCGCGAGAAAAAACAGCACCGTCTCACCCCGACGATCGCGCTGAGCGGTTACGGCACCCATCAGGCCAAGCGGGCAGACGAGGCGGCGCTGTTCGATCGTCGGCTGACCAAGCCGGTGCAGTACGACGAGCTGGTCGAAGCCATCGAAGCGGTTTGCCGCATCGGCCAGGCTTGAAACCTTGGGCGGCCTGGTGCAACACAAGGCCGCTTGCCAGCAATTGGCGCCGCGGATGCAAATCCCACAGCAATATCGCGTCGAGGGTTCGGTAACCCGAATATCTTGTGCCCAAGTGCTTAAAGCATTTCGTCAGCGATAGCGAAATCACTTTCACTCCGCAGCGTTTGCCTTCGGTCATTAGTGAACACAGACCAACCTGTGTTAACCACATGAGGTGAACGATCATGGCTAGCAACGACGACAAACGCAGCAACCAGGGCGGCAGCGCCAACACCAACCCCGGCAACTTCGCCAACGATCGCGAGAAGGCATCGGAGGCCGGCCACAAGGGCGGCCAGGCATCGGGCGGCAACTTCAAGAATGATCCTGAACGCGCCGCTGAAGCCGGGCATAAGGGCGGGCAGATGTCAGGCGGTAATTTCAAGAACGATCCTGAACGTGCCTCGGAGGCCGGCCACAAAGGCGGGCAGATGTCCGGCGGCAATTTCAAGAACGACCCTGAACGCGCCTCCGAAGCAGGCCAGAAGGGTGGGCAGGCTTCCGGCGGCAATTTTGCCAACGACCGCGAGAAGGCCTCCGAGGCCGGCCGCAAAGGCGGCCAGCACAGCCATGGCGGCGGTCGCAACAGCGATGACAACCGCTGATCACCATTGAACCGACCGAGGCGGCCATGGCCGCCTCGGCACGCTGATGAGGATTTGCCAATGTTCATGCACAACAAGCGACTGCAGTATACGGTTCGCGTCGCGCAGCCCAACCCAGGGCTGGCGAACCTGCTGCTGGAACAGTTCGGCGGGCCGCAGGGCGAACTGGCTGCAGCGATGCGCTACTTCACCCAGGCGGTGACCGAGGATGACCCGGGGCGCAAGGACATGCTGTTCGACATTGCCACCGAAGAGCTGAGCCACCTGGAGATCATCGGCTCGATCGTGGTGATGCTGAACAAGGGTGCCAAGGGGCGCCTGGCCGAAGGGGTGGAAGCCGAAGGCGAGTTGTACCGGTCGTTGACCGGGGCCGGCAACGATTCGCATATCACCAGCCTGTTGTATGGCGGTGGTGCAGCGCTGGTGAACTCCGGTGGCATACCCTGGACCGCAGCCTACATCGACACCATCGGCGAGCCGACGGCGGACCTGCGTTCCAATATTGCCGCCGAGGCCAGGGCGAAGATCGTCTATGAACGCTTGATCAACGTCACCGATGACCCGGGTATCAAGGATGCGCTGGGGTTCCTGATGAGCCGTGAAATCGCTCACCAGCTGTCGTTCGAAAAAGCCTTGCACTCGATCCAGCCGAACTTCCCGCAAGGCAAGCTGCCGGGCGACCCGGAAGTCAACCGCACCTATTTCAACATGTCCCACGGCGGCGAAATGCGCGGCTCATGGAACGAAGGCCAGGACTGGATCTATGTCGACCAGCCCGAGTCGGCGGTGAACGGAGGCGACGGAATGGCCACGGTGCAGCTCGACGAACAGTCGGCGGCAGCAGCCGAAGCGATGAAGGCCAGAACAATGTCCAACCCCGAGTTGCAGCCCTTGACCGGGGCAGAACTGGGCAAGGTCAACGGCGACGAGCCGCTGTAATGACACCCCGCAACGGATCATCCGATCCGCTGCGGGGCCCATTCTAGCGCTTGGCTTCGGCATCCGGATCGGCGGAGCGTGCCAGGAATGCCCGGGTGATTTCTGGCAGGTGCTCCTTCAGCCATAGGGCCATGGCTTCCTCTTCCTTCAGAATCGACCTGCATGCCTGCGCCGTGGCGCCGTCGCCAGCTGCCTCGGCCGCTTCGATCAGTACCGTGTAGGACGCGATCTCCATGTTCTCGAACACATAGCCGGACATGGCACCCTTGACCACCTCATCGCTCATGACCATGCCGCCGACGGCCTGGCCGAACGCCATGAGCTTGCCGGCCAGGTCCTTGAGGGTGGACGTACTGCCCCCCAACCGCTCGATGCATTCCAGCAGCAGACGTTGCTGGCCCTGGGTTTCTTCGATGTGCTGCACGATACGGCCCTTGAGCTGCGGGTAGTGCTCGAGGCGTTCGGCCTGGCCCTTGAGCATGCTTTCGGCCTGTTGCTCCATGGCATGGGCGTCGCGCAGCCAGTCCAGCAGGTTGTCTTGTACCGTTGCCATTTCAAGTACCTCTCCGTTCCAGTGATAGGTACTGTTGGGAGGCCCGCAAGGGCTGGAACGGTCGAACCACTCGACGGATGGCAGCAGGAGCTGTGGAGCTAAAGGCCTGGGCAATCCACGTGGCAGCGGGCATGGCCGGTGGCATTTACCGCGGCGCCTGCATCGCGGATAAATCCGCTCCTACATGGTGAACCGCGCCGGATTCGGGCTTGCGCGGTACCGGTAGGAGCGGCTTCAGCCGCGATCACCGGCACAGCCGGTGCCAGCCAGCGCTTCGCCTGCTTCGCGGATAACTCCGCTCCTACGTGTGTGAGCCGCGCCGGCTTCGGGTTGACGCGTTACCTGTAGGAGCGGCAGCCGCGATCACCGGCACAGCCGGTGCCTTCCTGCACCGCAATGAATGTTCTGCGGCCAGCCGTCATCGCTGTTGAACGGAATCACCCACAGCTGGATCAACCCAGTGCGTCGTCCGTTTACATCCAGCCAAGTGGGAGCATATTCGATGGCCAAGTACCTGTACCTGATCAGCTACATTCTCGACAACCAACCGGGCACCTGTGAGTTGCGCAGCGACGAAGAGGACCTGAGCAGAGAGGTTGCACGCGACTACCTGCAGGGCCTTCACCGTACCGAGGCAACGTCTTTCACCGATGTGCAGGTGCAGCGCCTGGAACACGATCATCAGCCCAGCACCTCGCCGGGCCATTATCAGCAGCCCTGAACCTCACGCGGCATGAACGGGGCAGGACGCCCCTTCATGCTCCGCGGATACCCAGGCTCCCGCGGCCTTGCTCCTGAGCGCGGGTTTCCTCTGGCAGGGCAGTGACCTTGATCGCGCGCACCGGCACGGCGAACTGCGCACCGATCTTCGAGAAACGCTCAAGCAGGCGGAAGTTGATGGCCTGCTGAATGTCCATGTACAGGTTGTAGCCCGGGTCCTTGACGATGTACACGCACTCGAACTCCAGCGCCTCCTTGCCGAAGCCACGCAGGTGGGCGCGATCGAAGCGCACCTGCTCCTGCGCCTTGATGGCTTCTTCGACGATCGCCGGCGCCTTCTTCACCGCCTCGGTGGGTGTGTCGTACGAAAGGCCGAACTCGAACACGATGCGCCGCTCCTGCAGGCGCTTGTAGTTCTGGATGGTGCTGCTGATCATGCTGGCGTTGGCCATCACGATCTGCTCGCCACCCAGGCTGCGAATGCGCGTGGTCTTCAGCCCGACGTGTTCCACCGTACCGGCCAGCGGGCCGATGACGATGAAGTCGCCCACTTCGAAGGGCTTGTCCACGGCGATCGACAACGAGGCGAACAGGTCACCGAGGATGTTCTGCACTGCCAGCGCGACGGCGATGCCGCCCACACCCAGGCTGGCGACGAAGGCGGTAATATTGACGCCCAGGTTGGACAGCATCGCCAGCAGCACCACGGACCACAGCAACACCCGCGCGCCCCAGGCCGACAGGGTGGCCAGCGCGCTGCCCTGGTTCAAGCCACTGCTGCCATGGCGTGCGAAGTAGCGGCTCAGGCCCAGGCCAATGGCGCGGTTGGCCCACAACCCGATCTGCAACGCCGCGACCACGAACCACAGGCTGCCGACCCGCGTCAGCCAGCGCTCGGGCAGGTCGAGCATGCTCAGGCCGACCAGCAGCGAGGCGAGCAACAAGAGGAAATTGCTGGTGCCGGCGAGCACTTTGGCCAGCACCTGGCTCAGTGCGCCGTCGTGTTCGGACCAGCGCCGGACCCGGCGCAGCACGAAGCTGATGGTCGCCCGCGCGACCAGGAAGGTGCCGATGGCAACGGCCAATGCCAGCAACAGGTTGAGGATGGAAATGCCGAACAGCGTGGTATCGGCGAACAGTGCAATGATGCGGTCACTCATGAGGGCTTGCCTCCTTCCGTCAGGGTCGGGTGACAGGGGCTGGGCCTACAGGCCCAGCATGTTGGCGTGCACGTAGTACATGATCCACAACGACAGCCCCACCAGCAGCACGATGATCACTACCGTGAACACCAGCGCCACCAGGCTCCAGCGTTGTTCGCGTGCCGTGGTCAGGTGCAGGAAGAACAGCATGTGCACCACGATCTGCACCACCGCGCAGAGCAGCACCAGCAGGAAGGTAAGCTGGCGTGGCAGGCTCGGGTACATGGCCAGCCCGAAGGGCACGAGGGTGAGGATGGCGGCCAGCAGGAAACCCACGTTGTAGGATTGGTGGCTGCTCTGGCTGGCACCGGCACTGCTGTGGACCTGGCTTTCACTGGACATCAGATCACCCCGAACAGGTAGACGACGGTAAACACGCATACCCACACGATGTCGAGGAAGTGCCAGAACAGGCTCAGGCAGCTCAGGCGTGTGGAATTGACGCAGCACAGGCCGCGCTGCTGCACCTGGATCATCAGCAAGGCCATCCACACCAGGCCGACCAGCACATGCAGGCCATGGGTGCCGACCAGGGTGAAGAAGCCAGTCAGGAAGGCACTGCGCTGCGGGTCGGCACCTTCGGCAATCAGGTGGTGGAATTCGTTGAGTTCCATGGCGATGAAGCCCAGGCCGAGCAGGAAGGTCACCCCCAGCCACTGCAGCACCCGGCGTTTGTCCTTGCGGTGGTTGGCCAGCATGGCGTAGCCGTAGCTGATGCTGCTGAACAGCAGCAGGAAGGTTTCGACCAGTACATACGGCAGCTCGAAGATGTCCGCTGCGCTCGGCCCGCCGGCCACCGCCTGGCCCAGTACGGCATAGGTGGCGAACAGCGTGGCGAACAGGATGCAGTCGGTCATCAGGTAGATCCAGAAGCCGAACAGGCTCAGGGAGCCGGCATCCTCGTAGCCTTGCTCCTGCTGGTGGGCAGTTTCGTTCAGCACGATATGGGACATGGTTCAGGCCTCCGCCAGCAGTTGCCGCCGTCTGGTTTCCACGCGCTCGACTTCTTCGGCCGACACGTAGTATTCGGTGTGCTGGTCATAGCTGCGCACCACCAGCGTCGCCACCGTGGCCAGCAGGCTGGCGATCACCAGCCACCAGATGTGCCAGACCAGGGCAAAGCCCATCACCGTGGCAAGCCCCCCGAGCACCACACCCAGGCTGGTGTTGCAAGGCATGTGGATCTTGCGGAAGTCTGCCTCCACCAGGGTCTTCACGCCTTTTTCCTTCATCCCCCAATAAGCGTCGATGCCATGCACCACCGGTTGCTCGGCAAAGTTGTAGAACGGCGGCGGCGAGGCAGTGGCCCATTCCAGGGTACGGCCATCCCACGGGTCGCCGGTGTGGTCGCGGTTTTCGTGGCGCTTGCGGATGCTCACCACCAGTTGCATGACCTGGCAGGCCACGCCGCACAGGATGATCAGCACACCCAGCATCTCCAGCAGCAGGAATGGCCGCCACTGCGGCACGTCGAAGTGGTTCAGGCGCCGGGTCATGCCCATGAAACCGAGGAAGTAGGAGGGCATGAAGGCGCAATAGAAGCCGACCAGCCAACACCAGAACGCCGCGCGGCCCAGCGGGTCGTAGAGCTTGAAGCCGAAGGCCTTGGGGAACCAGTAGGTCAGCCCGCACAGGTAGCCGAACACCGCACCGCCAATGATCACGTTATGGAAATGCGCGACCAGGAACAGGCTGTTGTGCAACAGGAAGTCCGCACCCGGCACCGCCAGCAGTACACCGGTCATGCCGCCGATGCTGAAGGTGACGATGAAACCTACGGTCCACAGCATCGGTGTCTCGAAGCGCACCCGCCCACGGTACATGGTGAACAGCCAGGTGAAGATCTTCACCCCGGTCGGCACGGCAATGATCATGGTCATGATGCCGAAGAACGCGTTGACGTCGGGCCCGGCGCCCATGGTGAAGAAGTGGTGCACCCAGACGATGAACGACAGCACGGTGATGACGATGGTCGCCCACACCAGCGAGTAGTAGCCGAACAGGCGCTTGCGCGAAAACGTCGATGCCACTTCGGAGAAGATGCCGAAGGCCGGCAGGATCAGGATGTACACCTCCGGGTGGCCCCAGGCCCAGATGAGGTTGATGTACATCATCGGGTTGCCGCCCAGTTCGTTGGTGAAGAAGTGCATGCCCAGGTAACGGTCCAGGGTGAGCATGAACAGCGTCGCGGTGAGGATGGGGAAGGCCGCCAGGATCAGGACCGAGGTGCACAGCACGGTCCAGGTGAACACCGGCATGCGGAACAGGGTCATGCCGGTGGTGCGCATCTTGAGGATGGTGACGAAGAAGTTCAGGCCCGTGAGCAAGGTGCCGATGCCGGATATCTGTAGCGACCAGATGTAGTAGTCCACGCCGACCCCCGGGCTGTAGCCGATGCCGGACAACGGCGGGTAGGCGACCCAGCCGGTGCGGGCGAACTCGCCGATGCCGAGGGAAATGTTGACCAGCAGGGCACCGGCAACGAACAGCCAGAAACTGACGGCGTTGAGGAACGGGTAGGCCACGTCGCGGGCACCGATCTGCAACGGCACCACGATGTTCATCAGGCCGACCACGAACGGCATGGCCATGAAGAAGATCATGATCACCCCGTGGGCGGTGAAGATCTGGTCGTAGTGCTCCGGTGGCAGGTAGCCCGGCGAGCCGTCGGCGGCCATGGCCTGCTGGGTGCGCATCATCAGCGCGTCGGCGAAACCGCGCAGCAGCATCACCAGGGCGACCACGATGTACATCACGCCGATGCGCTTGTGGTCCACCGAGGTGAACCATTCCCGCCACAGGTACGTCCACTTGCGCTTGTAGCTGATCGCCCCTACGCCGCCGATGCCGATCAGCCCGACCACCGCCAGGGTGTACATGATGATGGGCTCGCCGAGAGGGATGGCATCCCAGGTCAGTTTTCCGAACATGTGCGTTACTCCTTGCCGGGTTGTGGCGCATCACCTTGTGGGTCGCTCAGGCGTCGCTCGACCTCGCGCGAGCGCTTGACGCCGTGGTACTTGTCGATCAGCGACTGGAACAATTGCGTGTCGACCGCGGCGTAGTGCTCGACCGGGTGGGCGACACTGGGCTTGGCCAGCTGCGTGTAGCTGGCCTGGTCGAGGCGGCGCTGCGAACCGCGCACCTGCGCCACCCAGGCGTCGAAACCGGCCGGGTCGAGGGCGAGGGCCTTGAAGTGCATGTTGGAGAAACCGGGGCCGTTGTAGTTGGCGGCGATGCCGGTATAGCTGCCGGCATGGTTGGCGATCAGGTGCAGCTGCGTCTGCATGCCGGCCATGGCGTAGATCTGCCCGCCCAGGGCGGGGATGAAGAACGAGGTGATGGCACCGTCCGAGGTCACCCGGAAGTCCACCGGCGTGTCCACCGGCATGGCCAGTTCGTTGACCGAGGCAATGCCCAGTTCGGGATAGACGAACAGCCACTTCCAATCGGTGGCGATCACCTGCACCTTGAGCGGGCGGGCGTCGGACTGCAGCGGGCGGTAGGGGGCCAGCGCATGGGTGGAGCGCCAGGTGACGATGCCGAGGACGATGATGATGACCAGCGGCACGCCCCAGACCACCAGTTCGATAGCCCGCGAGTGGCTCCACTCCGGTGTATACCGCGCTTTGACGTTGGAGGCCCGGTAATGCACCGAGAACACCAACGCCATGATCATCACCGGGAGGACCACGATCAGCATCAGCAGCGTGGCGAGGATGATCAGGTTGCGCTGCTCCAGGCCGACCTGGCCCTTGGGGTTGAACAGCACCATGTCGCAACCCGACAACTGCAGCGCGATACCCCCGAGCACCAGCAGGCCGAGCAGCCTGGCGGCTTCCGTATATGCCTTTGCCATGTGTTTGTCCCGTATTGTGTTACCGAATGTTCAGGCTTGTTGAGTTAGAAGAACGGCAGGCGGAGGAAGGTTGTATGGAATCTGCGCATTGGCGACGAGTGGCGGTTGGCCGTGTGCGACGTGCGTCCAGCCTGGCCGGCTGTCCGATGGTTCGGATTGTTTTTGCACTGTGCGGCGGAACCCGACGCTCTATGGAAGACACCACCAACGAGGGCTGCCACATGAAAAAGAGAGGCGAGACGTACCGCAGCTGGTGCGATCCGATCCTGCACCATCAGGTCCACGAGGAAGCCCTCGACGACGACACCCGCCTGGAGGTACAGACGCGCCTGTCCCGTACAGGCGCAACCCAGCTGTTCATCGGGGTGTATCTGGCCGATGGCACGGCGCTGTACGAACGCGCCTATGCCCAGCGCCCCGGTGAAACCATGAGCCGGGCGCTGGTGTGGGGGGTAGGGCGTGCCCGGCGGGTTGCCGCCGAGCGCCGGGCGTTCAGCGCCGAGTCGCTCGGCGGCTGAGCCTCAACCGTCGGACTGTTGCTCGGGTGGCACCTGGCCCTCTGGCCAGTCGGGCGCCTCTTGTTCCGGCTTCGGTTCGGGTACAGGCTCGCCGGGGTTGTGCGGCACCTCGTCGACATACGGGTCGGGGTGGTTGGGGTCGATCATGGCGTGTCTCCTCGCAGGTTGGTCACCTGGCTTAGGTCGCCCTGGTCCGCAAGCTGTTCAACTGGATGTCACCAACGGAACGTCGTGCCTCCAAAGTGTTCCATTGAAGGAGCCGTCACAGGGGAACGAACAGGGAGTTGACGTGATGATTCATCTGGGTTGCGCAGGCTGGAGCCTGCCTCGCCAGTACGCCGATGAGTTTCCATCCCCTGGCAGCCACCTGCAGCGCTACGCCACGGGTTTGAACGCAGTCGAGATCAACAGCTCGTTCTACCGGCCGCATCGGCCTGATACCTATGCCCGCTGGGCAGCGTCCGTTCCGGCGGATTTTCGCTTTGCCGTGAAGCTGCCGAAGAGCATCACCCACGAACGGCGCCTGCATGAGGCCATCCCAGCGTTGGAAGCGTTCCTCGCCCAGTGCGGCCAGCTGGGCGAGCAGCTCGGCTGCCTGCTGGTGCAATTGCCCCCTTCGCTGGACTACACCCGCGAAACCGCCTGGCAATTCTTTGCCGATTTGCGCGCCCGCTATGCCGGGCCGGTGGCGCTGGAACCCAGGCACGCCAGCTGGCAAGGCGCACAGTCGATGCTGGTCGACCTGCATATCGCCCAGGTGGCAGCCAGCCCTGCACGCTTCGACAGCGACGCCCAGCCAGGTGGCTGGCCGGGCCTGGTCTACTGGCGCCTGCATGGTGAACCGCGCATCTATCACAGTGCCTACGCCGATGACTATCTTCGACGCCTGGCCGAGCAGTTGCAGCGCAGCCGCGCCGCTGGCGTGCCGACCTGGTGCATCTTCGACAACACGGCTTCCGGCGCTGCAGTGGGGGGCGCCTTGAGGCTGCAGCGCTATCTGCGCTGAGCGAGGTAAAGCTGAAGGATGGGCGCTCAGCCCGCTTCCATTGCGGTGTTCTTTTTCCACCCGCGCAGGTTCATCGCGCACAGGCAAACCTGCAGCATGATCAGTGCCCAGGCCTGGACCTGCCAGCCCCAGATCGCCCACAGCAGGTTGCTGGCAATGAAACAGCAGAAACCCAGCTTGCGCCGGCCAGGGCGGCGCGAGCCAATGCACCAGGCGGCCAGAACTGTCAGGGCCATGGCGGGCCATTGCAACAAGTCGATCCAATATTCCATCACAGGCTTCCACGGCGCGCCTGCGCGCCCGGCGGGGCGCGCAGGCGGTTGTCAGGCGGCGTTCAGCTCGCCCTTGAGCAGCTTCTTCTGGGCTTGCATGGCCTGGCCCATCTCTTCCAGCGCCTGGTTGCCCAGCAGTTTGCGGGCAGTCGGGAACAGCTCGCTTTCTTCTTCCTCGATATGGTGTTCCAGCAGCTCCTTCATGACCTTGACCCTGCCGGCGAACTCGATGGTGCCGGTGTCGGTCTGCAGCAGGTCCGGCAGCACCAGGGAATCGACGGCACGGTGCTCTTCCTTGGCCTCGTAGTACATTTTCGCCTCTTCCTTGCCACCGGCCTGCTTGATCGCCGGATAGAGGATTTCCTCTTCCAGGGCGGTATGGATGGTCACCTCCTGCTTGATGCGTTCGAGCAGCTCGGTGCGTTTTTTCACTGCACGCTCGGTGGTGGAGGACAGCTCCTCCAGCAGCTTCTTCACCAGCTCATGGTCCTGCACCAACAGATCGATTGCGTTCATGAATCACCTCTTCGGGCTCGGAAAAATCACGGTTGCCTTCGATGGAGTGAAGCGCGGGTCGCAAGGTTCAAAGCGGTTGATCAACGTACCGCTCGCTCGCGCAAGGGCGGGTGATGACCAGCAAGTCAGAATAAATGAATCTTTTTGCCAAGCGCGGGCTCAATTAGCCTGAATCGATGGAGGAGAGTCCAATGGCAGGACCGCAGTTGTTTGTGATCGAGTACGAGCTTCACGGGGAATTTCGCACGTTCATCATCCGCCAGGAGCGCATGGACAATGCCGAAGCCTGGCACTGGGCAAGTTGCGATGCCGGCGTGGGGATCATCCCCAGGTTTGGCCAGCACAAGATCAAGAAGGTCAGCCGGCCGATGGCCGAGCGTTACGGGCTGGCCAATGTGCGTTGGCGCGCGTCGGGCCAGGGGCCTGAGTTCGTCGCCCCACCCATAGACGTGAAGAAGTTCTCGAATGGGTCTTCCGGGGAAGCGTGAGGTGCTTCGCTGGCCATTACGAGGGTAGTCAGGGCCGCACCAGCGGCCCTTGATCGAAGGGGAAGGTTCGTGGAGATTCTGCCGTTACTCAATGCCCTGTTGCTGGCACGTGGCCCCGGAGGCCAGGAAGATGAGGTCCGGGTGGTCGCGCAGCGGGCGCTGGCCGCTTGTTGCGAGGAGGTGCACGGCGACAGTGCCGGCAACCTGGTCGGCGTCATTCGCGCAGCGGCCCCTGCCGACCCTGCTACGGCGATACGGGTCATGGCCCATCTTGATGAAATTGCCATGATCGTCAAGAAAGTCCGCCCGGATGGCAACCTCGAGGTGTTGGCGCTTGGCGGCGCGCAGCCCATCAGTTTTGGCGTATGCCCGGTCGATATCATGGGCGATCATCGCTTGCTCCCGGGTGTTCTGTCCTACGGTTCGATGCACAACAGCGGGGAGTCCGGGAGTGGGCGCGATGTGCTGTCCGGCGCCGTGCAATGGAAGGACGTCCATGTCGTCACCCGCATGACCCCACAGGCACTCGAACAGGCCGGCGTGCGTCCGGGCACACGGGTGGTACTGAGCCAGCATTGGCGGCAGCCGTACCAGGTCGAGGACTGCCTTGCCGCGCATTTTCTCGATGACCGCGCACCGCTGGCGGCGGTGATTCGTTGCGCGCACCTGCTGCAACGGCGGCGCAGCGAACTGCGCCAGGATGTCTGGTTCGTGCTGACCAGCCATGAAGAAGAGTCCAACGCCGGTGCCCTGTACGCCGCCGCCAGGCTGCCAGGCGACACGACCATTGCGGTGGAGGTGGGGCCGGTGCTGGATGAATACGGGACCCGCCTGTCAGCCGACCCGATCATCAATACCGGCGACCAGAAGGGCTATTACAGCCGCAGCGTGGTGCAGGCGCTGATGGCCGCCACCCGCCGGGCAGGCTACGCACCGCAGCCAGCGCTGCTGGTGGATTTCGCTTCCGATGCCAGCGCAGTGCTCAGCAGTGGGGCCGATGCCCGCGCCGGGTGCATTGCCATCCCGACCGAGAACACCCACGGTTTCGAGATGGTGCTGCTGGAGGGGATCAGCGCCTGTGCTGCCAGCCTGTTGGAGTATGTGCTGCAACCGCATGCCGCGCTCACTCCCGAGGGATGATCGAGATCTTGCCGTTGCGTTCGACGATGGCGAACTTGATCTGCTCGACGCGTTCCAGGCCCTGGCTGTCGCGGGCCGATTCGAGGATGTCGTCTTCGGTCAGCCGGGCCCGGCGCATGCGCTGATGGAGGAATCGGCCCTGTTCCACCACCAGCGTGGCGTGGCCGTCGAGCAGGCGGGCCAGGCGCCTGGAATTGAGCTTGGCCAGTGACAGGCCGACATCCAGCGCGATCAGCGTGGCAATCACCAGCATGGCATTGATGAAGGAGAAATCCTCGCCCAGCAATGCCTGCTGGGTGGCTTCGCCAATGATCAGCAGCAAGACGAAGTCGAAGGTGGTCAGGTCGGCCAGCGAGCGCCTGCCGGCCACGCGAAACAGCAGCATCAGGGCGATGTACATGGCTGTGGCGCGCAGGATCGAGTCCATGTGATCGAACTCCTAGGGGTAGAGGAAGGTGGCGAAGTGCACGGCGCTGCTCTGCCCGGCCCTGACCACACCTTCGAGCCTGCCGACATGTTCGCTGCGCAAGGTCAGGTACAGGGTGGCGACGCCGTCCTGGCTGGTGCCGAGTTGCAACAGCAGCGACTTGCCATGGGATCGGGAGACTTGCGGCTCGGGCTGCATCGTTTCGATGCTGGCTTCGCGCAGCAGATTGCCGCCGAGCACCACCTGCACCGCTTCACCTGGTGTACCGCGCACCGTGATACGCAGGTTATCGGTAGTGCCGCTGCGGCTGAGTCGCTGATAGTCGACCTGCACGCGACCGTCATCACTGGCCACCTGGGCGTCACTGAGCGGGCCGTTGCCAAACAGGCCGGCCAGGGCCAGCAGCACGATCACTACCAGCGCATACCAGCCCACCCGTTCGAAACGCCAGACACGCTGCTGCATGCGCATGTCTTCCTCGACCGGGTGGTGCCTTGAAAGCAGCTCGTCGTCGCTCATGCGCGTAGCCCTCAGGCGCGTTCGCCGCGCAACCAGCGCTGGTGGTAATGGGCCAGGTGCGACAAGCCATACAAGGCGCCCTGACGCATGACATCGGAGCGCTCGCCAAAGAAGCGCTGGGTGCGGGTGAACACGGCCAGTGGCTCGCCGACAAAGGCCCAGGCGAAACACAGGGTGCCGGGTGCGATGGCACCCTGCGGCTCCGGCCCGGCGACACCGGTGCAGGCAATGGCAACCGTGGCATCGCTGTCTTTCAGGGCGCCCAGCGCCATCTCCCAGGCCACTGCTTCGCTGGTCAGGCCGTAGCGTTCGATGGTCTGCGGGTTGACGCCGAGCAGGCGTTTCTTGGCGCTGGGCGCGTATACCACGTAGCCGCTCTCCAGCACCTCGCCGGTGCCGGGGACTGCCGCCAGCAGCGCGACCATGGCGCCGGCCGTGCAGGACTCTGCAGTGGTCAGCACCAGCTTGTGGGTTTTCAGGTAGTCGATGGCCTCGAGTACGGGGTCGGTCGCCATGGCAGGTCACTCATGCGTTGTTTTGTGGTGGACGTGTTTCCTGCGCGGTTGGTTCAGTGCATGTGAGCCGCCCATCAACGCCGGATAAAGCCTGCTGAACTTTGCCCGGCCTGCTGGCTTCCTCTTAGTACGAGGTGGTGGTGCGCAGCATTGCACTGCTGCCGGTCCAACCAGAGGAGAGGCGATCATGACCGAGCCTGTGACGTATTTCTGGATCGCGGTGGCGGCGATCATTCTGCTGGTCGACCTGTGGGCCATCGTCAGTGTGTTCCGCAGCGACAAACGCGATGCAACCAAGGCCATGTGGGCGCTGCTGTTGCTGGCCTTGCCGGTGGTCGGCCTGGCCATCTGGGGGGGGCTCGGGCCACGCGGCATCAAGCGCGGCACCGGGCCGTCCTCACCTGAACACAGCAAAGGATAGACGGCGGGGCGGCAGTACGGTCGTTGTGGGAGAGGCGCTGCATGGCAGCGGCTTCGCCGGTTTGCGCGGGTGAACCCGCTCCCACACGCGCCGTGCCGGATCAATGAACCCTGTGCAGTCCGGATCACCTACACTTTCCAGGAGCCATCGTGCCACGCATCATCACTCCCGCTACCCCTGAGCACGAAATCAACGAACACAACGCCCGCATGTTCGGCTCGCCAAAAGAGCGGCTGGATTTCTACCGCCATGAAATCCAGTACGAAACCAGCATCCTGGCCAATCGCACCGATGCCTACCTCACCGCACAGTCCTTTCTGGTGATTGCGTTCGTGTCTTCGATGGGTAACCTGAACCAGAGCTGGGGCGAGATGTTCACCCTGATCGTGCCGCCGTTCCTCGCCTTGCTCGGGGTGCTCAGCTCACTCAATGCCTGGCCGGGCATTCGGGCTGCCTACAAGATCATTGAGCACTGGCAATTGAAGCAGAGCCA
Source organism: Pseudomonas oryzicola (assembly GCF_014269185.2). Classification (NCBI taxonomy): domain Bacteria; kingdom Pseudomonadati; phylum Pseudomonadota; class Gammaproteobacteria; order Pseudomonadales; family Pseudomonadaceae; genus Pseudomonas; species Pseudomonas oryzicola. The sequence continues at coordinate 2,510,213 of NZ_JABWRZ020000001.1, forward strand.
CCTGCTGCGCAGCGAGCCGTTGATGGGCCTGGCCTATGACGAGTCACCACTGTTCAGCGAGGCCGAAACCTCGCAGGCGGGGCACCGCAAGTCATTGTTGTTCTCGCTGCGTACGCCCTGGATCTTTCTGCTGTTCTGGATCGTATTGGGCGGTTATGCGGTGTTCATTCAGCTGGCATGAGCCGACAGCTCCTAGCGTCGAAGGGGGCCTTGCGCGACCCCCTGTGCGGGCTTACCGTCGTGCGCGATGCAGTGCTGCCAGGCAACAGCCACCCAACAGCAGCATGGCTGCAACCGCCAGCACGCCAGGTTTGTCGTGCCGCTTGGGGCGCCCGCCTGGTTGCCTGGGCAGGGCTTCCCCGGCTGCCCAGGCATCGATGGGTGTCAGCGCCAGACGCGTGCCGTCGACCAAAGTCAGGGTCAGGTCCTTGATGTCGCCGGCCGCCCGCCCCGGGAACACCGGTTCGCCGGTGGCATCGAGTGCGTCGTAGATGAACCGCTGCCCTTCGAGCCAGCCGACCGCGGTCAGCAGCTCGGGCCCCAGGTAATACCTGCCGTCGAGGAAGAACCCGGGAAACTGATGCACCCGCTCCAGGCTTTCCACGCTGTAGCGCTCGCCCGGCCGCATGCCGGTTGCCGGATCGATCATGGCTGGCCCCCCCCGACTGCGTGGTCTGGCCCCAAGGTGCCGGCGGCAGCGCCCGGCACGAGGATGACCTTGCGGCAGTCGTCCTGCTTCTGGTCGAACATCCGGTAGCCCATGGCTGCTTCTTCCAGGGCCAGGCGATGGGTGACGATCAGTTCCGGCTCCAGCCGCCCGGCCTCGATATGTTCGAGCAGTTCGGGCAAGAACTTCTGCACATGGGTCTGGCCCATCTTGAAGGTCAGGCCCTTGTCGAAGGCATCGCCAAACATGAAGGCATGGATGAACCCGGCATACACCCCGGGCACACTGACCACACCGCCCCGGCGCACCGCGGCGATGCTCTGGCGCAGCGCCTTGCCACTGCTGCCCTCGATCTTCAGCGTGGTCAGCAGCGTTTCGGTGGTGCTGCCCTTGGCCTCGAAGCCGACCGCATCGATGACCGCATCCACGCCGCGCATGCCTGGGGTCAGACGGATGATGCTGTCGGCCGGGTCGTCATCCTGCTCGAAGTTGATCGGCACCACGCCGTAGGCCTCGCGGGCGAATGCCAGGCGGTAGTCGTTGTCATCGACCATGAAGATCGTCTGCGCACCAAGCATGCGTGCGCAGGCCGCGCTCAGCAGGCCGACCGGCCCGGCGCCATAGATGGCCACGGTCGAGCCTTGGCCGACCTGGGCATTGGTCACGGCCTGCCAGGCCGTGGGCAGGATGTCCGAGAGGAACAGTACCTTGTCGTCGGGCAGGGCGGTGGGCACCTTGAACGGGCCGACGTTGGCCTTGGGCACCCGCACGAAATCGGCCTGGCCACCGGGCACGCCGCCATACAGGTGGCTGTAGCCGAACAACGCTGCACCCGGCGGGATGCTCTTCTTGTTGAGGATCGCACCCCGGCCGGTGTTGGTGGTTTCGCAAGCGGCGAACTGCTCGAGCTGGCAGAAGAAGCAACTGCCACAGGCGATCACGAAAGGGATCACCACGCGGTCGCCGACCTGCAGGTTGGTGACGCCGCGGCCAGTCTCCTCGACCACGCCCATGAACTCGTGGCCGAAGATATCGCCAGGTTCGGTCTGCGGAATCTTGCCGTGGTAGAGGTGCAGGTCGGAGCCGCAGATGGCGGTGGCCGTGACCCGCAGGATGATGTCGTCCTGGTCCTGAATGGCCGGGTCAGGCACAGTGTCGACCCTGACGTCCTGGGCCCCGTGGTATGTCAATGCTCTCATGGGTTCAGCTCCTGCAGTGGCGGATGAGGTAACGCTCTATGCAGGGGAAGCCAGGGGCAGAGGGAAAGTTCAGGTGGAATCGTTCAGTGGCAGTCCGCTGCCTCGGTGAGCTCGCTGTGCGCCTGGGCAGACAACGGGCGGCAGGGCGCGCGGGGCCTGCCTCGAATGAACCTTGACCCCTCGCCCGGGCTCGACTGGCAAACAGGGGGGAGGGCGGCCAACATGAATGCGCTTACCGGGCAGATAAGCATCGAGCAGCGCCGGCTCAAGGCCATTGCCGGTGCCGATTACCATGGCTGATGAAACCCTTGCACCAAATGCACGGCCCGTGGGTTGTCGGTGCGCGGTTCATTGGCCCGCTGGGTAAATGTCACAGATCATCACGACTGAACTCGGCGAGGCGTGGCTACGTCCCTCGAATGGATGCCTGCAGAAATCCGGCATTTTTCCAACAATCCGCTTCGAGGACGCAATGATGGAAAAGACCGATCAAAGCTCGACCTCTCCGCCCAACCGCAACCCGGACCACGTGCATGCCATTGGTGAAGAAGCCGGGGCCTTGCTGGGGGAGGCCAGGCAGAAAGGTGGTGAGCAGCTGGAGCATTACCGCGACAGTGCGGCCGATCAGCTCGACTCCCTCCAGGAAGGCGCACGTTCGGCCGCAGCGGCCCTGGAAGGCAATGACAGCCTTGGCCTGTCGCGGTACCTGACCCAGGCGGCGGAGTGCATGGGCGAGTTTGCCGAGCAGGTGCGCCACCAAAGCGCCGAAAGCCTGTTGCAACGCGGCACGCAACTGGCGCGCAGCAATCCGGCCTTGTTCCTGGCCGGCAGCGTGGCCGTCGGTTTTGCCATTTCGCGCTTCATGCGCGCCAGCGACACCCATGCGGACACACCCTCCGCTACAGCAGCGCATGGCTTCACCGCGCCACGCGCCACGCAGCCAGTGATACCCGACCGAGGCAGTGACGTATCCACCCGTGAACCCTACACCCCGGTCGACCCGATCGGGCCCGGTGCCGGCACGTCGGTCAGTGGCAGCCCATTCGAACGCGATCCGCTCAAAGGAGGCGAATGATGAACAAAGATCCTTTGCACACTACCCCAGGGTTGCACACTCCGGTTGATGACCCGGTCGGCGTCGGTGGCCTGTTGCGTCAGCTGATGCGTGAGGTACCGGAGCTGTTCACCAAGGAACTGGCCCTGGCCAAGGCCGAACTGCAGCACAACCTGGCCACCCTGAAGGCCGGCACAGCAGCCGTGGCGGCCGGGGCAATCGTGGTCCTGGCGGGCTTCATCATGCTGTTGCTGGCGGCGGTCTACGCGTTGGCCCTGGTGCTCCAGCCCTGGCTGGCGGCGCTGATCGTGGGCGCGGTCACGGTGGTGATCGGCTTCATCATGCTGCAGTCGGGCAAGAAACAGTTCGAGCCTGGCCACCTGGCCCCTGACCGTACCTTGCATGCCATGCAACAGGACAAGGACACGCTGACGAGGAAACTGCCATGACTACTTCCTTCGAACATGAGGCGCACAAGGACCCGGAGCAGCTCGAACAGGAAATCAATGCCAAACGCGAGCATATCAGTGACCTGGTGGATGCCCTGGAACAGCGGCTGAGCCCGGGCCAGATGGTCGACCGGGTACTGGCTTACGCCAAGGGCAACGGCGGTGAGTTCTTCACCAACCTGGGCACCACCCTCAAGAACAACCCGGTGCCTGCCACCTTGACCGTGCTGGGCCTGGCGTGGCTCGGGCTCAACCAGAACCGCCCGTTCAATCCGGGGCCTGCGCACCACGGGCCGGGGCTGGGCGACAAGCTCGGCGAGGCGGTGGATAGCGTGAAGGGCGCCTTCGCATCGGCAGGCGAGGCGATGCACGATGCCAGCCAGAAAGTGCGCATGAAAGCGCATGACATGCGTGATCGGGCCAGTGACCTGAGCAGCGGTGCGCGGGATTCGATGGGCGCCTCTGCAGATACCCTGCGCAGTTCCGCACACAAGGTTGGTGACCAGGCAACCGCACTCAAGGGCCAGTTCGACCACCTGCTGCAAGAACAGCCGCTGGTGTTGGCTGCGCTGGGCATTGCGCTGGGTGCTGCGTTAGGAGCGGCGTTACCGGGTACCCGCAAGGAAGACCAGCTCATGGGTGCCAGCAGCGACCGCCTGAGCGACACGCTCAAGGCCAAAGGCAGCGAGGTGAAGGCGGCGGTTGCGCAGTCGCTCGAACAAGGGGCCGACAAACCGCCGGCCCGGCCGGGGCGCGGCGCTGACGGCTCCGACCTGTCATCAGGGTTGGGCTTCAACCCCTGATCCTGCGGCCCCTGCAGCACCAGCCCCTTCGGCCTGCGCTGAAGGGGCCGCTGCCGGGGTCAGGCCGCAGGTCTGACGCTCGGCGGTTTGACCTTCCCCAACTGGTCGCCAATAACCGCGAGCAACTGGTCAAGCGCCCAGGGCTTGGGCAGAAATACCGCACCTGGCGGTAGCGTGGTGCTGGCCGCATCGTGGTAACCACTCATGACAATGATCCGGGTCGCCGGTTGGCGGTCATGAAGTTCCTGCGCAAGCGCCAGCCCGTTCAACGGGCCGGGCGTTCTGACGTCGGTCAGCAGCAGTGAAAATGCCTGCCGTAGCGAGAGCCGCCGGCCCTCTTCGGCGGTACCCACCGGGAAGACCGTGGCGCCCAGGTCTTCCAGGGCGCAGGTCAGCAGTTCACGCAGGATCGGCTCGTCCTCCACCAGCAGGATGGTTGGGTGAACAGCGGATGACTCGTAGGTGTTCATGGCAATACTCAAACATCGCGCACGGGTGGAAAGAAGGGACCTCCGGGTCAGCTTGCGACGATCAATCAATGCAGGCGGTGGCAGTGCGCTATCACTGCGACAGCGGCTGTTTGCCAAAAATTCCTTTTTGCTGACAGGTTTTGTGCAGTGATGCAGACCGGGCAGCGCAACACGTTGGCGTTGCCCGGAGTTACCGGCCAGGTCAGGCGCCGGGTTGCTGACCCAGGCGCTTGAGCAGTGCCCTGGCCACCGCTTCGGATGACGCGGGGTTCTGGCCGGTGATCAAATGGCCGTCCTCGACCACGTGGCTGGCCCAGTCGGCAGCCTTGGAATATTCACCACCGTGGGCCTTGAGCATGTCCTCCACCAGAAACGGCACCACCTCGCTCAGCCCCACCGCCTGTTCTTCGCTGTTGGCGAAGCCGGTCACTCGCTTGCCCTTGACCACCGGGTGCCCGTCGGGTGCCTTCACCTCCTTCAGCACGGCGGGTGCATGACACACAGCGGCAATCGGCTTGTTAGCGGCATAGAACGCTTCGAGCAGGGTCCGCGAATCTGCGTCCTCGGCCAGGTCCCATAATGGCCCGTGCCCGCCGGGGTAGAACACCGCATCGAAGTGGTAGGGGTCGATTTCCCCGAGTGGTACGGTGTCGGCCAGGGCCATTTGCCCTTCGGTGTCGTGGGCGAAGCGCCGGGTTGCCTCGGTCTGGGCGTCAGCCTCGTCGCTCTTCGGGTCCAGTGGCGGCTGGCCGCCCTTGGGCGAGGCGAGCGTGACATCGGCACCGGCGTCGATGAACACGTAGTAGGGCGCGGCGAATTCCTCCAGCCAGAAGCCGGTTTTCTTGCCGGTGTCGCCCAGTTGGTCGTGAGAGGTCAGGACCATCAGAATGTTCTTCATGCAAGCATGTCCTCCGAAGGTGAATGGGCAGTGCGCGACTCGCCCTGCATTACTCTGGGAGGGTTGCGCGCAGCAAAGCGTTCCATGACGTTGCAGGAACCGCAGCGTCGATGGCGTTGCCGAATGTAAAGGTGACTTGGAGGATTCCTCATGCAGCCAGAAACCGAAGGGCTTGAAGAGCAAGGGCCGGGCAAGGCCCCGTTCATCAACGACCCCCTCAAGCCCGCGTCACCCCCACTGAACGATGCGGATGCCACGGACGCAGCCCAAGCCGAGCAGGATATCCCGGACGATGACGAGCCGCTTTGAACAGGAGCAGTGCGATGGACACTTATCATGTCCGCCGCCGACCCGAGGCGCTCCAAGGGCTGACCCGGTCACGGCTCGCCGGTGATCGGCACGACACGGTCATCTGTGCCCGGCCCGAGCGCAAAGCCATGAACGAGAAGCTGAGGCTGCCTGCCAGTTGCGCCCCGTCGGCCACGCCCCGCCAGAGCGCAGCCCTGCTGGCAGTGGCCACGGTGATGGTCCTTGCCTCCGGGGTGGCGCCATTGGACCGGGCAGACTGGCTGGTGGAAAACGTCTTGCCGGTAGGGTTGCTGCTGAGCCTGGCACTGACCTGTCGGCGCTGGCGCTTTTCCCCAGCGGCCTATCTGGCCATCGTCGTGCTACTGGCGATTCACGAACTGGGCGCGCATTTCACCTATGCCAAGGTGCCCTACGATGACTGGCTGGAAGCGCTCACCGGCCACTCGCTGAATACCGCCATGGGCTGGCAGCGCAATCAGTTCGATCGGCTGGTGCATCTGAGCTACGGCCTGCTGTTCGTCTGGCCGATCAAGGAGCTGCTGCAACGAAAGGCCGGCCTGAACGGCGCCTGGCTTGCGCTGGGCACCGTGTCGATGGTGCTGGCGACGTCGGCACTGTATGAACTGTTCGAATGGGTGGGCGGCCAGTACCTGGGCGACGACCGGGCGCGAGCGTTCCTGGCGACCCAGAAAGACCCCTGGGACGCACAGAAGGACATGGCCCTGGCGTTGTCCGGCGCTGTGGTGTGTTTGTTGATCCAGCAATTGGCGGCGTTCAATAGACCAGGGCCGGCGGCCTAGGCGTGCGCGAGCGAAGAGGGTGTTTATTCGCGATTATTTCTCATTTACACTTGGCGCCTCTCTTCGCAGCCTAGCGCTCTTGCAGGATCTATCGTGTCGTTCGAGCCCGCCAAACCGACGCTGTTGTCTACCTTGGTACGTCACTACGACGAGCTGGTGGACCACATTCGCCGACGCTTCGGCGACCGAGGCATGGCTCGCGACGTTGTGCATGACGTGTGCGTGCAGTTGCTCGAACGCGGCGAAAAGGACGACGTTCGGGCACCACTGGCGTTGCTGCGCAAGATCTCCAACGACACCGCCATCAGCCGCTATCGCAGCGATCGTCGTCGGGGCGCCTGGGTGCAGGCGTTCGCCGAGCTGCCGGAGGTGGTCTGCCCGGCACCGACGCCCGGAGGCAGGTATGATGCCGAGCGCGAGTTCCAACTGCTGGTCAACGCTATCGCCAGCCTCCCGCCCCGCTGCCAGGCCGTTTTCATCATGCACAAGATCCACCAGATGCCCCAGGCCGAGGTCGCCGCACACCTGGGGCTTTCCATCAAGACCGTGGAAAAGCACCTGCGCCTCGGGGTGGCGACATGCAAGGAGCGGCTTGGCCGTGACGGGGTGTGCGCATGAGCCACACGCCGGAACAGTTGCCACTGGACGAGGCGCTGGAGCGGCATCGTGACCAGCTCCGCCAGCTGTTCCCCGTCCCGCCGCCCAGGCCCGCACGCACGAAAGTGGCCAAGTCGGCGGCTATTGCGCTGGTGGTTGCATGCGCCTTTGTAGCCCTGGCCTGGCTGAACCCCGTGTACAAGACCGAGCGTTTCGCTACCGCCATTGGTGAACAACGCGCTGTGTTGCTGGGCGACGGCAGCAGACTGCTGCTCGACAGCGGTTCCCGCGTCGATGTTCGCTGGCGCCTGCGCAGTCGCGAAGCCGGCCTGCACGCCGGGCAGGTCCTGTTCGATGTGTCCTCGGCCGTGTACCGCCCGTTCGTGGTGTCGGCAGGGCTGACGAAAGTCGAGGTGCTAGGCACGCTGTTCAATGTGCGCCGCCTGGATGACGACAACGTGCGCGTGACACTGGCGCGCGGGCGCGTGCAGGTCGCCGCTGCGGCGCAAACGCCTGTCAGCCTCATGCCAGGGCAACAGGTTGATGCGATTGGCGGGCGACTGCTGCCGGTGACCAACGCTGACGCCGCCAGGGCGATGGCCTGGAAGGAAGGGCGCATCGTGTTCGAGCAGACGCCGCTGGGTGAAGCAGTGTCGGTGTTGCGCCACTATCGTAAGGCAGCCATTCGCCTGGACGACCCGAGCCTGGCCGCGCTCAAGCTGAGCGGGGTGTTCGACGCGCACAATGTCGACCGGCTGCTGGCGCTGCTACCGAGCATCCTGCCGGTTTCGGTGCAGCAGGAAGGCGATGGCAGCGTGCAGATCCGGCGCAAACCAGTACGAAAATAATTCTCAGGCGCAGGTAGGGTTGCTCGATGTCCGTGGCGGCTACAAGAAAAGCCTACCCACAAAGGATCTCGAGAAGTGCATTTTCCGCTCCGCAATCGTCAACTCCGCCTGTCACTACTGGCCAGTAGCTTGCTCATCGCAATGTCGGCCGAAGGCCGTGAACGGGTGAACGTGGACCTGCCTGCTGCCCCGCTGGGTGAGGCCATCAACGCCCTGGCGCAGCAGTCTTCGGTACAGATCCTGTTCGCCAGTGATCTTGCTGCAGGTCGCCAGACCCCTGCGGTGAAGGGCCGCTTCACCATCGAGGAAGCACTTCGGACACTGCTCAAGGACAGCGGCCTGCAAGTCGAGGCCAGGGATGAACGCACCTTTGTCGTCGTCCCACAGGGTTCACCCACTGCCATGCCGACAGCCCGGACTGCGCCCGTGGAAATGGCGCAGATGGAAATCACCGCTTCGCGTACCAGCAGCAGCCTGGTTTCCGCGACGCGGCAGTCCACCGTTATCGAGCATGAGCAACTGCAGGAGCTGCGCCAGGGCTCGGAGAGCCTGGCCACGGTACTGGCCAAGGCGGTGCCGGGCATGTCCGACTCCAGCCGCACCGTCACCGAGTACGGGCAGACCTTGCGCGGGCGCAGCCTGTTGGTCATGGTCGACGGCGTGCCGCTCAATACCAACCGCGACTCGTCGCGCAACCTGGCCAACATCGACCCGGCACTGATCGAACGGGTCGAAGTCATCCGTGGCAGCAGCGCCATCTATGGCAGCGGCGCCACGGGGGGCATCATTTCCATCACCACACGGCCTGCCGGTGGCGACAACCGGGCTGAAACCAGCCTCAGCGCCACCTCGCCGTTGACCCGCCTGGGCAGCGATGGCCTGGGTGGGCAGTTCCAGCAGTACGTTGCCGGCTCGCAGGGCGCGGTGGACTATGCCTTCGACTTCGGTACCCGCCATATCGGTGCTTCATACGACGCGCACGGCGACCGCATCGCCCCGGAGCCCAGCCAGGGCGACCTGTTCGACTCGAACATCTACAACGTTGGCGGCAAGCTGGGGCTGCACCTCGACGACAACCAGCGTATCCAGCTCGCGGCCAGCCACTACGAGGCACGCCAGGATAGCGACCATGCCACCGACCCCAGTGTCGCCAGGTACCCGGCAGGTTCGCTGCCGGCCAACGCGATCAAGGGCCTGGACCTGGACGAGCAGAACCATATCCGCAACACCCTGCTGAACCTGGAGTACGAGCACCTCGACATCCTCGGCAGCAAGCTCTCTGCCCAGCTGTACTACCGGGACTACTTCACCCGCTTCACGCCCTTCGATGCCCGCGCCGTCGCCACCCGTGGCGGCAATGTCGACCAGATCATGCAGAACAGCGAAGTGTTCGGCAGCCGCCTGACCTTGCGCACACCGCTTGGCGACAGCGGCAACACCGAGCTGGTGTGGGGCGGCGACTACAACCAGGAACGCAGCGACATGCCGATCGATGTGTTCGACCCGGCGGCTTACGATGCCAGCGGCGGCCTGGTCTTCGACAAGATCGGCGGGCTGACCTACATGCCACCACTCAAGACCCGTAGCGCCGGAGCGTTCGCCCAGCTGCAGCATCGCTTTGACGAGCACTGGTCGGTGGACGGCGGCTTGCGCTACGAGTACTCCACCGCCGAATTCGATGATTTCGTGCCGTTGTCCGAATCGAGGGCGGCTTCACCCGTGGCGGTGGAGGGCGGAAAGATCCATTACGATGCACTGCTGTCGAACCTCGGCATCGTCTATTCACCGGTGCTTGGCCAGGAGCTCTACGCCTCCTTCAGCCAGGGCTTCCAACTGCCTGACGTGGGCATCCAATTGCGCAATGCACGGCGTGGCTTCGACCTTGGCGCCTCGAACCTGGAGCCTGTCAAGACCAACAACTATGAGCTCGGCTGGCGCGGCGAGCTGGGCGGCAACACACTCGGCACGTTGGCACTGTTCTACACCACCTCCAAGCTGGGCGACGTGCAGAGTTTCAACAATGGCCTGATCCTCACCCGGACCAAGGAGCGCATCTATGGAGTCGAAGCCAGTGCCGACTGGCTGTCGGACGATGCAGTGTGGGGGGCTGGGGGCAGTGCGAGCTGGATGCGCGGGCGCGAGAAGCCGGACGGCAAAGGCTGGCAGGACATGACCGGCTACCGGGTGCCGCCGCTGAAGCTGACTGCCTATGTGCAATACAAGCCGACCCTGGACTGGAGCAACCGCCTGCAAGCCACGTTCTTCGATGGCAAGGACTACAGGCTTGATGGCCTGGACAGCTTTGGCCGGCACGAGGTGAGCAGCTATACGACCGTCGACCTGATCAGCCAGTACCAGGTCTCTGCTGACGACAAGGTCAGCGTCGGCATCCAGAACCTGTTCAACCGGGACTACTACCCGCTCTACAGCCAGTTGTTGCGCAACAACAACAATACCAGCCACTTGCCAGCCCCCGGCGCGGTGGTGACCGCCAGCTATACGCACAATTGGTGACCTGCATCATTCGGCCCAGGCGGGTGGGGACCGATGGTAGTCGCCATGTATAGAAATTCGACTATATCTGTACAATAATTTTATTTTGTATAGTATTTGAGTCGAGGCGATGGCGATGCCAACCGCAGCGCGTTGGGCCGGGCTGGCTCTGTTGCTCCTGTTCGCCGGGCCGGCCCCCGCCGACTGGCGCTCGGTAGTGCCTGCTGCCCAGCTGTCCGGCAGCGGTGAATTCACCTGGTTCGGAATGCGCCTGTACAGCGCCCGGCTCTGGTCTAGCGGGCCTGTCCAGGATGGGCAGCATGCGTTCGCACTTGAACTGCGCTACCACGTGGAACTGTCCCGCGACACCTTGGTGCAAGCCAGCCTCAAGGAAATGCGCAGGCTTGGCGCTGCTCCGGAGCAACTCGATGCCTGGCGTGGTTTGCTGGAGGCGGCTTTTGTCGATGTTCGCCCAGGCCAGCGTATCACTGGCGTGTATCTGCCAGGCCTGGGCTGCCGCTTCTACGTGGATGACAGGTTGCGTCGCGAAATCGGCGATACCGCCTTCGCCAAGGCATTTTTCGCCATCTGGCTGGGCGAGGGTGCCAGGGACCAGCAATTGCGCGCCCGCCTACTGGGCCGTCAACCATGGGGGTGAACATGTACAAGGTGCTGCTGATGACCGCCTGCCTGCTGCTGGCCAGCTGCGGCAATGTCGACGTGGATCATTATGCCCGGGAAACACCGGCCTTTGACCTGGCGGCGTTCTTCTCGCGGCCGGTACAAGCCTGGGGCATGTTCCAGAAGCGTTCCGGCGAAGTGGTCAAGCGCTTTCATGTGCGCATCGACAGCCGACGCGACGGCGAGCGGCTGATCCTGGACGAGCACTTCACCTACAGCGATGGCACCCGACAGCAGCGCACCTGGACCTTGGTGCCGGACGGCCGCGGCCAGTGGAAGGGCACCGCGGGCGATGTGATCGGCGAGGCCCGCGGGCAGGTGGCGGGCAACGCCTTGCGCTGGCGCTACCGCTTGGACCTGCCGGTAGACGGCAGGCACTGGGAAGTGGAGCTGGACGACTGGATGTACCTGATGGATGAAGACACGCTGATCAACCGCTCCAGCATGAGCAAGCTGGGCGTCGAGGTTGGCCAGGTTACCTTGTTCTTTCGCCGCATGCCGGAGGTCACACCATGAACCTGCAACGCCTTACCGAACTGGCCGCCGCCGGCGCCGTCAACGAACTCGAACTGCTGTCACTGGAGGGCGGTTTCTACGTGCTGCGGGCCCTGACCGGCGCCGGCCCGGTGACCTTGAGCGATGAGCACGGGCAGGCCACGCGCCTGCGCTCTACAACCGAGGTGCGCCAACTGCTCGCCGGCTGGCCGGAGGTGCCCTGCATGCTGGTGCAACAAGTGGTGCATGACGAAATGTGCGGCCAGCGCGACGGCCCCATCGCGCCGCTGCGGGTGCCTTTGTCGCTGAGTACGCAATGGTAGCGCGATCGTCACGCCTGGGCCTGGTGCTGGGTGACCAGTTGTCGTTCGACCTGGCCAGCCTGGCAGCGCTGGACCCGGCCCGCGACACCCTGCTGATGGCCGAAGTGCAAGCCGAAGCCAGCTATGTGCCGCACCATCCGCAGAAGATCGTGCTGATTTTCAGTGCCATGCGCCACTTTGCCCAGGCCCTGCGCGAGCGGGGCTGGCGGGTGCAGTATGTCGAGCTGGAGGAGCCCGGCAATACTGGCACTATCGTCGGCGAACTGCGCCGCTGGCAGCAGGCGCTGGGCTGCGATGAGATTCACCTGACCGAGTGCGGCGAGTGGCGGCTGGAACAGGCCTTGCGGGAGGCCGAGCTGCCGCTGGTATGGCACCCGGATACGCGCTTCCTGTGCTCGCGGGGTGCTTTCGCCCGTTGGGCGCAGGGGCGCACGCAGCTGCGCATGGAGCATTTCTACCGCGGCATGCGCAAACGCTGTGGGCTGTTGCTGGCAGCCGATGGTGGCCCAGCCGGCGGAGCCTGGAACTTCGACAGCGACAACCGCAAGGCCCTGCCGCGTGGGCTGCGCGGGCCCTTCGCGCTGCAGTTTGCCGTGGATGACATCACGGCGGCGGTAATCAGCCTGGTAAGCCGGCGGTTCACTGACCACTACGGTGCGCTCGAAGGCTTTTCCTACCCCGTCACCCATGCCCAGGCCGAACAGCTGTGGCAGCACTTCCTCGATTTCGGCCTGGCGGCGTTCGGCGACTATCAGGACGCCATGGCCGAAGACCAACCGTACCTGTTTCATGCGCGTATCAGCGCCGCCCTGAACATCGGCCTGCTGGACGTGCGCCGCCTGTGCCAGGATGTGGAGCACGCCTGGCGTGATGGCCGCGTGCCGCTCAATGCCGCCGAAGGGTTCATCCGCCAGCTGATCGGCTGGCGCGAGTACGTCCACGGTATCTACTGGCTGCGCATGCCCGAATATGCCACGCTCAACCATCTGGGCAGCCAGCGGGCGCTGCCGGACTTCTACTGGACCGGGCGCACGCGCATGCGCTGCATGGCGCAAGCCATCGGCCAGACGCTGCGCCTGGGATATGCCCACCATATCCAGCGGCTGATGGTAACCGGCAACTTCGCCTTGCTCGCCGGGGTGCTGCCGGCGGCCATCTGCGAATGGTACCTGGCGGTATACCTGGATGCGTTCGACTGGGTGGAGCTGCCCAATACCCTCGGCATGGTCATGCATGCAGACGGGGGTTTTCTCGGTTCCAAACCCTACTGTGCCAGTGGCCGCTATATCCAGCGCATGTCCGATCACTGCAAGGCTTGCGCGTACGACGTCAGGCAGGTGACGGAAGAGCAGGCCTGCCCGTTCAACGCGCTGTACTGGCATTTCGTGATCCGCCATCGCCAGCAGTTGGCCGGCAACCCGCGGCTGCACCTGGTGTACCGCAGCCTGGACGGCATGCCGGCGGCGCGACGGGAAGCCGTGTGGGCACGTGGTGAACAGTTGCTGGCGCAGCTCGATGCAGGAGCAGCCCTGTGAAGAAGCAGCACCTGCCAAGCAAGCTCTGCGTGGTGTGCAACCGGCCATTCAACTGGCGCAAGCGCTGGGCGCGTTGCTGGCAGGCGGTGGTCTACTGCTCCGAGCGCTGCCGACGTTCAGCGCCACGTGGCAAGGCGCAATAGCAAGGGCAGGGCCAATGCCCAGACTGCCGCCAGCAGCGTAGCGGTCGCCAGCGTTCCCAGGGGCAGCTCGACCTGGGCCAGCCTGGCCCCGGCCACATAGGCCAGCGGGCCACCCACCGCGCCTGACAGGGCGGCAAGCCAGGTGTGCCGGCCCAGCCATGCCAGGCTATGGCGCAGGCCACAGCACAGCACGGTCCAGAGCAGCGCCAGCCACAGTGGCAGCGGCCAACGGTCGAAGCGAAACACCCCCAGCATACCCAGCAGGCTGTCGAGTACCCAGCCGACGAGGGCACAGCGCAGCACCGCATGCCACTCGCCCTGGCGGTCCCGGCAGCAGCTGAAATGCCAGGCCAGGCCGAGGGGGATCAGCCAGAGCAACCAGGGCTGATGGGCCCCGTACACACATAGCCACCAACCTGCCTGCAACCACATGACGTTGGCCAGCAGCCCGCGCCCGGTCATGCTCAATGCTCGGGAAGCGGGGCGCGCAAGGCTTTGGGCGCGGCCAGCAACAGTTGCGCCACGCCGATCGCACGCTCCTCGAAGCCGCCCTGGCAATAACACAGGTAGAACTCCCACAGACGCTGGAACGCGTCGTCATAGCCCAGGGCTGCCAGGGCGCTGCGCGACTGGCGCAGGTTGTCGTGCCAATGGCGCAATGTGCGCGCGTAGTCCAGGCCGAAATCCTGCAGGTGCACCAGGTTCAGCGGCGTGTGCCGGGTGGCGTTGTGCAGCAGCACGGTCAACGAGGGCAAGGCACCGCCGGGGAAGATATAACGCTGGATGAAGTCCACCGAGCGGCGCGCCTGGTGGTAGCGTTGATCGCGGATGGTGATGGCCTGCAGCAGCATCAGGCCGTCTGGCTTGAGCAGCCGGGCACATTGGTTGAAGTAGTCGGGCAGGTAGCGGTGGCCGACGGCCTCGATCATCTCGATCGACACCAGTTTGTCGAACGTGCCGCGCAAGTCGCGGTAGTCCTCGCGCAGCACGGTTACGCGTTGCGCGAGGCCCAGCGCCTCCACGCGCTGGCGGGTATGCGCATACTGGGCTTCCGACAGTGTCGTGGTGGTCACCCGGCAGCCATACTGGGTGGCGGCGTGAATGGCCAGGCTGCCCCAGCCACAACCGATCTCGATCAAGTGATCGCCGGGGTGCAGGCGGAGTTTCTGGCAGATGTGCTCCAGCTTGTTCAACTGGGCCTGCTCGAGGCTTTGCCCGTCATGCTCGAACATCGCTGCCGAGTACATCATGGTTGGGTCGAGCAGCTGTTCGAACAGGGCGTTGCCCAGGTCGTAGTGCGCCAGGATATTGCGCCTGGCCCCGCGTCGGCTGTTGCGGTTCAGCCAATGCAGCAGCCGCAGCGCCGGCCGCCCCAATCGGGCAAGCCCGCTTTCCATGGCGTCGAGGACCTCGAGGTTGGCCACGAACAGGCGCGTCACGGCGGCCAGGTCAGGGCTGCGCCAGTAGCCGTGGATATACGCCTCGCCGGCGCCGATCGAGCCGTTGCAGGCGATCAGGCGCCAGGCTCTGTCGTCGAGCATTTCCAGTTCGGCCCGCAAGGGGCTGTCGGCGCTGCCGAAACACCATTGCTGGCCACCGTGGGTCACCCGCAGGTAACCGTGGCGCAGCTTGCCGAGCTGAGCGAGCACCAGGCTGCCCAGCCACGGGACCAGTCCGGGAGACTTGCTAACGCTCACGCTGGGATTGTGCATGCTCAGGATCCTCACAAGGTTGGCCGACGGCCAGATTGCCCTGGCTGGCAGCGTGGTCATGGACAGGGGTACGCTTGAACAGCAGGCGCAATGCCTGCCAGTAGATGGCCGACAAGGTACGCAGGCTCATCCACGGGAATGCCAGGATGTGGCGGTGCACCGACCGGCTATCGAGTGGCTGGCGCTGCAGCGCCAGGTCGGCTTCGAACACCTTGTGCCCGGCGTGCCAGTTTTCCATGTGCAGGCGCACGTGTTCGGCATCCAGGTGAAAGCGCAGACGGTAGTTCATGGCCAGCGGCAGGAACGGTGACACATGGAAGGCCTTGGCCATGCAGTAGGGCCGGTCGAGGCCTGCCTGCACCGGCAGCACGTAATGGAAGCGTTCGCGCCAGGGCGTGTTGCGCACTTCCAGCAGGATGGCCACCAGGTGTGCCTCGGCGTCGTGGCAGAAGTAGAAGCTCACCGGGTTGAACGACAACCCCCAGCAGCGCAGCTGGGTCAACAGGCGAACCGGCCCGGTGGGCGCCTGCCCGGTGGCCCGCCCGATCAGGTGGCGGGCGGCATCGGCCAGGCTCAGCCCCTGGCGGGTCAGGTCTGGCAGGTAATCGGTCTCGCGCCAGCACAGCGGCGCCAGGCGCCAGCGCCCGAGCCAGGGCGATAGCGCCGGCAGCCTGTCGGTATCGTCGAGGTCGAGGTCGAACATGCCGATGCGGTAGCGAAACGCGTGCGGGCGTGGCAGCAACCGGCGATGGCCGACCCAGCCCTGGCAAAGCTTGCTGTTCACAATGTTTCTCCGAACCGTTCGGCGACCTTCAGCGCGCTTGCCACGCCGTCCTCGTGGAAGCCGTTGCCCCAGTAGGCGCCGCAGTAATAGCTGTGCAGGTGGCCCTGCAGCTCGGCGTGGCGTGCCTGTGCCGCGGTCGCCGCCAGGCTGTATTGCGGGTGGGCATACTGGAAGCGGGCAAGGATTTGCGTTGGGTCTATCAGCGCGGTCTGGTTGAGGCTGACGCAGAAGGTTTGCGGTGCCTGCAGGCCTTGCAGGATATTCATGTTGTAGGTCAGCGCCGCCGGCGCCTGGGCGGGCCCGCCCAGGCGATAGTTCCAGCTGGCCCAGGCTGCCTTGATGGGCGGCAGCAGGCGAGTGTCGGTATGCAGCACCACGTCGTTGCTGGAATAGCGGATAGCCGAGAGCACCTTGCGCTCGAGGATGCTGGGCGCTTCCAGCAAGGCCAGCGCCTGGTCGCTGTGGCAGGCGAACACCACGCTGTCGAAGCGCTCGGTGCCGGCGGCACTGTGCAGGGTGACCCCGCCGTCGTCGCGTATCACCCGGTACACCTTGCACTCAAGGCGGAGCTGGTCGGCGAACGGTTTGCACAACGGTTCCACGTAACTGCGCGAACCACCCTGGATGACCCGCCACTGCGGACGCTGGTTGACCGACAGCAAACCATGGTTGCGGCAGAACCGTACGAAGAACGCCAGCGGAAAGGCGAGCATGTCGGTGCGCGACATCGACCAGATCGCCGCGCCCATGGGGATGATGTAGTGCTCGATGAAGCGCTGGCCGTAGCCCCCGGCGTGCAGGTACTCACCGAGGGTGAGGTATGTCCGCTGGCGCTGGGCGTCGAGGTCGGCCAACGCTTCGCGGTTGAAGCGCAGGATATCCCTGAGCATGCCCCAGAAACCCACCGACAGCAGATTGCGCCGTTGCGCAAACAAGGTGTTCAGGCTGTGCCCGTTGTAGGCCAGGCCGCTTGCCGGGTCGTGCACCGAGAAGCTCATTTCGGTTGGCAGCGAGGCGACCCCGAGCTGGTCGAGCAGGCGGATGAAATGCGGGTAGGTCCAGTCATTGAAGACGATGAAACCGGTGTCGATGGCGTAGGTCGTGCCGCCACAGCTGACATCGACCGTGTGGGTATGCCCGCCGACCCAGCTGTCGGCTTCGAACACCGTCACTTGATGCCGGCGTGACAGCAGGTAGGCGCAAGTCAGGCCGGAAATGCCGCTGCCAATGATCGCGATACGCATGCGCTTCACCCTTGCTGCCTGCGTGCCAGGCGCAGCCCGATGGCCAGGCGCAGGCGGGCGGGCAACCCGCCGAGCAGCCGCAGCGCCAGGATGAAGCCGCGCGGGAAACTGATTTCCAGCGGTCGCCGGGGCAGGCGGCTGACGATGAAGCGTGCCGCGCGCGAGGCTGTCCACAATTGCGGCATCGGGAAATCGTTGCGCCGGGTCAGCGGTGTGTCGACGAACCCCGGGCTGACCAGGGTGACGTCGATGCCTTCGCTGAACAGGTCGATGCGCAGTGATTCCACCAGGTAGCGCAAGGCCGCCTTGGACGCACCGTAGGCGCCGGCTCGGGGCAGGGCCAGCCAGGACACCGAGCTGCCCACCACCACCAGATGGGGGTGGCTGCCGGCGCGCAGCAAGGGCAGGGCGGCCGCCAGGCAATGGCTGGTCGCCAGCAGGTTGGTGCGCAGCACCCGCTCGATCAGGGCCGGGTCGAACTGCCCCGGCTCCAGGTATTCGCAAGTGCCGGCATTGAGGATGGCGATGTCGAGGCCGCCCCAGGCCTGGTCGATCCGGGCGGCGATCTGCTCGACCTGCTGCGGGTGGTCGAGATCGCCGACCGCCAGCAGTACCTGGCCGGGGAAGCGTTGCACCAACGGCGCCAGGCGTTCGGCATGGCGCCCGCCCACGGCGACCTGGTGGCCTTGTTCGAGCAACTGCTCGGCAAGCGCGGCGCCGATACCGCTGCTTGCGCC
Source organism: Pseudomonas oryzicola (assembly GCF_014269185.2). Taxonomy (NCBI): domain Bacteria; kingdom Pseudomonadati; phylum Pseudomonadota; class Gammaproteobacteria; order Pseudomonadales; family Pseudomonadaceae; genus Pseudomonas; species Pseudomonas oryzicola. The sequence goes on from NZ_JABWRZ020000001.1 coordinate 2,528,454, forward strand.
GGTCAGCCAGCAGCGGCTCACGTCAGCCGCCCTTTCAGCCAGCGAACCGCGCCGCCGACGACCGGAACGTGCTCATACAACAGCGCCCCGGCGTCGAAGTAGTCCTGGTGGCTGAACACCCGTTCGCGCCATTGCAGGAAGCTGCAACCTTGCAGGCTGACGGGCTCGCCGCCTTTCAGCCGCGGATGGCAGAAGCGCAAGCGCCAGCGCAGGTAACCCTGGCCTGGCCGCACCTCGTCGTAGCCAGCGAAGCTGTAGCTGATATCGCGCGCGTTGGCATACAACTGGCCGAAATAGGCGCGCAACGCATCGAGCCCCTCGATATGGTGCAGCGGATCGCGGAAAGTGACCGAATCGTCATATAGCTCGCTGAGGATGTGCAGGTTGTCGCGCTGAAGGCAGGCGAACCGCTCGGCGAACCGCTGAAGGTAGACGGACATGTGCAGCTCCAGTTAAATCTGTACAAATCACATGATGTGTACAGGTATGACTGAAGCCTATGGCTAAAATTGTACAAGCGCAACGGCCTTGTACAATTATTTGTTCAAGATTTCTGTACGGCTAGCTGCCGACGCAACTCCGCGACTTCCGCCTCCAGCTCTCGCACCCGCTGCTCGGCATGCACCTGCGCCGTGACATCGCGCTGGATGCCGATGTAATAGGTCAGTTCATCGGCGTCATTGTGCACCGGGGTGATGGACAGCTCGTTCCAGAACAAACTACCGTCCTTGCGATAATTGCGAAGCACCTGGCAGCAAGGGCGGCCCTCACGGATCGCTTCGCGAATGCGTTCGAGGGCCACCTGATCGTGGTCATCACCCTGCAGGAAGCGGCAATCCTGGTACAGGATGTCGTCGCTGCGATAACCGGTCAGCCGTTCGAACGCGGGGTTGGCATAGATGAGAATGCTGTCGTTGCCTTCCTGTTCGGCCACGACGATGCCGTCGTTGGAGTTGTCGACCATCAGTTGCAGGAGCTTTGCGTTGATCATTCGAGCCTACCCGGGAGTATGTTCGCACATGCGTCGTCTGGCTCGTCAGGGCAGGCGGCGCGTTTTCCACATGATGGCCCATACTGGCTCGCCGCAGAAGGGGTGGATGAGGCTAGAATGGGCACACCTTGCGGACGAACTCCTGTATGACTGAAACCACCCCCACCGATTTGCTGCCCATGCGTGACGTGGTCAGCCTGACAGGCATCAACCCGGTTACCTTGCGTGCCTGGGAGCGCCGCCATGGGCTGATTCAGCCGCATCGCACCGAAGGCGGCCACCGCCTGTACACGCCCGGCGATGTACAACGTATCCGCGATATCCTGCGCTGGACTGCCAATGGCCTGCCGATCAGCAAGGTGGGGCCGTTGCTCGAACGGCAGCCTGTCGAGTGCCGGCAGGGTGACGAGCAGTTCGCCGATTGGCGCGCAGCGCTGGCGCGGGCGACTGCCGCTTACGATGTACAGGCGCTGGAAGCGCTGCACGGGCAGCTGTTCACGCTGTTGCCGAAAGTGGCCGTGCTCAGGCAGGTGTTGCTGCCGGTGTGGCAGCAACTGCGCAGCAGCAACGCGCCGGGGGCCCGCAGCCAATGGCTGTTTCTCGATTTTTTCCTGCGTGCCCGGCTGCTGCTGCGCCTGCAGTTGAACCAGGCTGCGGCGCCGCGGGTGCTGCTGGTGGCTGGCGACGAACAGGCAGAGCTGGTACTGCTGGGCACTGCACTGGTGCTCAGTGGCGAGCAGCAGCGCATCGAGGTCCTGGGTGGGCCTCTGCCATTGGAAGAGGTGGCGCTGGTGTGTGCGGCGGTACAACCTGCGGCGCTCGTGGTCGCGCTGCAAGGGCCGGCGCATGCCGCGTTGGCCAAGCGCCTGCGCTGGCTGCAGATGGAGATCGCCTGCCCGCTGGCCCTGGCAGGCGAGGGCCCTGCGCTCTCGCAGGCGTTACTCGACGGCGCGCCGGTGTGCCTGCTCGATACCCAACGCGGTGATGTGGCATCGGTGCTCAACGCCTTGCTCAGGGGCGTGCTGGATGTGTGACTCCAGCGGGCATGCAGGCTGTGTCAGCGCATGAGCAGCCCTAGCCACATCGCGCCAAGGATGATCGCCTGGGCCGGCAGCAGATAACGGGCAAATCGTAAACCGCCATTGCTGAGCGCCAACAGGCATTTGCTCAGTGTATTCCCGGTCAGGGCCATCATGCCCGGCACCACCAGATCGACCATCTCCAGCCGCCCGGCCACCACCAGCGAGGCCACCGACGCAATGGCCGCATGGGCATCACCCAGCCCGCTGACGAACGCCGCGATGCTGACGCCGCCGTGGCCCAGATGTTCCAGCAGAAACGCCGAGAACAGGACGATGCCGGTGAGGGCAATGGTAATGATCAGGGCTGTCCAGAGGCTGAAGGCGCCGTCGCCCTGATGCGCCGCGGCTCCGCCTGATGGGGCCCGCCAGGGGGCCAGCAGCAGTACGCCATACACCACGGTAACCAAGGCACCGAGCCCGATGGAGGTCGCGAACGGGCGCACCAGCCGAGGGTCGATGATGAACAGGACCAGGGCGAACTGGGTGATACTGGCGAGGTTGGACAGCACGGCCGCTGCCGCCAGGGCCCTGACGGCAACTTCCTGGCGCCGGGCTTCGTGCGCCAGCAGGGCAATGGTCGCCGAGCCTGAGGCAAAGCCCGAGGCGATTGCACTCAAGGGCAGGCCGTAGCGAGGGCCCATCAGGCGCATGGCGACATGGCCCACCGCACCGACCGTCATCAGCAGCACCACCAGCGTGCAGATGGTGCGCGGGTTGAGCACGTTGTACGGCCCCAGGAACCGGTCGGGTGTCAACGGCAGCACCACCAGGGCTACCGTCAGCAGCATCAGGCCGTCGCGCAGTTCCTGTTCGCTCAGTTGCTGCAGCACGAAATGATGAAGCTCCCGCTGCAGGGCCAGCAGCACGGTCAGCACCACCCCGGCTGCGGTGGCCAGTTCAGGCTCGTCGAGGCTGAGCGCGCCCAGGGTCAACACCAGCAGCAGGGCGATCTCGCTGGTGACTTCGGGGTCCTTGTCGGCATGTTTGCGGTAGTGCATGCACAGCATCAGCACCAGGCCCAGGCTCGCCACCCCGACCAGCATCGCCCCGGCCAGCAGCATGCTGACATAGCCCAGCAGGGCGGTGATGGCGAAGGTCCGCAGCCCGGCGGCAGCGTGGTCTTCGTTGCGGCCTTTCTTGCGTTCGCGTTCTAGCCCGACCAGCATGCCGATGCCCAGCGCTACGGCGCCGTGGCTGACAGTCAGGGTGTCGAGCATGGCGCCTTCGTGGCGTCCTTGTGCGCAGCATCTCCGCCGCCTTGTTCCAGGGCCATCAGCGCAGCCGGGTCGAGAATTTCCACCAGCCGCCCATGCAGGCTGACGATGCCCAGCGCGCGCAGGCGGGCAACCGAACGGCAGACGGTTTCCAGGCGCAGGCCAAGGTACGAGGCCATGTCCTCGCGGGACATGCGCAACATGAAGCCATGGGCCGAGTAGCCGCGGCTGACAAAGCGCCGCGACAGCCCGACCAGGAAGCTCGCCAGGCGCTGTTCGGCGGTGAGGTTGCACAGCATCAGCACACGCTGGTGCTCGCGCACGATCTCCCGGCTCATCAAGCGGTTCAGGCTTTGCTGCAGCACCGGAAACTCTCGCGCCAGGGTTTGCAGGCGGCGGTAGGGTACCGGGCAGACTTCGCTGTCTTCCAGGGCAATGGCGTCGCACACATGGCGCTCGGTGGCAATCGCATCGAGGCCGAGCACGTCACCCGGCATCCAGAAGTTGATCACCACGCCCTGGCCTTCGACGCTGTTCAGGCTGGTCTTGAAACTGCCGCAGCGCACCGCATAGAGCATGGTCAGTGGGTCGTTGGCATTGAACAACGCTGCGCCTTTGCGAACGCGCATGCGTGGGCCTATCAATGCGCCCAGGCAGCTGTGGTCGAGAACGGGCAGGCCGGTGGGCAGGCACAGGCCGCTGACACGGCAGTCCCTGCACAGGGACACCAGCGGTTTCAGGTGGATGGGGTTTGCCGCATGCAACGGGGCTGGCGGGTCGAGCAGCGTGACTTTCAGTTGGCCGGTCATGTTCAGAGCCTCGTCGTGCATCGGAGGTCGGTGTGCTTCGCTGCGCGCGCATGGTGCGCGTCGGCCAGCATGTCAAGGGAGTGTGGGGCGTTGAGGCGGGTTGTAAGCCGCTCGGCAAACTGCTCGGCTTCGGCGGCCGTTCTGAAACTCACCCGGCAATCGTCTATGCAAACCCACCAGCGGTTCTGTTCGGTATCGTTCTCGACGCAAACCTTCATTGGAGCCTCCAAAGCATGCATGAGCTAGACGACTGCTGACTGATGCAACACGAAGGCGTCCCTGCCGACAGCGGGGTATGGCCCAGGGCGGATATGAAGATAGCCTGCGCCGTCAAAACGCTGGGATATTGATCCGCATCAAGTTTGCGTGCCGTGGCCCATGCCGTCTGTCTGCAGTGGGCTGTGCTTGACAAACATCAAGTCCGCCAGGCGCGGTTGGCCGATGCTCCACGTTACGTACCGCAACCGCAGAGGTGTGCCATGGAAACCCCGCAAAGACTGCTGCTGATTGCCTCCCCGCTGATGCGCCGGACCCCGGTCTATGACCGTGCCGCAGCGCTGGCCAAGGCCAAGGGGATGGCGCTGCACATCGTCGCTTTCGACTACCTGGAAGGGCTGGCCACGGCAGGCCTGGTCAACGACCAGGCACTGGCTGTGATGCGCGAGGGCTATGTCAAGCAACACCGTGAATGGCTGGAGACACAGGCGCTACCGATGCGGCGCAACGGGGTCACGGTTACCACGGAAGTGGTGTGGGTACAGCACCCGTTGAAGGAAATACTCGTGCATTTGCGCGAACAACCCTTCGCCATGCTGATCAAGGCATTCGAACACGAGCCCTGGTGGATGCGCGCCATGTTCACCTCGCTGGATATCCAGCTGCTGCGCGAAACCCGCATCCCGCTGCACCTGGTGCACAAGGCCAGCAATGCGCTGCCACGCAAGATCCTTGCAGCGGTCGACCTGTCCCGGCCGGAAGACCAGTTTGAAGGCTTCAATGACCAGATCATCGGCGAAGCGTTGAAGCTGGCCTTGCAGTGCAACGCGCAGATCGAATTGTTGTATGTCTACGATCTGGGCGCCATGTACGTGGACGCCGGCGGTGGCCGCGAGCATTCCTTCCTGTTCGAATCGAACCTCGCCCAGACCCTGCACGAAGTGCAGAGCGATGCGTTCCAGGCGCTTGCCGAACGCAACGGGATCGCCGCCGAACACCGCCATATGCGCATAGGCGACCCGGCCAAGGCCCTGGCCGTGTTCATGGACAACAATGACATCGATGTGCTGGTCATGGGCAGTTATCACCATCATGGTATCGGCTGGTTCATCGGCAGTACCGCCGAGCGGGTTCTGCACCGGCTGTCCAGCAGCGTGCTGGTGATATCGCCGGAGCGTTCCCAGGGGTAGCAGCAAGGCCCGCAAGGGCCTTGTTTTCAACTGCGCAGGTCAAGCTCGTGGAGGATCTCGCTGACGTCGCCGCCCAGGTAGCGTGAGGTGAAACCCAGCGCCTTGGTCAGCCGGTGCATGGCGTAGTTGTTCGCCAGGTCCCTGGACACCATGCACTGGTAGCCATTGCTGCGCGCCGCGTCGATCAGGTGTGTCATCAGGCGCCTGCCGAGGCCTTTGCGCTGCCAGGCTTCATCGACCGCGACCGCACATTCGCACTGTTGGCTGCCAGGTATGCCGGCATAGCGGCTGACACCGACCTGGACCAGCTTGCCCTCGACATGCGCCAGTGCGATGTAGGCCATGCGCTGGTGGTAATCAACCGGCATCCGCAGCGTGTCCAGGCTCGGCCAGCCGCCGCTCAGCCCGGCGATGAAACGGAACCGCCGGGTTTCGTAGGCGATGGTGCTGAGGAAGCGCTTGTCCCTTTCGTGGTCCTCCTCGCGCAGTGGGCGGATCAGCACTGGCGTACCGTCCGCGAGCTTTTCGACCCAGTGCTCGCACGCCTGGGGCTGTTCAGTTGGCTGCCCGTTCATGTCGCCTCCCGGTTGGCTGATGTTTGCCTGCTGCTGCTGTTGTAACGCCAGGCGCCGGTGCGGTTCTGACAATCGTCAAGTTCCGGCCGGGTGGCGGTTTTCTGATCTGCATCAAGCGGCATCAGGCCAGTGGCCGGAAGATTTCCTGCATCACCCCCCAGCCGCGCAAGCCCGGAGGTTCGCCATGGGTCAATATCGACAACTGCTGGTGCTGCTCACCGAGGTCGATCCGCATTCCGCGGCGTTGCGCAGGGGCCTGGCCCTGGCGCATGTCAGCGGCGCCAGCGTGCACGTGCTGGGCTTGTTCGAGCCGAGCGAGGAACACCTGCTGCGCGAAGAGCGGCTGAACGAGGCTGATATCAAGCGCCAGTACGAAGTCTATCGCGAGCGCCTGGCGGCCCTGGTCGAGCGGCACCGCAACAGTGGCGTCGCGCTGACCGTCGATAGCCTGCACGCCGACGACATTCGCAGCCAGGCCATCGACTACATCAACGAACTGCAGCCCGACATGGTCATCAAGGACAGCGAGGCTGCAGCGACCCTGGTCCGTTTGTTCAGTACCCCGCTGGACTGTGCGTTGATGCGAGGTTGCAAGGGCGTCACCCAGTTCGTGCCGGCGGCGGCGGTGTCGTTGCCGCAACGTATCCTGGTCGCCGTGGACACCGCGTTCAGCGAGACGCCAGCCATCCAGGAACACTTCAACCGGGGGCTGATCCGTGCAGCCCAGGCCCTGGCCTTGCAGTGTGACGCGCAATTGCACCTGCTGTCGGCGTACAACCTGGCCGGGGTATTCGCTTCGGACATGAACGTCACCCAGGCCTGGATCGATGAAATGCGCGAGGCACTGCAGGAACCGTTCGCGGAACTGGCCGATGCCGAAGGGGTCGCAGCGGACCGCCGGCACTTTATCGAAGGTGGCCCGGTGCAGGTCATCCGTGAACAGGTGGCCGCCCTGGATATCGATGCGGTGGTGATGGGGGTGGTGCAGCCCAAGGGGCTGGACAAGCTGCTGGGTGACACCACCGAGCGCATCGTCGGCCGTCCGCCGTGCAGTGTGCTTGCGGTTCATCCTGAGGCGGCCGAAACCTGGGAGCCCTCGCCATGCAACTGACTTTTCTGGGTGGCACCGGCACCGTGACCGGCAGCAAGTTCCTGTTGACCCGTGACAGTACCCGGATACTGGTCGACTGCGGGCTGTTCCAGGGCTACAAGCAGCTGCGCCTGCGCAACTGGGAGCCGCTGCCTCCGGCCTTGCGGGCGCTCGATGCGGTGGTGCTGACCCATGCCCACCTCGACCACAGCGGCTACCTGCCAGTACTGGCGCGCGAAGGCTACAGCGGGCCGATCTATGCCACCCCGGCGACCTGTGCCCTGGCGGAAATCCTCCTGCTCGACAGCGCCCGCTTGCAGGAAGAGCAGGCCGAACACGCCAATCGCCACGGCTACTCCAAGCATACCCCGGCACGCCCGCTGTACACCGAGGAGGATGCGAAACGCGCCCTGGCACTGTTTCGCCCGGTCGAACTGCACCACCCAATGGTGATTGCCGAGGGTATGGAGCTGCTGTTGCGCACTGCCGGGCATATCCTCGGCGCGGCCACCGTGCAGATCCATGCCGACGGGCAGACCTTGCTGTTTTCCGGCGACCTGGGACGCCCGCAGGACCCGATCATGCGCGAGCCGGAGCTGGTCAGGACGGCGGACGTGCTGCTGGTGGAATCCACCTATGGTGATCGCAAGCATCCCGCCGAGTCGACCGAGGCGTATCTGGCCAAGGTCATCAACCAGACGCTCCTGCGCCATGGCATCACCCTGGTGCCGTCGTTTGCCGTTGGCCGTGCCCAGTTGCTCATGTACTACCTGTACAAGCTCAAGCGCGACCGGCTGATCCCGGATATACCGGTGTACCTGAACAGCCCCATGGCCACCGACGCCACTGTGCTGTATCAGCAGTTCCGCAGCGAGCATCGACTGACCCTGGCCGAGTGCGCCGCGATGTGCAAGGGCACGCATATCGTCCGTACGGTGGATGAATCCAGGCATCTGGACCAGTTGCGCGAGCCTGCCGTGATCATCGCCGCCAGTGGCATGGCGACCGGTGGGCGGGTATTGCACCATCTCAAGGCGCTGGCGCCCAACCCGCGCAACAGCATCCTGTTCTCGGGCTTCCAGGCCGGCGGCACGCGCGGTGCCGATATCGTTGCAGGTGCCCACAGCGTGCGCCTGCAGGGCGAGGATGTGCCCATCCGGGCGCAGGTATATGCCATGGACACCCTCTCCGCACACGCCGATGCCGACGAGATCATCGAATGGTTGCGTGGCTTCACTCGGCCGCCGCGGCAGACCTACGTCATTCATGGCGAACCGCATGCCGCCGACACATTGCGACGGCGGATCTGCCTTGAGCTGGGTTGGCAGGTGTGTGTGCCCGATTACCAGGAAACCGTTGCCATCGACCCGGTGCGCTAGCCCGGTGTGGGAGGTATGCATGAATACGCAAGCGAGGGCGAAACTGCGGGCCTGGATGCACCGGCCCAGAGGCAGCCTGGGTTGGATCGTGGCCATCGTCGCTCTACTGGTGGCGGCGTCCGCCTATCGTGCAGTCAGCCCGAGCTGGCGCCTGCCGATGCGCGACCCCGCGGTATTGCTGGCCTTGCTGGCGTTGAGCGTGGCGCTGGGCTGGGCGGTGCAGCGGGGCGTGAAGCGCACGGTGGGCAAGGCCATATTCGCTGGCCAGGCAACCGGCTGGCAGGCCAGGCTGGCCTTCCTTCGCTCGGTAACCCGGGAGTCGAACATCCTGTTGGCGATGCTGTTGCTCCTGGTTTTGTTGGGCGGGGGGACCTTGTGGTTGGCGGGGAACGCGGCGGCGCGCATCGTCGACAGCTGCGCAGCCAATCTGCAGGCTCAGGTGGACATACCCGAGGATGAGAAGCTTGCCGCGCTGGTCGGCAAACCGGTGTGCACGTGCCTGGCGCAGGCGTTCTTGCAGCGCAACGGGGTGCTGCGCCTGGCCTTGCTCGGAACCCCCCTGCAGGAAGTGGCCGGCTTGCAGGCGCTGACTGCCGATGACGAGCAACGCTGCCTGGCGCAGTTCGACCTGCTGCCCGAAGAGGCTCAGGCGACCACGCCATGACTCGGCATCAGCCACAAACCGAAACGATGGGCGCCCATGGCGGCGCGGGAGGTTTCCATGTCACATGACCTTGCTCTGCAAACGCTGTTCCCAGACCGCAGCGAGGCCGGGCGTTGTCTGGTCGAACCGCTAGCCGGATATGACGGCAGGTCTGACGTGATCGTGCTGGCACTGCCGCGTGGGGGTGTTCCCGTGGCTTATGAAGTGGCGATTGCGCTCAAGGTCCGTCTCGACCTGCTGGTGGTGCGCAAGCTTGGCATGCCGTTTCATCCCGAGCTTGCCATGGGCGCAATTGCCACGGGCGGTGTGACATTCCTCAACGATGACGTGTTGCGGGCTTACCCCGTCGACCCGGCGCTGTTCGACGCTGTGGTCGCCGAGGAAACCCGGGAACTGGCGCGGCGGGAGCATGCTTACCGGGGCGGCCGCCCACCGCTGCAACTCAAGGATCAGGTGGTGATCCTGATCGATGATGGCCTGGCGACCGGCGCGACCATGCGGGCGGCCATCCTGGCCGTGCGCGCGCAGTCACCTGCGCGGATCGTGGTGGCGGTGCCGGTCGCGCCGCCGGAAACGTTGCAGGCGATGTACGGCGAAGTGGATGAACTGGTATGCCCGTTGGTACCCGAGCGGATGGTTTCGGTTGGTTACTGGTACCAGGACTTCCCGCAGGTTTCGGACGCCGAAGTCACCGCGCTGATGCGCCAAGCTGACAGGCAGGCTGCTGTCCAAGGGCCTGCCCAGGAGTGAGGACATGACTGAAGTACGATCGCAGACAATGAAGCTGCCAGGTGTCGAATTGCTTGCCGACCTGCGTTTGCCAACCGCTACCCATGCACTGGTGATCTTCGCTCATGGCAGCGGTAGCGGTCGTCTGAGTGCACGCAATCAGTACGTCGCCGACAGGCTCGCGGCACGTGGCCTGGGATCGTTGCTGTTTGACCTGCTGACGCAGGACGAGCAGCAGCTGGACAACCAGACCGGTGAATTGCGCTTTGACATCCCGCTGTTGGCCAAGCGCTTGATCGATGTCGTCGACTGGGTTGGGCGCGACCCGCAACTGCACACCTTGCGCGTTGGTTTGTTCGGTGCAAGCACAGGTGCCGCGGCAGCGCTGTGTGCGGCTGCAGAGCGCCCGGGCGTGGTGGCGGCAGTGGTCAGCCGGGGTGGCAGGACGGACCTGGCCGGGCCGGTGCTGGCGCGGGTGAAAGCGCCGACTTTGCACATTGCAGGCAGTAACGATGCGCAGGTGCTGGAGTTGAACCGCCTGGTTGGGCGCAGCTTGCATTGCGCGCATCGCCTTGAAGTGGTGCCGGGCGCTTCGCATCTGTTCGAAGAGCCTGGCACCCTGGGCAAGGCTGCCGCCCTTGCTGGCGACTGGTTTGTCACGCACTTGCAAGCCGCCTGAAGCCTGGCCACAGGCTTTCACACACCGAACGGATAGGTCTCGTCCTCCGGCTCCAGGTGCTGGCGTGTCGGTAACGGCAGCGCACTGACCGGGTGTGTTTGCTCGAACCACAGCAGGGCATCGAATTGCTCGGCCAGCACGGCGTCGAAGTAATGGCTGAGCCGTTCGCTTTCCGGGCGATAGATGACACCGATGGCGCGCTCGAGCAACGGCGTCGACAACATCCGACGCAGCTCCTTGCGCTGCGGGTCGCGCCAGTCGGTGAGGGAGGCCGGTATGCCGGCCAGGTGGAACTGGTGCTCCCAGCTGTCTGCACGGGGGGGCCGGATATTCTTGATATGCATGTCGCCATCCCAATCGTCGGCGGCGGCCACCTGGCCTCGGCCGGTGGCCATGCCGACCAGCACGGCATCTTGCCCAAAGGCGTTGCGGCACAGCTGGCCGATGTTGAACTGGCCTTTCCAGCCCATCTCTGTAGCGCCAGCGTTGCCGATATGCGAATTGTGCGCCCACACCACCGCCTTGGCGTGCGGCCCACGGCGTTCCAGCAGCGCACGCAGGGTATCGAACATGTGCCGGTCGCGCAGGTTCCAGGAGGCGGCCGACCCCCGATAGATGGCGCGGTAGTATTGCTCCGCAGCGATGATCACCCGGGCATTCTGCGTGGCATTGAAAAATGCTTCGTCATTGCGTATCAGCCCGGAGAGTTGTTCGGCGAGCATGACATTCAGCTGCTGGACTACCGGTTGCTCGCAAGGCATGACGCCGCCCCGCTCGACAAAGTGGCCATATTGCGCCGGGTCGTCCTGCCAGGGCGTCAGGCAACCGTAGCGCCGACGGGCCTCATGGGCCAGTTTTGAGTCGACCCGGTCCAGATAGGCCAGCACCTCATGGATGGAATTACGCAGGCTGTAGACGTCCAGCCCTCGGAACTCCACGCGAAGGTCATCGGCGAGCAGGCGATTATGCCCATGCAGCCACTGGGCAAAGGCCTTGACTTCGCCGTTGCGCCACATCCAGGTCGGGAAGCGGCTGAATATATGGCGTTTCCATGCTGAATGCGCCAGGCCCCGGACATACTGGTCGACATGCCCGGCATCCGGCCAGTCGGCCTCGACGGCCACGATGTTGAAACCATGCTGCTCGATCAGCCGTCGGGTAATCGCTGCACGGGCGCGATAGAACTCGCTGCTGCCGTGGCTCGCCTCACCAAGCAGGACCACCCGGGCGTCAGCGTAGCGGTCGAACAGTGCCGCGAAGGCCGGTGTGTCCAGGTCCGGCAGGGGTTCGGCATATTGATGCAGCAGTGGCGCGATATCGGCGATTTCGACCTGATACTGCTGGCCATAGAGCCTTTCCATCAATTTTTTCGAGGGGCCGTTCATGGGCATGCTCCCATAGGCAGGCCGCCGCGCCACAAGGGATGATGGTGCGGCGGCCCTGGGGTCAGTTCAGGACCAGCCGGTGGATCACCTGGCTCGGGTCATCCGGGTCGGTGGCCGTGGTGAATCCTGCCGCCTTGGCCAGATCGCGCATTGCCTGGTTGGCGGCGGAGTCGATCGAGTACATCTGCCGGAAGCCCTTGGCGCGGGCATGGTCGGTGAGGTGCTTGAGCAGCAGGCGGCCCAGGCCGTGGTGCTGCCAGCTGTCGAGTACGGTGACGGCGCACTCGCATTCATCCTTGTCTGTGCAGGCGGCATAGCGGGAAATACCCACTTCCTGCAGTTCGCCGTCGACATGGGCCAGGGCGACGAAAGCCGCCTGTCGGTCCTGGTCGACCTTCATCAGTTGGTCGAGCATCGCCTCGCCGGGCTCCTTGAGCTGGCACAGGAAGCGAAAATGCCGCGACTCGGGCGACAGGCGTTCGATGAAGGCCCTCTCGCGTTCCCGGTCCTTGGCTTGCAAGGGCCGGATCAGTACGTGGGTGCCGTTTTCCAGGGCTTCGATCCAGTGCTCGCCAGCGGGCGTCGGAAACGAAGGCAGGGTATGTGGACGGGAAGTCTCGGCGGGCGCCATGGCAATGTCCTCTGCGTGTTATGAACAAGGGACGTTCAGTGTCGGCTTTCGGCCTTGCGCTGACTTGATACTTGTCAATTGCCCGCGCACCGCCTGTTAGGCCGGTGAAACAAGCGAATCGAACAGGCCTGGGGAGCGAAGGTTGGCCACGCGGTCATCGCTGGCGTTGGCATTGACCACCAGCAAGCTGCATTGCAAATGGTTCATCAGATAGCTCAACGTATCGCGCTGCCGGGCGTTCAGCGGGCTTGCGATCACTACCAGGTCGTAGCCACAGCGATTGGCATAGGCGCAGAGGGTATGGGCACAGGCGCCGACGATCAGATGATGATGAACGGCGGGGATACCGAGCTGCGCGGCAAAGCCTCTGACCTCGGCCACGAGGGTTTCGTAGCGAGGGATTTCCGCCAGGCTGTAGTGCTTGCTGTGACGCAGCAAAGCCGCCTGGTCGTAGACGGTGAACAGATGCATGCGGGCCTTGCGCGCTTGGCTGATGGCCCTGGCCACTGCAACCACATGCGTGTTCAGCGCTATCTGGTCAAGGTCTTCGCAGCTGGCTGGCGCGGCGACGAACAACTTGCCATGACTGCGAATGGGCTGTTCCTGCGCTGACAGCACGGGGCAGGGCGCCTGCTGCATCAGCATGAGCACGAAGTCGGCGCCAGCGTCTGCCTGCACCAGCGCCGGGTCCAGGATCAGCAGGTCGGCGGTGCATGCCTTGGCAAGCCTGACCAGCGCATTCACCCCAGGCTTGAGCACAACGACTTCGGCATTGATGCGAACGCCTCTGTCGAGCAGGTCCGTGGCCAGGCTTTTCTGGCGAGCCCGAATGTCGACGCGCTTTCCGTCGGACCCGGCCGAGCCAAGGATGGCCACCGTCACCGTGGCGTCGACGGCCGTGGCCAGGTCGATCGCCTGTTCCATGGCCGCACTGTAGCGATTCTGACTGGGTGCAACGACAACCAGGCTACGGATTTGCATGATAGGCACCCTCTTGGTTGGCATGGCCGCTCTGTAGGCAAGCAGGGGTAATGCATTACGCGACGCTAGAGCATGCAGCAGGTGCATTGGCTGGGTTTGACCTGCATCAATTCCCGCCGTGGGGCGGCCGACCCTTGGTCGCCAACCCCGCAAACAGTCAGTGCGCCAGCTAGTTTGAATATATGGCCACGCGCAAAAGGCGGAGGCGTCATCATGTCAGGCCCTATGGATCTGGGGGCGAGGCCCCATGTGAAGTGCCTTGCATGCTCGTTGAGCCGACTTTGTCTGCCCGCCAGCCTGAGTGCGGAGGAAGTGGACAGGCTGGAGCGCATCGTTCGCCGCAACCGCCCGTTGAAGCGCGGCGAGTACCTGTTCAAGGCCGAAGAGCCGATGGAACAGGTATTTGCCCTGCGCTCGGGGGCAATCAAGCACTTTCTGCTCGACGCCGATGGCAACGAGCGGATCGGCGGCTTCATCCTGCCCGGTGAAATGCTGGGCCTGGATGCCATCGGCGCCAGTCATTACCGAGGCTTTGCTGTGGCGCTGGAGGTCTCGCTGGTCTGTGCCATCAGGCTCGACCAGCTGATGGATCTCTCCGGCCAGATTCCGGGGCTGCGTTATCAGCTGTTGCATATGCTCAGCCTGGGCATCCAGGGCAAGGACGAGCAGTTGCGCTGCTGCCACGGGCGTGCCGAGCAGCGGCTGGCGATCTTCCTGCTGGGCATGTCGGCGCGTTACCAGGCGCGCGGGTTGCGGGCTGATGTGTTCAACCTGCCGATGTCGCGCGGCGATATTGCCAACTACCTGGACCTGACCCTGGAAACCGTCAGCCGGCTGTTCGGTCGTTTCGCCCAGGCCGGGTTTCTGCAATGCAGCGGGCGCGAAGTCAGGCTTGTCGACCCGCAAGGCCTGGCCAACCTCACCCGCCTGGAGGAACCCACTTGAGTGCCGCCAGCACCCGGTCATAGCGTTGCACAGGCCACTCCAGGTGGGGCGGGCCGCCCCAGGCTGGGCGTGGCAGATGATCCGTGCGCAACCAGATGCGCTGCGCGGCAATGCCTGTCTGCCAGCACAGGCGGGCAGCCTGGCGCGCCACCTGGGGTGGCGCGCAACAATACACCGTGTCCGGCCGAAAGGTGTCCAGCGTTCGCTGCAATTGCAGCCAGCCGCTGCTGCTGTCGTGCGCCAGCGCCGCAAGCCAGGTTGGACAAGCGTCTGGCAGGCGTTCGGCAGGGATACCCGCATGAGACAAGCTCACCTGGACCCAAGGCAGCCAGCAACGGATTTCATCCAGCACCGCCAACAGCGGCAACAGGCCTTCGGCGCGGCTGATGGCCAGCAGCCTTGCGCTTTGCAGGGGCAGCGGCCAGGCGTTGCCAAGCGGCCCGGAATAGCCGAACAGGTCACCGGCCTGCCCCACGGGTTTCACGCTGCAGGTGGCCACCAGAAAGCGACCGCTGGCGCCAGGCAGGCTCACATAACTGCAGGGCCAGCATTCGTTGTGGCTGCTCAGCAGGCAGTACTGGCCTGGCATCGCTTCGCTACGTTGCGGGCTGCAAAGGGCCAGGCGCAGGTATTGCTGGGTACCGGAGCCCGGCACCGCCTCGAGTAAGCGGACGCTTGCACTGCCGCCCCGGCCCATAGTCGCCTCGCACTGTATGTGGTGACCTTGCTTGATTCAGCCTATGCCCAGGCCATGGCAACGCTTTGACCAGGATCAAACCGGCAGGTGACCGTGGCTTCACGCAGGTTGACAAAGGTCAAGCAAGGGGCTGCCGTGCCGCGCAAGATCGAAGGCGTCTCCCTGGGAGGCATTACTTATTCGAGGAGCGCGCCATGTCGGAAGCAGCCAAGAAAGTACCTGTCACTCCAGCCGCCACGCCAGCGAAAGCTGCGCCGCCCAGCAGCGAACCTGCTGATCTCTGGCGGCCTTTTCAGCAATTGCGCCGTCAGATCGACGGCCTGTTCGAGGATTTCGGGCGGCGGCCATTGCGCATGCCGTTCAGCCACACGCCGTTCGATGTCGAGCCGTTCTGGCGGCGTGACCTGTTCACCCATGGCATGCCGGCGATGGATATCAGCGAGCAGGCCGAGGAGTACCGCATCAGTGCCGAACTGCCGGGTGTGGACGACAAGGACATCGAGATCAAGCTGGTCAATGGCAACCTGGTGATTCGCGGCGAGAAGCATCAGGAGGTCGATGAGAAACGCAAGGAATATCACCTGAGTGAGCGCCATTATGGCAGTTTCGAGCGAGTGCTCCAGCTGCCTCCTGAGGTCGACGCCGAGAAGATCAACGCGCAGTTCGCCAAAGGCGTGCTGCTGGTGCATCTGCCCAAACGTGCCGAGGCGATTCACCCGGAAAAGGTGATCCCGATCAACAGCAGCAAGTAAATGACGGTCCGGTCACTTTCAGGAGCAGGGACGCTCCATCCAGCAGAGGTAACCAGCATGTCCATTGGCAGATATTGCAACCGGGATGTGGTCACTGCACCACCCGGCATCTCCATCTACGCTGCGGCACGCATGATGAACCAGTATCACGTCGGCGACCTGGTACTGGCCGAGCCGGTCGACCGCGAGCGTTTCCGGCCCGTCGGCCTGATCACCGATCGTGACCTGGCCTTGCGGATCATTGCGCGCAACCCACCGGACCAGGAGGACCTGCAGGCGATCGATGTGCTGCCACGACCATTGATCACTGCGAACCAGAATGAAGACCTGTTCGATGTCATCCTGAACATGCGGCGGGCCAACATCCGGCGCATCCCGGTGGTGGATGACTTCGGCCTGCTGGTCGGCATCGCCACTGCGGACGACCTGGTAGGGCTGCTGGCAGACAACCTGCACGAACTGTCGCTGCTGATTCGTCAGCAAAGCCGGCGGGAGGAAGACCTGCGCGGTGAGGATCTGTGAGCGCGCGGGGATGATTCCCCACAGGAGGCGAGCATGAGCGATTTTCCCAGTACCGAGGAACTTGAAGGGCTGGATGCCTATTGGCGAGCCGCCAACTACCTGACCGTTGGCCAGATCTACCTGCAGGGTAACGCCTTGTTGGCAAGCCCGCTGACGCTGGCCGACATCAAGCCCAGGTTGCTGGGGCACTGGGGAACTTCACCGGGGCTCAACCTGATCTATACCCATCTGAACCGGCTGATACGCCAGTACGACCTCAACGTCCTGTTCGTCACCGGCCCCGGCCACGGGGGGCCGGCCTTGGTTGCCCAGGCCTATCTTGACGGTACCTATACCGAGCTGAACCCGGCGATCGAACGCAATGTGCTTGGCATGACCCGGCTGTTTCGGCAGTTTTCATGGCCCTATGGTATTGGCAGCCATGTCGGCCCGCATGTCCCAGGCTCCATCCACGAAGGGGGAGAGCTGGGTTACTCGTTGGTGCATGCCTATGGTGCTGCGCTGGACAATCCACAATTGATCGTGGCGTGCGTCATTGGCGATGGTGAGGCGGAAACCGGCGCGCTGGCAGCCAGCTGGCACTGCAACAAGTTTCTCAACCCCGCCCGGGACGGGGCGGTACTGCCAATTCTGCATCTGAATGGCTACAAGATCGCCAACCCGACTGTGCTGTCCATGATCAGCGAAGATGAGTTGACCAGCCTGATGTACGGGTATGGCTATGACCCCTATTTCGTCGAAGGTGATGAACCCATGGAGGTCCACCGCGCATTGGCCAGGACTCTGGAGGTCATCTACGAGAAGATCTGCCAGATTCAGCGCCTTGCGCGCCACGCCGAAAACCCTCAGGCCATCGACAGGCCTTTGTGGCCGGTGCTTGTGCTGCGTACGCCCAAGGGCTGGACCGGGCCCAGATACGTCGACGGGCAGCGCGTCGAAGGTACCTGTCGCTCCCATCAGTTACCCCTCGCGGACCTTGGCCAAGCGACGCACTTGCTACAGTTGCAGCAATGGCTGGAAAGCTACCGTCCGCAAGAGCTGTTTGACGCGCAAGGCGCGTTGCTGCCCGAGCTGGCCGCGCTGGCGCCTTGCGGCCGCCGGCGCATGAGTGCGAACCCGCATGCCAACGGGGGGATGCTGCTGCGGGCGCTGGATCTTCCGCGCTACGCGGACTATTGCGTGTCGATGACAGGGCCGGGGCAGGTACGGGCCGAGGCGACCAGGGTGTTGGGCAGGTATGTATGCGATGTCATGAAAAACAGCCGGTTGTCCCACAACTTCCGACTGTTCGGCCCCGATGAAACGGCGTCCAACCGTCTGGACGCAGTGTTCGAGGCTGCCGACAAGATGTGGCTGGATACCTGCGGTAGCGATGACAAACACCTTTCGGCACAGGGCCGGGTCATGGAGATACTCAGTGAGCACATCTGTGAGGGCTGGCTGGAGGGCTACCTGTTGACCGGCCGGCACGGCCTGTTCTCCTGCTACGAAGCCTTCATCCACATTGTCGATTCGATGATCAATCAACATGCCAAATGGCTCAAGACCGCTGCCGAGGTGCCGTGGCGCAAGCCGATTGCGTCGTTGAACATCCTGCTGACTTCGCATGTGTGGCGCCAGGACCACAACGGCTTCTCGCACCAGGACCCTGGCTTCCTCGACCTGCTGGCCAACAAGAAGGCCAATGTTGCGCGAATCTACCTGCCCCCTGATGCCAACTGCCTGTTGTCAGTGGCCGAGCATTGCTTGCGCAGCCGCAACTACATCAATGTCATCGTTGCCGGCAAGCAGCTGGAATGGCAATGGCTCGACGGGGAAGCCGCTGCGGTGCATTGCCAGGCGGGTATCGGTCGCTGGGCCTGGGCCAGCCATGATGACGATGCGCCCGAGGTGGTGCTCGCCTGCGCCGGCGATGTGCCGACGCTGGAGGTGCTGGCAGCGGTGACGCTGCTTCGCGAACAGGCGCCTGAGGTGCGGCTGAGAGTGGTGAATGTTGTCGATCTGATGGCGCTGCAGGTGTCGCAACAGCACCCCCACGGCTTGTCCGACCGTGACTTCACTGCCTTGTTCACCGAGGATCAGCCGGTGATCTTTGCCTTCCATGGTTACCCGGCGTTGGTGCATCGCCTGATCTACAAGCGTGCCAACCCCCAACGGTTCCATGTGCGAGGTTTTCGCGAAGAGGGTGCTACCACCACGCCGTTCGACATGGCGGTGATCAACAATCTGGACCGCTACCAGCTGGTACTCGATGTCTTCGAGCATGTACCGCGCCTGCAGCCCCAAGTGGAACAGGCGCGGGCCCGCTACTGGTCGACCATGGAGAAGCACAAGCTGTACCTGATCGAGCATGGTGAGGATATGCCGGAGGTGGCCCAGTGGCGCTGGACCTCGCCGGCGAACCGTGGGTGACGGGTGTTACTTGGCCTTCCAGTACTTCTGCATCTCGAGGAACAGGAACGAGGCGGTCCAGGTGATCAGCACCAGGCCCGTCAACGCCTGCAGGCCAGTGAGGTATTTGAGATGGCCGCTGGGGGCAATATCGCCGAAGCCTATCGTGGTGTAAGTGGTGAAGGAAAAGTACACACAATCGAGCAGACTGCCGTCGAAGTTGCCGCTGAGCCTGCCCCAGCCCTCGGCATGGTTCATCAGGTAGTAGACCACTGCGAAGCACCACACCTCCAGGGCATGCGCCAGCAGCGCGCCGAATACCCCCACCACTATGCGAAACCGGCTCCACAGCTTGAGCCGCGGGAGCCAGTCGTTCAGGCGCAGCAGGCATTCGTAGTGAATGATCACCACCACAATCACCACCAGCATGTTGATCAAGGTGACGGTCAGCATTGCAGATACCCTGGCTGGCCCTGACGGTTCATTTCGAGGTGTCGACCAGAGTATAGGTGGCCGGCTCACTGGCCTGCGGCAGCAATGGCGGGAATTCCTCGGGGGTGATAGTCTCCCTGGCGAGCAACAGGCGCGCACCTGCTTCCAGATCGTCGCGGCGTTGTTCGAGCAATGCCCGGGCGCGGCCATAGGCTTCTTCCAGCAGGTCGCGGATCCCCAGGTCGATCTCGCGAGCAGTCTGTTCCGAGTAGTCCTTGCGTTCCTGGCGCAAGATCGATTCGCCCAGATAGCTTGCCTGTTGCCGCTCCAGCACCGCCTGGCCCAACGTCGGGCTCATGCCGAAGCGGGTGATCAGTTGCCGGGCGATATCGGTGGCACGCCCCAGGTCGTCGGCAGCGCCGGTGGACACCTGGCCGAACGCCAGGCTTTCAGCGGCGCGCCCGGCCATCAGCACCACCATGCGGTCACGCAGCATCTGCGTGCTGATCAGGAAGCGGTCATCGGTCGGCCGTTGCAAGGTATACCCCAGCGCGCCGGCTGCGCGGGGGATGATCGACACCTTGTGCACCGGGTCCATGGCCGGCAGGCTGCTGGCGGCCAGGGCATGGCCCATTTCGTGGTATGCCACTACCTGGCGCTCGTCGCTGCGCAGCACGCTGCCCTTGCGTTCGACGCCCGCCACCAGGCGTTCGATCGCCGCAGTGAAGTCCTGCAGTTCAACCCATTGGCTGGCGCGCCGGGTGGCGACGATGGCCGCCTCGTTGACCAGGTTGGCCAGGTCGGCGCCGGTCAGTCCGGGGGTGATTTCGGCAATGCGCTCGCAGTCCAGGTCGTGCTGGTAGACGATCTTGCGCAGGTGCACCTTGAGAATCGCCAGGCGGCCCTTGCGGTCGGGCCGGTCGATGAGGATCTGCCGGTCGAAGCGCCCGGCGCGCAGCAGTGCCGGGTCGAGCACCTCGGGGCGGTTGGTTGCCGCCAGCAGCACCACGCCTTCACGCGGGTCGAAGCCATCCAGCTCGGCCAGCAGTTGGTTGAGGGTCTGTTCCTTCTCGTCATTGCCGCCGAAACTGCCGATGCCGCGCATCTTGCCCAAGGCGTCCAGTTCATCGATGAAAATGATGCAAGGTGCCGCCTGGCGGGCCTGTTCAAACAGGTCGCGCACCCGCGCAGCGCCCACGCCAACGAACATTTCCACGAACTCCGAGCCGGAGATCGAGAAAAACGGCACGGCAGCTTCCCCGGCGATGGCTTTGGCGACCAGGGTCTTGCCGGTACCGGGTGGGCCGACCAGCAGGGTACCCTTGGGCACATGGGCCCCCAGGCGAGCGTACCAAGCCTGGTTCTGCAGGAAGGAGACGATTTCGGTCAGCTCCTCCTTGACGTCATCGATGCCGGCCACATCGGCGAAGGTCACCTTGGTGTCCCGCTCGACATAGACCCGGGCGCGTGACTTGCCGACGCCCATCAACCCGCCCAGGCCCTGTTTCTGGCCGAGGCCACGGAACAGGAAGTACCACAGCGCCAGCATCATCAGCAGCGGCATGAACCAGCCCAGCAGGCTCGCCAGCGCGGTGTCCTCGGCGACGCCGGTGAACGCCACGCCCGAGCGCCCCAGTTGCTCACTCAACGCCGGGTCGATACGTACCGTCGAGAATGCCGAACGCCCGTTGATGGGCTCCTGCAGCTTGCCCAGGATGCGCTCGTGCTCGACGCGCAGGTCACTGACCTTCTGCTGTTCCAGCAACTGCAGGAACTGGCTGTAAGGGATGGCCTGCACCGCCGGTTGGCTGAACAGGCCGAACTGGACCGCCGCCAGCACCGACAAGCCGACTGCCAGCAGATAGAACTTCCAGGGCTGGTCCTTGTTCATGCTCATCCCTCCACCACGCTGCAAGGCTAGGCGATCAGCAGATAGTCTTCGACCTTGCTCACACCAGGCACCGACCAGGCTGCGCGTTCGACTACCTCCCGCTCGCGCAGCAGGTGCACCTTGCCTTCCAGCCTGACTACGCCGCCGTTGACGCTGACGCGAATGCCTTCGGCCTGGATTTCCGCACTGCGTTTGAGCGCGTCTTCGATATGGCGTTTGATATCACCCACGTCAGCCCGGGCTTTGAGGGTGATGCGGTTGTGCACGCCGACCACGCCGGACAGCCGCCAGACCGCCTGTTCGAGCTCCTCCTTCTGGTATTGCCAGTCGAGTTGGCCTTCCAGGGTCACGGTACCTTTGTGCACGGTGACCTTGATGCCTTCCACATTGGCATCCGAACTCCAGGCGATGATTTTCAGGGCGCGACTGGCAATCGTGTCGTCCGCCGTACCTTCAAGCTTGTTCAGGCGTACCTCGATTTCCTCGGCCAGCCCACGCACGCCTTTGATGGCTTTGACGGTGCGCTCGGCACTGACTTTCTGGGCGTAGCTGTTGACATGGCCGGACAGCGTGACCACACCGTCCTGCACAGTCACACCGATGCTGGCGGCATTGATATCGGGTTTGAATTCCAGCTCTTCGAGCACCAGGTCTCGCAAGTCAAGGTCGTTCATGTTCGGCTCCGGTAGCAGGTCAAGAGGTGGGCCGGGTGGCCCTGAGTCTTTGTTTCTACCCTTGCGCCGAACGGCGTGATTGATAAAGGTCAAGACAGCCAGAACAACTTGCACGCGCCTTCGCAGGTTGACAAATGTCAGGCCACCGCAGGCCTCGCCACCGATACTTGGGGTATTCCGCCACGCGTGAGGGTATGTCCATGCAACGCTATCTGCTTGTGGGGTGGGCGAGCCTGCTGCTGGCCAGCGCCGCCTGTACCCCATGGCACGCTGAAGAGTACGACGCGCGCCTGGAGTCGGCAGAGGACAACGCTGCCACTGCCCGCTTGCGTGCCGACCAGGTGTGCTACCGCATCGACCTGGTCGAGCAGACGGCCAACGAAGCGCTGCGCAGGGCGACGCAGGCCCAGGAGCAGGTCCAGCAACTGCTGCAACAGGCCAGACGCAAGTAGCCGCCATGGCGCTACGATGGTTGAACCCCGGCCTGCTGCTGGCCTGTGTACTGGCATTGGCGGCCGGGGGGATGGCCTATGCGGTCCAGCGGCCTGCGTGGGCCGCTGTGGCCTGGGCGGCGGGTGGCACCATCATGGCCTTGGTGCTGGCGGTGGAAATGGCCAGGCGCCTGGCGAAGGGCCAAACCGGCATCGACCTGATTGCGTTACTGTCAATCGCCGCCGCTTTGGCGTTGGAGCAAATGCTGGTGGCTGCCGTGCTCGCACTGATGCTGGCCACTGGTCGTGCGCTGGAATCGTTCAGCCTGCATCATGCAGAGCGTGAGTTGCGCGCACTGATCGATCGCGCGCCCCAGCATGCCTGGGTTCGGGAACAGGACGGCCTGCGTGAGGTTGCGGTGGACCAGGTGCAACCTGCACAGACCGTGCTGGTGCGCCTGGGCGAGATAGTACCGGTGGATGGCCGGCTACAGAGCGCTCACGCAACGCTGGACGAGGCCGCATTGACCGGCGAATCGTTACCGGTAACGCGCCATGCCGGCGAGCGGGTTGCCAGTGGAGTGGTCAATGTCGGCGCGCCGCTATTGCTGCTGGCAACACATACCGCGGCGCAGAGCACCTATGCCGGCATCGTGCGCCTGGCCGAGGCGGCACGCCAGTCGCGGGCACCGTTCGTGCGCCTGGCCGACCGTTACGCGTTGGCGTTCATTCCGCTGACGGTGCTGCTCGCGGCGTTCGCCTGGTGGGCCAGTGGCGACGTCCAGAGGGTGCTGGCCGTGCTGGTGGTCGCCACCCCATGCCCGCTGATCCTGGCTGTACCGATTGCCATTCTGTCGGGCATCTCGCGCGCGGCTCGGCGCAATATCCTCGTCCGTGACGGTGAGGTACTGGAAGCACTTGCCGGGGTCCGCCAGGTGTTTCTCGACAAGACTGGCACTTTGACCAGCGGCCAAGCCCGCTTGCAGTCGATCGAGCTCAAGGGGGAGGGTATGCCGCTGCAGGTACTGCAATGGGCAGCTTCGTTGGCCCAGGCATCCACCCATCCGATTGCCCAGGCTGTCGTTCACGCTGCCCGCTCGCGCGACCTGGCGCTGACGGCGCCGGAACAGGTAGAGGAAAGCCCAGGCCAGGGGCTTGCCGGCCAGGTGCAGGGCAGGGCCGTGCGCCTGGGTACCCTGGCCTACGTGCAGGGCGCGGAAGACCATGATCGCTGGGTGCAGGCGCGCTTGCGGCAACTGGATTATCTGGCCAGCAGTGGCAGTTTCGTGGCGATAGATGGCGAGTTGAAAGCGATGTTGCGGCTGGCCGACGATGTACGCCAGGAGACCCCTCAGACCCTGCGCCTGCTGCGGTCGCGGGGGATCGACAAGATCGTCATGTTGACGGGCGATCGGGCGCAAACGGCCGAAACGATTGCCTTGAGGGCGGGTATTGATGAACTGCGTTCCGGCCTTTCGCCCGAAGACAAGACGCGTCTGGTGCGGGAAGGTTGCCGCGAACGGCCGACACTGATGGTTGGCGATGGCATCAATGATGCACCGGCGCTTGCTGCGGCCGATGTCGGTGTAGCCATGGGGGCCGCGGGGGTGACTGCCTCGGCGCAGGCGGCCGGCGTGGTCCTGCTGGTCGACCGGCTGGGCCGCCTGGTCGAGGCACTGGACATTGCCCGCAATGCCGTGCACATCGCCCGGCAGGGGGTTTGGGTTGGCATGAGCTTGTCAATGCTGGCGATGCTCATTGCCGCAGCAGGCTACCTGCCAGCGGTGATGGGTGCCGTGCTGCAGGAAGGCATCGACCTGCTGATCATCCTCAATGCATTGCGCGCGCTCGGGCCCTGGGGCGGCGATGGCCGCAACGGGCTTGCCAGTGGTGACCTGGACCGCCTGCAGGACGAGCATCGGCAGCTGCAAAGCCTTTTGACAGACCTGAGCCAGATGGCTCGGGATTTTTCCAGCCGCCCTGTGCTTCAGGCGCGCACCGACCTGGCTGCGCTCATTGCCGCATTACATGACGTGCTGGAGCGGCATGAGCGGGATGACGAGCGTCGGTTATACCCACTGCTGAGCCGGTACATAGGCGGTGAGGATCCGCTTGCGGCGATGAGCCACACGCACCGGGAAATTTTCCGGTTGATCCATTTGTTGGCGCGCATGAGCGGGGATTTCGCACAGGCAGCAGCCACGCCAAGTGCCGAGGAGATCCAGCATCAGCTTATTCGCCTGGACACGTTGGTGAAGCTGCATTTTGAACAGGAGGATGCCTTGTACCGGCATCTGGACCGGCGCTGAGGCGCATGATGACCCGGTGCGATTGATAAAAATCAAGCGCCAGGCGAAGGGGAAGGGGATGCTGGCAGCATCAGAGTGGTCCATCCCCTGGCCTGTACGGGAGTCGAAATCATGCCGCATAGCAAAATCCTCTTCCGATCGGCTGCGCGGGAAAAAATCCTCAGTGGCGCCACCCAGCTCGCCGATGCCGTGCGCGTCACCCTGGGTCCCAAGTCGAAATCGGTACTGATGCAAAACAGCTGGGGACGGCCGACGGTGTGCAATGACGGAGTGTCCATCGCCAAGCGGGTCGACCTGCAGGACCCCGAGGAAAACCTGGGGGCGCAGATGCTGCGCCAAGCGGCCGAGCGCACCGGAGAGGCGGTTGGCGATGGCACCAGCACCGCGACGGTACTTGCCCATGCAATCCTGGCCGATGGCGTGCGTAATGTGGTGGCCGGCGCCAGTGCCATCGACCTCAAGCGTGGCCTGGACAAAGGCCTTGCGCTGGTAATGGCGGCATTGCTGGCGCAGTCACGCGCGGTCAGTACGCTCAAGGAAAAGGCCCAGGTGGCCACGTTGTCGGCGCACAACGATCCCTTGATCGGGCAGCTGGTCGCCGATGCGCTGGAGAAGGTCGGGGTGGAAGGTGTAGTGAGCGTGGAGGAATCCAAGACCACCGAGACAGTGGTCGACATCATGGATGGCATGCGCTTCGACAGAGGTTATGTTTCGCCGTACTTTGTCACCGATACCGAGAAGATGCAGGTCGAGCTGACCGATGCCTGCGTGCTGCTGTGCGACCACAAGATTGGCGCATTGGCCGACCTGCTGCCACTGCTCGAGCAAGTGGCGAAGAGCGGCCAGCCGTTGGTGGTGATTGCCGAGGATATCGACGGCGAGGCGCTGACCACGTTGGTGGTCAACCAGATTCGCGGCGTGTTGCGCGCGGTAGCCGTAAAAGCACCAGGCTTTGGTGAACGGCGCAAGGAAATGCTCCAGGACATTGCCGTGCTCACTGGCGCCACCGTGGTATCGGCAGAGCTGGGCGTCAATCTCGAACATCTGCAACTGTCCCAGCTGGGTCAGGTTCACCGCGCCGTGGTGTTGAAGGACAGCACCGCGCTGATCGGCGGCAAGGGCACCCAGCAAGCGGTTGCTGCCCGCGTTTCGCAGATCCGTGCACAGATCGACGCGAGCAGCAGTGATTACGACCGGGAAAAACTGCAGGAACGCCTGGCCAGGCTTGCCGGCGGGGTTGCGGTGATTCGCGTTGGCGCGCCCTCCGAAGCCGAGATGAAGGCGCGCAAGGACGCCTTGGACGATGCCTTGTCTGCCACCCGTGCGGCGATCGCCGAAGGCATCGTGCCAGGCGCTGGCCTTGCCTTGCTCAAGGCGGTGCCAGCATTGCTTGCCGAAGAGGCGGGCAGCGAAGGCGATACGCGTACAGGCTTGCAGATTCTGCGGCGTGCATTGGAAGCGCCGGCGCGGATGATCGCCGAGAATTCCGCCGTGGATGCCGGCGTGGTGGTGGCTCGGATGCTCGCCGAAACGGGTAGCATCGGTTTCGATGCCGCAGCCAACGCTTATGTCGACCTGTACGAGGCGGGCATTATCGACCCCACCAAGGTAGTGCGCATCGCCCTGGAAAATGCGGTCTCGGTCGCCAGCATCCTGCTGCTGACCGAAGCCACCATGACCGATATCCCTGAAAAGAACCCCCCTTCCATGCAACCCCCGCTGCCTGAGTGACAGGCCAACCGACCGTTGGAGGCAATCATGAGCCACTATCAACGCCTGCTGCTGGTAATGCGCCCGCTGCTGCGCCAGGCTGGCGCCCTGGAGCAGGCGGCTGCGCTGGCCCGTTCAAGTTCTGCCAGCCTGCACATTGTCGCCCTGCTGGAGTCACTGGACAAACTCAGGCTGCTGGAAACGGGTGATCATCAAGCTGCCAGGCAGGCCTATCTGGCAACCCAACACCAACAACTGGAAAACCAGGTGAGTGCCTTGCGCGCCTCGGGCGTGCAGGTCACGACCGAGGTTGCCTGGAGCAGCGACGTGCAGGACGACATATTGGCGCATGTGCAGGAGATGCAGCCCGACCTGCTGCTCAAGCAGGTCGAGCATGAGCCGGTGCTCAAGCGCGCGTTCTTCACCCCGCTGGACTGGCAGTTGCTGCGCCACTGCCCGACCCCGGTCTACCTGCTGGGCGCCGCCAGGCCGGCATTGCCGCGCCAGGTCGTGGCCGCGGTGGATGTGGCCGATACCTCGGACGAAGGGCTGGCGCGCAACGACGGTATCGTCCGGCAAGCCAGTGCCCTGGCCTTGCAGACCGGGGCGCAACTGGATCTGCTGCATGCCTGTGACCTGTCGATGGCCTACATGGGTGACATGGGTTATTCCGCCTGGGCCATCGGCGATATCGCCGGCCCCTTGCGGCAGGCACTCGAGGACGATTTCACGGCGCTGGCCGAGCGTTTCGGAGCACCGCCCGAACGCCGCCACTTCGTACTGGGTCGGCCGGTCGCGGTGCTGGGCGAATACGCCGAGTCACAAGCCGTGGACGTCATTGTCATGGGACGGCCGCTGGCCCGTGGGCTGGACCGCCTGTTCGGCAGCACCACCGAGCATGTGCTGTACCAGGTACCCTGCAATATCCTGGTGGTGTAGCGGCATGCGCCTGGTCATGCCGCTGGCCCGCGGCCGCGGGCCAGGTGCGCGGCGACCAGGGCGCTGGTGTCGACGATAACCAGTGCCTGCCGACAATGCGCTGGCAGGCGAAAGGGCTCGATGCTGTCGCTGACCAGGATCCGCTCGAACATGCTGCTGTCGAACAACTGGGCTGCGGCGGTGAACAGGCCGTGGGTAGCGGCGGCCAGCAGACGGGTCGCGCCAGCCTGCCGGCAGGCCTGCGCAGCGTGCAGAAGGGTCTGGCCGGTGCTGATCATGTCATCGAAAATGACCACGGTGCTTGCGGCCACATCGCCTACCAGGTAGTCCCCGCTAAGGGCCTCGTGCTGGCGGTGCTTTTCCATCAGGGCGGTGCTGACCGGGCGGCCGAGCAATTGTGCCAGCGCCTGGCGAAAGTGCTCGGCGCGCTTGACGCCGCCGATGTCCGGCGACACTACCGTGACCGGCTGTTCTGCCAGCAGCGGGGCAATGCGCTGGGCAAACAATTGCACGCATGACAGGTTCCAGGCTGGGATGCGGTAGGCATTGTCGAACGCGCTGGGGTTATGCACGTCCAGCGCCACCACCCGGTCGATGCCGCAGCTTTCCATCAGGCGGGCCACATGGCGGGTGATGGTGGAATCCTGGAATTCTACCTTGCGGTCCTTGCGGCCATAACACAGATAGGGCGTCAGCGCGGTCACCCGGATGGCACCGGCATCCTTGATTGCCGCGCAGAAGAACAGCAGCCGACACAGCTTGTCGTGGGCGCTGTGGCGTGTATCACCATAGAGCGAATGAACCACGATAACGTTTCGGCCTTCGACCGCTTCGCTCGGCCAGCACTTGTGTTCGCCGTCCTCGTAGTCCCGTTCCTCATGCGCCGACAACCTGCAGCCCAGACGTTGCGCCACGGCATTGCCGTAGCCCTCGCTACCTTGCAACGCAAACAATAACGGCGGTATGTGGTTCATGTACTGTGCTCCGTCGTTCATGGCCGGCACCCCGAAAGCGTGGGCAGCCCTTGGTTTGACCATTATCAAGTCCTGTGTCGCCGGCCGGCAGACACTGGGCAGGTCAACGCATGCCAAGGGCTGCGATCCTCACAACCTGCAAAGTGAGCACGCCAATGGACAAGTATCAGAAAAGCCGCAAGGACAAATTGTTCAAGTCCCACCCTTTCGATCCTTATGCCACACCGCTTCGCCCGGGCGGTAGCGCGCGCTGCCCGCAATGTGGTGCCGCCTACCACGAGGGTGAATGGCACCTGCATGGGCCTGTTGGCCCCGGCCCGGTGGACGCGACGGTCTGCCCGGCCTGCCGCCGTATCGAGGACCGTGCCGCGGCCGGACAAGTGCGCATATCCGGGCGTTTCCTGGCAACCCATGAGCAAGAGATCCGCCAGCTGATACACCATGCGGAACAGCAAGAACGGCAGACGCATGTGCTTGAACGGCTGATCGCGGTCGATTGCAAGGATGACGAACTGCTGGCGACTACCACGGGTACGCACCTGGCCAACCGCATCGGCCATGACCTGGAAGCCGCCTATGACGGCACCTGCAGTTACCGTTACAGTGACAGCGAGGTGTATCTGAGCGTCGACTGGCATCGCGATTGAAACCTGCCGCCTGGTTGCCTGCGCAAGGACGCCGTGCACACCAGGCGGTGAATCAAGCATGGATCGCCAGTAGGCTGGAGTGCACCTTGTACAGGCTTTGCTCGGTGGTACTGCCGATGACCTTGGTCATGCCCTCATGGTAAGCCGTACCCATCACGACGACATCAAAGCCATGCTGGTTGGCGTATTCGCTGACAACATTGCGCGCGGGGCCTCGCACCAGATGCAGGTGATCCGGCTTGATACCGTAGTGGCTGGCGAACTTCGCCAGGCGTTCGCGCGCCCGACCGGTCATTTCCTCGACCCGGTCCTCGGTCCACGCCACTGGCGCGGCGGCATAGGCCAGGAAGCTGGGGCCAGGCTCATACGCCTGCAGCAGATGCAATTGCGCCTTGCAGCGCTGCGCCAACACCTGTGCATGTTGCAGGATGCGCTCGTTGATCTTGGCCACCGCGTGGTCGTGCTCGACCAGATCTACTGCCGCCAGCACCCGAGCTGGCAGTGTGGTGTCTGCCTGGGCCACCAGGTGCAGCGGGATCGGGCAGCGGCGCAGCAGCTGCCAGTCCAGTGGTGTGAGCAGGGCGCGGCTGACCAGGGTTTCATGGCGGACATCCTTGATCAGCATCTCGACCCGGTGCAGTTGGGCCAGCCGGATCAGATCCTTGAGCGGGTCTTCGTCATCCAGGGTTTCGGCATAGGCAGTCGTGCCTAGCTCGCCAAGCGCCTTGACCTGGTCGTTCAGCCAGGCCTTGCGGTGCTCGGCATCCTGCCGGCGGACATTGCCGCGCAACACGTGGTCCAAGGTGGCCAGGCGGGATGGCAGTTGGCTCAGCACCACCAGGTGCAAGGTAGCGCCTGTCGCCTTGGCCAACGCTTGGGCACGCGCCAAGGCAGGCGAGGGGTGCAGGTCTGGGTGGCAGATCAGTAACAGTCGCGACAGAGCGTTCATGAGGGCCTCCACAGCGATGGCCGCCACGATGACGGCACAGCGGTTCAAGGGTAGGGTGGCGCGATGGCGCTCGGGTGCCTTGATATTTATCAAGAATGGCCCAGCACCCGCGCCGACAATGGCAAGGGCGCACAACCTTGTTTCCGCGCCGGGAGGTGGCCGATGAACCGGTATCGCCGGATTCTGCTGATCATGACCGAGGTCCAGGCCAACGCTGCGCTGTACCGCGCCATGGCCCTGGCTGCGACCTCTGGCGCGTCCTTGCATGTGCTGGGCATCCATGAACCCAGTGAGCTGCAGCTGCGTCACGAGTTGCGGGACGCCCAGCTGCCTTCTGCCGCTTTCGTGCACTTCGGTACCGGCATGCAGGCACTGCTCGATGAGCAGCCAGCGCTGGGGCTGCAGCTGAGCTTCGAGGCCGTGGAAAGCCTCAGCCCGCGCGACCTGTTGCCTGCCTGCATCGCCCGCTATGCACCTGACCTGGTGATCAAGGGTTGCCCCGGTTGCTCGTTGCTCGACCAGATCGCCCGCAACTCGCTGGACCAGGCGCTGCTGCACGCGAGCGCGGCGCCGTTGCTGTTCGTCCCGGCGAACGCCCCGGCCGTGCCTGGCAATGTCCTGGTAGCGGTAGATGTTGCCAACCCGTCGCCGGAAAATGACGCACTCAACCATGCGCTGGTGACTGCCGGCCAAACATTGGTGGCGCAGTGCAAGGGCCAGTTGCACCTGCTCTCGGCTTACGACCTGCCTATCGCCATGCTGGCCAATCCCGACCTCGCCGGCCCCTGGGCAGACGAGGTGCGCGACGCCCGCCAGCTGCCCTTCGACGCGTTGGCCGATGCCCATGGCATCGTGCACGCTCATCGGCATTTCAGCGAAGGCGCGCCATTGCGCGTGATCAAGGCTCAGATTGACGCCCTGAACATCGATGTGGTGGTGGTCGGCGTGGTGCAAGCCAGGCGTTGGGCGAAGCTGATCGGTGATACCACCGAACGGCTGGTCAGCCAGGCGCCGTGCAGCATCCTGACGATCAGGCCCGCGCCGGCCCGCTGAATCAGGCGGTATCGCCTGGTCGACCGTGGCGCAGCACTTCCACGCAGAATTGCGCTTCGTAGGGCGGCACATGGCATTCGACGATATCCTGCGCCGCTACCTGCAGGTGAATACCCACGATATCGGCATGCACCGGCTGGCGACAGACGTGCCGGTCGACAAGCACTGCGCTGAGTACCTGGCGCGCGCCCAGTTCGGCCAGGTAGGCGCAGGTGCGCAGCAGCGAATGCCCTTCGTAGAGCACGTCATCGACAACCAGCAAGGTGGTACCGGCAAGGTCGAGGTTGCCGAGCTCAGGGTTGCCGGTGAGCTGCGTATGGGTGTGCAGGATGCTGAGGTCGTCGGCATAGCGCTTGACCTTGACCGGATAGAGTGGCAACGGCGCTGCACCGGTCAGTTGCTGCAGGTGCAATTGCAGGCGCCGTGCCAAAGGCTCGCCGCGCCGTTGAATGCCTACCAGCGCCAGCCGCGACGCAGGCAGGCAGGCCAATGCCTGGTGGGCCATCGTGCGCAGCACTGCGTCCAGTTCTTCCTCGTCATACAGGCGAACCCTTGCGGGAGGTGGGCTGTTCATGGTCTGTGCCTTTGTCGAGCTTGGGTCACTGCACCTTACCCAGGCAGCGCAAGGCGGGCTTGATAAAAGTTAAGTCGTGACCATTCCCGCCACGGCGAAGTGCTCCGCCGGCAGTTGGCAGATGTCAATTACCGGCTTTATTGACCTAGGATAACTTCTGCCGCTTTTTACATCGTCGCGCTGTAGATGCAGTGATAGCGTTCTTGCATAGGCTTTTGCTTTCGGGGCGTGGCCATGTATCAGAACCTGGCAGTTCTGGCCGCCTTGCTGGTGCTCTACGCCAGCCTGGCCGGCGCGCTGGAATCCAGACCCATCAACGGGCCTCTGCTGTTTCTGCTGGCGGGCCTGGCGGCCGGCCCATCCGGGCTGGGGTTGCTGAACCTTTCGCTGGACCGCAACGATTTGCGGCTGCTGGCTGAACTGACCCTGGCCATTGTGCTGTTCAGTGATGCCGCCAAGGCCGATCTGGCCCAGCTGCGCCACTTCCGCAGCCTGCCGCTACGCTTGCTGACCATTGGCCTGCCGCTGACCTTGGTCGCGGGATGGTTTGCCGCGTGGCTGCTCTTTCCGCAAATGCCCTGGCTGGAAATGGCGCTGCTGGCGACGATACTGGCGCCAACCGATGCCGCCCTTGGCAAGGCCGTGGTCAGCAACCCGGAGGTACCGGCCAATGTGCGCGAAAGCCTGAATGTGGAAAGCGGTTTGAACGACGGCATCTGTGTGCCGGTGCTGCTCTTGCTGCTGGCCCTGGTGACGGAAGCGCACTCGACGGTGCCTTTTGCCTTGGCCGGTTATCTGTTCCTGGAGGAGTTGGGCGTCGGCGCCCTGACCGGAGCGGCGCTGGCGTTGCTGGTGGGCGGGCTGTTGCGCCTGTCGCAACGCCATTGCCTGCAGATCGAAGCGTGGCAACAGCTGGTGATGCCGGCGCTGGCATTGCTGAGTTTCGCCTGCGCCCAGGCATTGGGTGGCAGTGGCTTCATCGCCGCCTTCTGTGCGGGGCTGCTGACAGGTTGCCGGTTCAAGCAGGAAACCCAGCCGCTGCTAGCGACCGGCGAGTCTTGTGGTGAGGCCTTGTCACTGCTGACCTGGGTGGTGTTTGGTGCCTACGTGGCGCCCAAGGCAGCGCAAATGCTGTCGCCCGCGGTATGGTTCTACGCCCTGTCAAGCCTGTCGCTGGTGCGCATGCTGCCTGTCTGGATCAGCCTGAGCGGCAGCGCGCTCAGCGCCGAGAGCCGCTTGTTCATCGGCTGGTTCGGACCCCGTGGGCTGGCTTCGATCGTCTTTGCCGTGCTGGTGCTGGATGCGCAATTGCAAGAAGGCGCTACCATCATCGCTACTACCATCGCTTGCGTCGTGCTCAGCGTGGTACTGCATGGGATGAGCGCATTGCCAGGGGCTCGCCGGCTCGGTCGCAGCGCTGAATGATGGCGTGATGCGCGATCGCCGGTTTCATCGACACGCTTAGGTCTAGGTGCAGCATGGATGATCCAGCAAAGAAAATGAGCCTGGTCGGGCTGACCACTCTGGTAACGGTGAACATGATGGGCTCGGGCATCATCATGCTGCCGGCAAGCATGGCCCAGATCGGGGCTGTGTCGCTGCTGTCCTGGCTGATCACCGCCGTGGGGTCGATGGCCATTGCCTATTGTTTCGCCCAATGCGGCATCTACTGTACGCGTTCCGGCGGGATGTCCGCCTACAGTGAGCAAGCGCACGGCAAGTCTGCCTTTTTCCTGTGCTCGTATCTGTATTTTCTTTCATTGATGATCGGCAACGTGGCGATCGGCATCTCGGCGGTGGGCTACCTCACGCCATTCTTCCCGTGGCTGGGCAGCGGTGCTGTGCCACTGCTGGCGGGGGCGGTCATGCTGATCTGGTTCACTACCCTGGCCAACCTGGGCGGCGCCAAGATCACCGGTCGGCTCGGGGCGATCAGCGTGTGGGGGGTGATCGTGCCGGTTGCCGGGCTGAGCCTGATCGGCTGGTACTGGTTCAGCCCGACAACCTTCCGGGAGGCCTGGAACCCAGGGCAGATGCCTGTTGCCCAGGCCATTACCAGTAGCATCCCGCTGACGCTGTGGGCCTTTCTTGGCATGGAGTCGGCTGCGCAGAACTCGGATGCGGTGGAAAACCCCAAGCGCAATGTGCCACTGGCCTGCCTGTTCGGCACCCTTGGCGCAGCCGTGGTGTACATCCTGTCGACCAGTGTCATCCAAGGGATCGTGCCCAACCCGGAGCTGGCCAATGCCAGCGCACCCTTCGCCCTGGTCTACGCGCGTATGTTCAACGACACCGTTGGCAACCTGATCATGGGCCTGGCGGTGATCGCCTGCGTGGGGTCATTGCTTGGCTGGCAATTCACCCTGGCCGAAACCGCCAAGGTTACCGCCGGAGAGGGGCTGTTTCCCCGGCTCTTTACCCGCGTCACACCGCGCGGCGTGCCGTTGGCGGGCTTGTTGACCTGCGCCGTGCTGCAAAGCCTGATTGCGTTGTCGACGCTCTCGCCAAATGCCAGCGCCCAGTTCAGCAAGCTGGTCAACCTGGCGGCTGTGACCAACATCATCCCCTACATCACCTCACTGACCGGATTGCTGGTGATCATGTACAAGGCACAGGTGCCGCTGAGCATTTTTCGCCGTAACGCCATCATCATGGTGGTCGCCGTGTGCTACTGCTTCTATGCCCTGTACGCCTCGGGCCTGGAAGCCGTGTTTGGCGCCGCGCTGATCATGGCGCTGGGTTACCTGTTGTTCGGCTTCATTGCCAAGCGCTTCGTCAAGGTGCTGGATACGATCGGGGGGGCGTCGTGAAAAAACGAGCGAAATTCGCCGGTCTGTGCCTTGCAAGCCTGTTGCTCTGCGGGCTAGCCGACAACAGGCTTGCCGCTGCCGATGTCCTGGAGCGGTTACAACACAGCCAGGTGCTGACCCTGGGGTTCATGGAAGGCCTTGCGCCGTTCTCGTCAGGTAGCGAGCAATCCCCGCAAGGGTACGCCGTGGAACTGTGCATGGCGGTGGTCGAGCGGATCCGTCAGGCGCCTGGGCTTGCTGGCCTGCAGGTGCATTGGCGCGCCCTGGCGGAGGCCCAGGTGGTTCCTGCCTTGACTGAAGGGCAGGTGGACCTGGTGTGTACGCCAATGGTGGAAACCGTTGGCCGACGTGCCGTGGCGGATTTTTCCATCCCGGTCTTTACTTCCGGCCTGGCTGTGCTGGTCAGGCGCGACGCACCGGCTACCTTGCTGGGGCCACTCAGTGGCAAGGCCCAGGACAGTGGCCCACGCTGGCGTGCAACGATCAACGCAGGGCTGAGCAAACACAGCTTTGCTGTATTGCGTGGCACATTGAGCAGCCGCTGGGCCCATGAACGGATACGCCAGCTAGGCTTGCAATCCACCCTCGAGGAGGTGTCGAGCTACGAGGAAGGCGTGCAGCGGGTGGCCGAGCGCAAGGTCGATGCGCTGCTGGGGGACCGGGTCGTGCTGCTTGCCTACCAGGCCCGGCAAGCCGAGCGTGAGCAGCTGTGGGTCCCGGAGCGGATGTTTGTCATGAGCCGGGTGGCGCTGCCTATGCCACGTGGGGATGAGGACTTCCGGTTGCTGGTGGACAGGGCCTTGAGCAAGGCGCTTGCCGGAAGGCGGGGCGAGGAGCTGTTCGTGCGCTACCTGGGCCCGCTGTCGGCCCAGGACCGCCTGTTGCAAAGTCTGTATCCATTGCCGGACTAATTGGCCGGCACCGTGATCACCGGCAGCTCCGGGGCTACGCCCGTTTCAGCCAGGGAAAGCAGCACCAGGATGAACAGGAATTCGGACTTGGACTTCATGTCGCGGTCGTCAATCCAGAACCAGTAGTCGCGATAACGCACGGCGGCGTAGGCATCGTCCGGGCGTTGCGTGCTGGAATGAATGCGCACCAGCGGAGCGTCCCATTCGCTGGTAACCGGCAGGGCGGGTGCCGGGTTGGCCCGCCCTTCTTGCACATGGATGGGCGGCGCTTCGATCGTGGCGGCGATTTCCGCAAAGATTTCCGACATCGACCGGGTCAGCAGCGCCACTTCGGTATCGCTCCTCTGCACGGAGCCGAAGGTCAGGTGCAGGACTTCCTGGTCGGGTTGCAGGCGCAGGTAGTCACGCACCAGTCGGCGGTCCTCCTCCAACTGTGCCGACGAGGTGTCGGCGATCAGGAACAATTCACTGTCATCGCCGCTGCGCTGGCTGATCCGCATGCCGAGCTTTTCCGAGCGTTGTATGCGACGAAGCGCATCCAGCACGGCATAGAAGCGAGGGTCGGCGGCGCGCATTCGGGACGGTGAAGCAGAGCGGTTGTAGAGACCGTTAGCGGCACGCGTGGTCAGATGCAGCACGCGGTCCACCGGGTAGCCCGCCTGGATCAGCGAAAATACCGCCGCTGGCGACAGCGGGGTGAGCAGGTAGCGGGAAAATCGTTCGCCGGACAGCGGTGTGTAACTGATGGTCGGGCGATCGGTGTAAACGCCGGAGGCGCCGATAGCCTGGCTATTGCCGTCGGCAGGCAAGCCGCTGAACCAGCTGGCGGACAAGTTCACCTGGCTCTGGATGGCGGTGGAACTGATCACCGACGAAACCTCAAGATAGACGGGCGCATCGGCGTACCGCAGCTTGACGATATTGAGCAAGGTCTGTTCTTTCCAGGTGGTGGCTATGACCCCCGCATAGTCGGTTCGATCGCGCTCGATGGTGGTGGGGCCGAGTGTCGAACAGGCGGCCATCAACAGGGTGGCGGCGACGAGCACGGCACGTTGACCTGAGGTTGCCCGCAATCCGGAAAAACGCTGCTGTCTCATCTTTTCGCACCCGGGTAAATGCAAGCGGGTCATTCACCAGCGCACAGGTTGAACGTGCCTAATCGTCTACCTCACGAAGCGCCTTGATCCGGCCCTTTCTTTCCGCGTCGACCAGCGCCCGGTAATCCTTCGCATTCTGACCGGCATAGGCCAGGGCAAAGCTGCCGATGGCGCTATCGAAAGCGTCCGATTTACCCAGGTAGCCGCTGATCAACGCGGCGTCGCCGGATTTGGCGTGCGCCCGCGCCAAGGTCATCCCGCACACTTCGGCATACATTGCCATCTGCTCGAACGACGCACCTTCGACCGGTAGTGACATCTTCATGTCACGCAACTGCCTGACGAAGAACTGTCGGCCCTTGCTGCCTTCGGTCCAGCCCAGAAAGATGTCGCTGGCCGATTGCGAAAGCCGTTGGCCGGTGACCACGCGCTGACCCTGGTTCGCGAACTCGCTGGCACCGGCGTAGGGCGCCAGTACCGAAGGGCAGGCCTCCTTGAACTGCAAGAGCAACGGGTTGTTTTCGGCTGAAAAGAACAGGCCGACAAAGCAGAACGTGCCCACACTGCCAATGCCAACGGCCTTCACGGCAAAGTCTTCCAGGCGATAACGGTCATACAGCACCCGGCGCTCCGGCTGCAGCGAATTGCGGTAGTCCTTGAGCGCCAGCTTCACCCGCTTGGCGAAATCGGCTTCATGCACATGGAACAGGATCGGCGGTTGGTCGACCAGGCGCCGTCGGCCACCGACCTCATCGCTGATCTGCGGGTACAGATAATCGCCGATGCGCGTCCTGGCTTTGGCCATCAACGCTTCGCGTGCCTTGCGGTACGCAGCATTGGGCGCCATGTCGATCAGGGTTTGCGCATCCAGGCGGTCATACCATACGTCCAGCGGGCTCATCAGCGACAACTCGCGCATGCGCTTGCGGTAGGCACTGACACAGGCCATGGCCAACTGCCGGGCCTGCTTGCGCTCGAGCCGGTTGTCCAGGGCCGCGACGGCAAAACTGACTGCCAACCGTTTGATGTCCCACTCCCAGGGCGCGGGCAGGGTTTCGTCAAAATCGTTGATATCGAAGATCAGGTTGCGCTCAGGTGTGGCGAACAGACCAAAGTTCAGTAAATGGCAGTCGCCGCAGGCCTGCACTCGGATGCCCGTATTGGGGAGGCTGGCAAGGTCCCGCGCCATCAGGCCGGCCGAGCCACGCAGGAAGGTAAAGGGGCTGCGCAGCATGCGGCCGTAGCGAACAGGCACCAGTTCGGGATGCCGGTGACGGTTGGACTGTTCCAGCAACGCGACCGGGTCACGCTGCTTCGAGGAAGGTTTCCACGTTGCATGTGCCGCCCGTGGAACACTGTCGCGCAAGCGCTTGCCGGCCTCGAGCCGCTGCTTGCGCGACTGGAAGTTCCTGTCTTCCCGGAGGTCTTCAATCGTCTTGGGCTTGCGTTTGCTCGAACGTTTCCTGGGCTCAGACATATCGGTACCTTTGATGGGCAAAGGTCATGTGCAGAGGGTAGGCCTGAAGAACAACGGAACTCAGCTGTGCTAGGTTCTGTGTGAGCCGGCAAATCCAGCGTGACGGATTCCTGGACAGGTATTCAAAGCGTAGCAGCAAACGGCGCCGTTCACGGGCGCCTTTGTCTACCCGCTGATCACACCCACAGCGCCAGCAGCGCCGCCACCAGGGCAGGGGGCATCACCAGCAGCCCCAGGCGCAGGAACTGCCAGGCACTGACATGCTCGCCTTCGCGACGGATCGCGACCAGCCACAGCAGCGTCGCCAGCGACCCGGTAATCGACAGGTTCGGCCCCAGGTCGACGCCGATCAGCAGCGCAGCTGTCGTCTGTTGCGGCAGTTGCACCAGTGACCCCATGGACCCGGCCATCAAGCCGGTGGGCAGGTTGTTCATCAGGTTGCTGGCGATGGCGACACCCACGCCGGCCAGCCAGCTGGCCTTGCCCGGCGCAGCCTCTGCCAGCGTGGCCAGCGCCTGGGCAAGGCGCACGACCAGGCCGGTCTGGGCGACCGCTTCGACCAGTACGAACAAGCCCGCCACCAGCGGCAGCACCCCCCACGCGACGTGACGCAGTACCGGCATCGGGCTGCGCCGCTGGCGCAGGTGGATCAGCGCCGTGATCGCGACGCCGGCTGCAAACGTTGGCAGGCCCAGCGCCATGTCCAGTGCCGAGGCGCCCAGCAGCAAGGCTGCGGTCAGCGCGATGCCCAGCGCACACAGGCGGGCGCCGGCCGATAGCGGCTGGGTGTGCACGCTCAAGGCCAGCGGCTGATTGATCTGCCGGCGCTGTGCCAGGCGCAGCATCAGGTAGGTCAGGGCGATGGCCGCCAGCGATGGCAGGGTGAACTGCCGGAGCCAGTCTGGCAGCGGTGGCATCTGGCTGCCGAACACCACCAGGTTGGCCGGGTTGGAGATCGGCAGCACGAAGCTGGCCGCGTTGGCAATGAACGCGCAGATGAACAGGTACGGCAGAGGTTCGGCCTTGGCCGCCTTGCACGCCGCGTACACCGCCGGCGTGAGGACCACCGCCGTGGCATCGTTGGAGAGGAACACGGTGACCAGTGTACCGACCAGGAATACCAGGTCGAACAGCCGTTGCCCGGAACCCTGCGCGTGCTGCACCGCGTAGCGCGCCAGCCAGTCGAACAGCCCCTCCTGGCGGGCCAGCTCGGCCAGCACCATCATGCCGATCAGGAACAGGTAGACGTCGGTGCCTTCGGCGACTGCGGCCAAGGCGCTGTGCGCTGTGATCAGGCCCAGGCCGGTCAATAGCAAGGCACCGCCCATGGCCCAGACGTATTCCGGGATTCGCCAGGGGCGCAGAATGACGCCAAAGGTAGCCAGGGCGGCTATCGCCCAGATGATCAATGCATGTTCGCTGACGGGCATGGGCTGTTCAGTTTCCGGCAAGGGTTGTCAAGGAAGGCGATGGCGAAGCGCCGGGCTGGGTCTCGGGCAGCGCGACCAGTACCACCACGAAGGCGGCGCCGGCAATCGCGGCCAAAGTCAGGAATGCGGCATCGTAGCCGGCGGCCTGTACCACCAGCCCGGCGATGCCCGGGCTGAGCGCGGCGCCCAGGCCGAACACCGCCGCCAGCGCACCGAGGCTGACATTGAAGCGCCCGGTGCCGTCGGTCAGATCCTTGACCACGATCGGGAACAGCGCGCCGAAGATACCCGCGCCGACACCATCGAGCAGCTGTACGCCGACCAGCCAGAACGGGTTGTCGGACACCACGTACAAGGCCCCACGCAGTGGCAGGATGAGAAAACCGGCCAGCAGGAACGGCTTGCGCCCCCAGAGCTCGGCCTTGGCCCCGACCAGCAGCGCCATGGGTACCATCACCAGCTGCGCCGCGACGATGCAGGCGGAGGTGAGCGGGGTGGCCAGGCGCAGGTCGACCTGCGACAGCTTCTGGCTCACCAGGGGCAGCATCGCGGCATTGGCCAGGTGGAATAATGCGCAACACACCGCGAAGACCAGCAGGGTACGGTTGTGCAGCAGCAGCTTGAATCCGGCAGGGTGGTCATCACCGCCTGGGCCATGGGCCAACCCGCGCGCCAACTGGTGGTCGATCGCTGCGGCGGGCACGCGCGCGACGGCGACGATGCTGGCTACGGTCATGATCGCCATCAGGTAGAACACCACCACCGGGCCGAACAGGTAGGCCAGGCCGCCGGCCAGCAACGCCGAGCAGGCATTGCCGGCGTGGTTGAAGGTTTCGTTGCGCCCGACCCGCTGGGTGAACGCCTTGGGGCCGGTGATACCCAGCGAGATCGCGGCAATCGCGGGGGCGAACACCGAGCCTGCCAAGGCGCTGATCGTCTGGGTCAAGGCCACCCAGGCGAACGACGAAATCAGCGGCAGCAACAGGCAACTGCCGGTTACCAGCAGGGCAGCAATCACCAGCACCGCGCGCTTGGCCGGGGTGCGGTCGATCAAGGCTCCGGCCGGCGTCTGCGCCAGCAGCGCGACGATGCCGGCCAGGCTCATCAGCAGGCCGATGTTGGCCGGCTGCCACTGGTGCACGGCGAGCAGGTAGATGGCCAGGTAAGGGCCGAGGCCGTCGCGTACGTCGGCAAGGAAGAAGTTCAGCCAGTCGAGGGCACGGTGATGGGAAGCGAGGGGCCTTGAATATGCCAAGAAGGTCGTCTCGTGAAAGCCATGGGGGAGCGCGAGCGATAGCCGCGTGTGCCGGATTCAGCCGATAGGCAGGGGCGCTTCGCGATGGGGTAACGAAGCGGGTGAGCGATGGATGGCCGAAGGCAGTGGAACAGCGAGGAGAATGTCACGTTTCACGATGGAACTTGATGAAAATCCGATTTTCCGCGCTGGCGATACTCTGAAGGCCATGGCACATCGCCAATCCTGGCGTGGGTCCATCATACCGCGCGGGGCTTTGAAATGCAGTAGGCACGTCCAGGCGCAAGCTCCGCACGCGTCAGTAGCTTTGCGGGACGCGGGCCACCAGCCGCTGTGCTATCACTACCCGCATGCCTTATGGTCACAGAGGACCGGGAATTTCATGATGAAGCGCCTTTTCTGCCTGCTGTTGATCGTGTTGACCGTGCGGCCCATGGCCGGCCATGGCGACCAAACCACAGGCAGTGCCACCGATGGCATCCCCGCTGAACCTGCCCAGTTGACCGTTGCCAACCGCAACATCTTCACCTTCCACGCCACGTTGCTGGGGGAAACGCCGACGGCGCGCGTACAACGGGCTACTGCGGTGATCGACGAGGCCTTGCGCGGCACGGATGAGCTCAAGGTCACTGTCGACCCCATCCTCAATAGCCATCTGGTGCTGTTGGGCGGGCGTCGTGCCTTCATCATTGCTCCGCGTGACCTGGGCCCGGATGATGGCGATACCCGCGCAGCGGCCGAGCAGGCCGCCGCCGTGCTGCGCCAGGTGGTCGACGAGACCGGCCAGGCACGCAGCCTGCACTTTTTGTTGAAGGCGGCGGGCTACTCGGCACTGGCTACGTTGATCTACCTGGCCTTGTTGAAAGCGACCAACCTGGCACGGCGCAAACTGCAAGGCTTGTTGCCGCAGCTGATGCGCGAGCGCGCCCGGCAGATCCGCTTCGGGCAGATGCCGCTGTTCGACATGCAACTGGTCTACGCCTTGATCGAGCGCCTGCTGCGGCTGTTGCACTGGGCCGTGGTGCTGCTGCTGAGTTACCAGTGGCTGAGCTTCGTGCTGTCGCAGTTCCCCTACACCCGGCCTTGGGGGGAAAGCCTCAACGTCTACCTGCTCGACCTGTTGCGTTACCTGCTCCAGGGCATCATGGATGCGATCCCCGGTATCGCCGTGGCGATCATGATCTTTTTCATCGCCCGCGGTATCAGTGGCTTCAGCCGGCGCCTGCTGCAGCGCATGGCCCGGCCGGGCAACCTCAGGTGGCTGACCGAAGAAACCCTGCAACCGACCACCCGCCTGACCTCGCTGGCCATCTGGCTGTTCGCTCTGGTCATGGCCTACCCGTACCTGCCGGGCTCCGGTACCGACGCCTTCAAGGGGCTGTCGGTACTGCTCGGGCTGATGATCTCGCTCGGCGCTTCGAGCATAGTGGGGCAGGCGGCAGCGGGCCTGATCCTCACCTATTCCCGCACCTTGAAGGCCGGCGAGTATGTGCGGGTCGGTGACCATGAAGGCACGGTGAGCGAAGTCGGCATGTTCAACACCACGATCCGCACCGGCCTGGGCGAGGTGCTGACCTTGCCCAACTCGATGATCACCGGCTCTGTGACGCGCAACTTTTCACGTGTGGTGCAAGGGCAGGGGTACATCGTCGATACCGTGGTGACCATCGGTTATGACACGCCCTGGCGCCAGGTCGAAGCGATGCTGGTGGAAGCTGCCAGGCGTACCGACGGCGTGCTGGAAAAGCCCAGGCCGCAAGTGTTCCAGACCGGCTTGTCGGACTTTTACCCCGAATACCGCCTGGTCGCCCAGGCGGTGCCGAGCGAACCCAGGCCCCGGGCAGAACTGCTGAGCCTGCTGCATGCCAACATCCAGGATGTGTTCAACGAGTACGGGGTACAGATCATGTCGCCGCACTACCTGGGTGATCCTGCGCAGGAGAAGTGGGTACCGCCCGAACGCTGGTTCGCGGCACCAGCACGGGCTGGTGATCGGCAGGGTGAATAGTCGCTTGTCTGAAAACCATTGGGGGGCTTTGGGGCGATAGGGAGAACAATATGGCAAATGCCACCTAGACTCTGAAGGTCACTGGCCACAACAACAATAAAGAGGAATCATCGGATGTTAACTCCTGCGATCAAAGCTTTATTCTGCGCGTTTGCCTTGAGCGCTACTGGCCTGGCCCAGGCGGCTGAGCCGATTACCATCAAGTTCTCCCATGTTGTCGCCGAACACACGCCCAAGGGCCAGGGCGCGCTGTTGTTCAAGAAACTGGTGGAAGAGCGCTTGCCCGGCAAAGTCAAGGTCGAGGTTTATCCCAACTCGTCGTTGTTCGGTGATGGCAAGGAAATGGAGGCCTTGCTGCTCGGTGACGTACAGATTATTGCACCGTCGCTGGCCAAGTTCGAGCAGTACACCAAACAGGTCCAGTTGTTCGACTTGCCGTTCCTGTTCGACGACATCCATGCCGTCGACCGCTTCCAGATGAGCCCGGCCGGGCAAGGCCTGCTCAAGTCCATGGAAAACAAGGGCATCACCGGCCTGGCCTATTGGCACAATGGCATGAAGCAATTGTCGGCCAACAAACCACTTCGTGAG
Organism: Pseudomonas oryzicola; assembly: GCF_014269185.2. NCBI lineage: Bacteria > Pseudomonadati > Pseudomonadota > Gammaproteobacteria > Pseudomonadales > Pseudomonadaceae > Pseudomonas > Pseudomonas oryzicola. The sequence continues at coordinate 2,571,538 of NZ_JABWRZ020000001.1, forward strand.
CCGAAGGATGCCCGTGGCCTGAAATTCCGTGTACAGGCTTCGGCCGTGCTCGAAGAACAATTCAAGGCCCTGCGGGCCAACCCGCGGAAAATGAGCTTCGCCGAGGTCTACCAAGGCTTGCAGACCGGAGTGGTGAATGGGGCGGAGAACCCGTACTCGAACATCTACAGCCAAAAGATGCATGAGGTGCAGAAGTACATCACCGAGTCCAACCACGGCGTGCTGGACTACATGCTGATCACCAACACCAAGTTCTGGAACGGCCTGCCAGCAGACGTGAAACCGGTACTGGAGAAAATCGTCGGCGAGGTCACCACCGAGGTGAACAAGCAAGCCGAGGCGCTCAACCAGGGCGACAAGCAGCGCATCATCGATGCCAAGACCACCGAGATCATCACCTTGACCCCGGAGCAACGCGAAGCGTGGCGTGATGCGATGAAGCCTGTGTGGAAGAAGTTCGAAGGTGAAATCGGTGCTGACCTGATCAAGGCCGCCGAAGCCGCCAACACGCCTCAGTAAGCCAGTAGCCGGCCCTGCGCGAGTTGGGGCCGGCTTCGTTCTGGAGATCGCGCCATGCACGCCCTCAGACGTATCTGGGAACACTTCGAGGAAGGTTTCATCGTCTTTCTCCTGGCCGCCATGACCCTGGTGACCTTCGTCTACGTGATCCTCAACAACCTCTACACCCTGTTCTACAGCGTGGCCGAGCATTGGCCGGGGGCGGCCGACCTGTTCAACGCCGTTGGCGATCACGTGATGGACGCCGCCCAGGCCATGACCTGGAGCAATGCGCTGACCAAGGCCTTGTTCGCCTGGTTGATATTCTTCGGCCTGGCCTATGGCGTGCGCACCGCCGGCCATATTGGCGTCGATGCGCTGGTGAAGCTGGCCAGCAAGCCACTACAACGCTTCATCGGAATAATAGCCTGCGCGAGTTGCATGGTTTATGCCGGGCTGCTGAGCGTCGCCAGCTTCGAGTGGATCGAGACTTTGCTGACTGCCGGCATCGGCGCCGAAGACCTTGGCCATATCGGCATCATGCAGTGGCACATCGGCCTGATCGTGCCGCTGGGCTTCACCCTGGTATTCATCCGCTTCGCCGAAATCATGGTGCGCATCCTCATGGGCCGCCAGGTGGGGCTGGGCCTTGCGGATGAAGCCTCCGAGGCCATGAAGCTGACCGAGCACGAGGAAGATAAACCATGACCGTCCTGTTCTTGTTCACGGCCTTGTTCGTGCTGATGTTCATCGGCGTGCCGATCGCCATTTCCCTGGGGTTGGCGGGCTCACTGGCGATCATGCTGTTCAGCCAGGACTCGGTGCGCTCGCTGGCGATCAAACTGTTCGAAACCTCCGAGCACTACACCTTGCTGGCCATTCCGTTCTTCCTGCTGGCCGGAGCGTTCATGACCACCGGTGGTGTGGCCCGGCGCCTGATCGACTTCGCCAACGCCTGCATCGGCCATGTGCGCGGAGGCCTGGCCATCGCTGCTGTGCTGGCCTGCGTCCTGTTCGCCGCACTTTCCGGTTCCAGCCCGGCGACGGTTGCCGCGGTCGGCTCGATCGCCATCGCCGGTATGGTGCGCTCGGGTTATCCAACCGCTTTTGGCGCAGGCATCATCTGCAACGCAGGCACACTGGGCATCCTGATTCCACCCTCGATCGTGATGGTGGTATACGCCGCCGCTACCGAGACTTCGGTCGGCAAACTGTTCATGGCAGGGGTGGTGCCGGGATTGATGCTCGGGCTGATCCTGATGATTGTCATCTACATAGTGGCGGTGAAACGCAACCTGCCAGCGTTGCCCCGGGCTACGTTCAGCGAGTGGCTGAGCGCGGCGCGCAATGCAATCTGGGGCCTGCTGCTGATCCTGATCATTCTCGGTGGCATCTACAGCGGAATGTTCACACCGACCGAGGCGGCTGCGGTCGCGGCGGTATATTCGGCCTTCATCGCGCTGTTCGTGTACCGCGACATGTCCTGGCGCGAAGCGCCGAAGGTGCTGCTCGAGTCTGCCCGGCTGAGCATCATGCTGATGTTCATCATCGCCAACGCCATGCTTTTCGCCCATGTGCTGACCACCGAACAGCTACCGCAGCAGATTACCGCCTGGGTCATCGAGGCCGGGCTTACCCCCGTGACCTTCCTGCTGGTGGTCAACGTGGTGCTGCTGGTGGCTGGCGCGTTCATGGAACCGTCGGCGATCATCCTGATCCTGGCGCCGATCCTGTTCCCGATCGCCACACGGCTGGGCATCGATCCGGTGCACCTTGGCATCATCATGGTGATCAACCTGGAAATCGGCCTGGTCACTCCCCCGGTTGGGCTCAACCTGTTCGTCACCTCCGCCGTGACCGGCATGCCGCTGGTGGACACCGTGCGTGCAGCATTGCCCTGGTTGCTGGTCCTGTTGTTGTTCCTGATTCTGGTGACTTATGTGCCCTGGATCGCGCTGGTTTTGCCTGAGATGCTGGGCATGTGAACTCAGGGCAGGAAAGCGTCTCTGTATTGACGCAAGCCGTCATGGCTGGGGGGGCCAAGCACGCTTGACGTTGAAAGCCCTGCCGGACCTGACACAGAGGGCAGCTGTGTCAGGTGCCAGCGTAGACCGCTAGGAGCTGGAACCGGCTTTGCTCACGGCAGACGCTCTGCGTAGGTTATATGCCCCCCAGGCCAGGCCTAGCAGTGCCGCCAGCACCGAGGCGGAGAGCACGCCAAGTTTGGCCGCCGCCAGCGCACCTGGATCGGCGAAGGCGAGATTGGCAATGAAGATCGACATGGTAAAACCGATGCCGGCCAGCAACCCGATCAAAAAAATGCTGCGCCAGTTCACTTCGGCGGGAAGCGCGCACCAGCCCAAGCGCACCATCAGCCAACTGACGCCGACGATGCCCAAGGGTTTGCCAGCTACCAGGGCGACAGCGACGGCAATCATTACCCATTGGGGAGCCTCAGCGGACAGATCGACTCCGGACAGATTTACCCCGGCGTTGGCCAAGGCAAACACTGGCATGATGCCGAAAGCCACCCAAGGATGCAGGGTGCCTTGCATGCGCACCACCGGCGGCACCAGTTCACGCTGGGCCAAGCGCAGCCTTTTCAACGGGGGCATGAGGTCGCTGGCATCCCGCTCTGGCGCCCTGGCGCGTCCCAGCAGCTCTCCGGTAAAACGGGTAACTGCATCCAGCGGGCGCTCGCGCATCGGCATTGCGGTTACAGGCGTCATCAAGCCCAACACAACGCCTGCGAGGGTCGGGTGGGCTCCGGTCAACAGGACACCCAGCCAAGTGATTGCGCCAGGAATGATATAGGCGTAGGCAGCACCCACACCGATCTTCTGAAGCCCGATCACCATCAGCAGGCCGATCACTGCAACGCCGAAACCGCTGTAATCAAGGCCACCTGAATAGAAGAACGCGATGATCAGCACTGCGATGATGTCATCGATGATCGCCAGGGCCAGGAGGAACACGCGGACGTTGGACGGGATCGACTTGCCAAGCAGTGCCAGTACCCCTACGGCAAAGGCGATATCCGTGGCCGTCGGTACGGCCCAACCTTGTTGTTCTGCCGATGCGTGGCCAAAACCCAGATAGAGCAGGGCGGGCACGGCGACACCGCCGACGGCGGCTGCCATGGGTAGCGTGGCTTGGCGCAGGCTGGACAGTGCGCCCTCGTGGATCTCGCGACGGATCTCCATGCCGACGACCAGGAAAAAGATGGTCATCAAGCCATCATTGATCCAGAAATGCAGGGACTGTGAATGAACCAGCGAGCCCAAACCGATGGTCAACGACGTGTGCCAAAGCCTTTCGTAGCTGTCGGCAGCTGGAGAGTTCGCCCAGATCAGTGCAGCCAAAGCGGCAACCAGTAGAACAATGCCGCTGACTGCTTCGATGTGTACGAAGCGTTCAAGGTTGGCGAAGGCACGCTCGGCCAGTTCCTGGGCGCGAGGCAGTTCCTTTTTATGCATAGGCGCAAGTACTCCCGCATGGCGGCCCGACCTGCGCTGTTCTTTAACCTGCCGCTCTGCACCGTGCAGTTGGCACCCGCCCGGTAGTCTACCGAACAAACGCCCTGAGATGAACGAAAAGTGCCAAACCCCATCCGTGAGTTTGCCTGCTGCGTAGTGGTCGTACCTGCGGGTTTCGCTGAAGTTTACTTGAGTGGATACTGATCGAACGATGCCAAGAGATGGCATGTGCATCTGTTTCTGTCTATTTCCGAGGTGGGATCATGGCGCAGACCGACGTTCTCATTGTGGGGGCCGGCCCGACCGGTCTGGCTCTGGCGCTGTGGCTCACCAGGCAAGGCGTCAGCGCAAGGATCATCGACAAGAACAATGGCCCCGGTGAAGCTTCTCGCGCCATGGCTGTTCAAGCACGCACGCTGGAACTCTATCGCCAGCTCGATCTGGCCGAGGCAGTGGTAGAGGCCGGGTATAAGACCCCAGCCATGAACATGTGGGCACTCGGCCGCCACAGGGCGCGTATCCCTTTGGGTGATGCGGGCAGACGGGTTTCCGCATATCCCTTTGTATTGATTTACCCCCAGGATCGCCATGAGCGCCTGCTGGTGCAGCAACTCCAGGCACTGGCTGTGGATGTGGAATGGCGGACCGAACTGCTGTCCTTCGAAGAGGGTGAAAGCCATGTCACTGCCCTCCTGAAACAGGCTGATGGGCGGGAAGAGGCGGTCATGGCGACTTACCTGGCAGGATGTGATGGCGCCCGATCGCGCGTTCGGCATCAGATCGGCAGCGGTTTCGAGGGCGGCACCTACAAACAGCTTTTCTATGTCGCGGACGTCAGGGTGACGGGCATCGAGCCTGCGGGTGAGGCGCACATCGCTTTCGACCAGTCCGATTTTGTGCTGCTCTTGTGCTATGGCGAAAAGGACCGATACCGCCTGATTGGTACCGTGCGGGACGAGCGTGCCGAGCACCCGGAGCATCTGACGTTCGCAGACGTTGGCCATGATGCCATCAACGGCTTGAACCTCAAGATTACCGAGGTGTACTGGTTTTCCACCTACCGGGTCCACCATCGTGTCACGGACCATTTCCGCCGTGGCCGGGCATTTCTGCTCGGCGATGCTGCGCATGTCCACAGTCCGGCAGGCGGGCAGGGCATGAACACCGGCATTCTGGATGCGAACAACCTGGCCTGGAAATTGGCCGCGGTGGTGAAGGGCAAGGCGCCCGATACGTTGCTCGACAGCTACCAGATTGAACGCCAGGCCTTCGCGCGCAAGCTGGTGGATACAACCGACAGGCTGTTCACGTTCGTTACCGCCCAAGGGCGGTTCGCTGACTTTGTGCGCACGCGCGTCGCGCCGCTGTTCGCCAGCGTTGCGTACAAGAGTGGCAACGTGCGTGAGTACCTGTTTCGAGCGGTTTCGCAAACGACGCTTGAATATCGCCACAGTCCACTGAGTCAGGGCAAGGCAGGCGAGGTTCACGGCGGCGATCGTCTGCCTTGGTTGCCAGGGGCGTTGGCGGACAACTACGACTCACTGGCCGCCATTGACTGGCAAGTTCAGGTGTTCGGTGAGGCCAAGGCAGACCTGACCCAGTGGTGCGCGAAGCATGGCATTGCACTGCATGTGTTCGCTTGGGAGCATGCATACGAGAACACCGGCGTTGCCAGGAATGCCGCTTATCTGTTGCGGCCTGATAGCTATGTCGCACTGGCTGATCCTGAGGGGGAGGCATGTACCTTGAGCCGATATTTCGAGGAGCATGGCGTTCTGCTGCCCGCTTGAGGGTATCCCTGACTGCTGAAGACTGCACATTGAACGAACGGTCACTAGCAAGGGACGAAACGCATCGTATTATGCGACCCTCCTAGCCGTTCACGTCCACAATCAACCGGCCACGGATCTTCCCGTCCATCAGTTCAGAGGCGGCTGCAATCGCGTTCTCCAAGCGGATTTCTTTGGTCATCAACGATAATGCATCGAGGTTCAGTTGATCGGACAGCCGATCCCAAGCTTCGACTCGCCGCTTGAAAGGCTGAGTGACGCTGTTGATGCCGAGCAGGCTTACCCCTCGAAGAATGAAAGGTGCAACGGTTGCCGGGAAATCCATGCCCTGGGCCAAACCGCACGCTGCCACCAAGCCTTCAGACATTGTACTTGCGCAGGCATTGGCCAGTGTGTGGCTGCCGACCGAATCGATTACTGCTGCCCATTTTTCTTTCGCCAAAGGACGCCCCGGGGCTGAGAGCTCGGCTCGATCGATGATGGTCGTTGCACCCAGGCTTTTCAGATAAGCCTCTTCGCTGGATTTTCCTGTTGCGGCAGTGACGGTATACCCGGCACCGGCCAGAAGATTGATGGCGAAGCTACCGACGCCGCCTGTGGCGCCTGTGACCAGCACCGGGCCATGGGAGGGTTTCAATCCATGGCGCTCCAGTGCCATCAGGCAAAGCATGGCGGTGTATCCAGCGGTACCGACGGCCATGGTTTGGCGTCCGCTCAGGCGCTCTGGGTGAGGGATCAGCCAGTCGCCGTTCAGTCTTGCCTTTTGCGCAAGCCCGCCCCAATGGCTTTCACCCACCCCCCAGCCATTGAGCAGTACGCGATCGCCAGGCTGGTATCGAGGATCGTCACTCGCTTCGACAGTGCCCGCGAGGTCAATGCCCGGCACCATCGGGAATTGACGAACAACCGGCCCCTTGCCGGTGATTGCCAGCGCATCCTTGTAGTTCAGGGTGCTGTAGGCCACCTTTACCGTCACAGTCCCGGTTGGTAGCTGATCATCCGTCAGGTCGGCGAGTCGAGCCGAATACTTATCTTCCAGCTTATCAACCAGAATGGCTTTGAACATTGCTTATCCTCATTTAGACCGGTTGTCTTTAAATTGTCCGGCAGGAATCACCGGGTGATTCCCGTCAGGAATCCTTGGAAAAAGATGTCCAGGGGGCGGACTTGCTGCGTCAGGCGTGCACGAAGCACGGCACCCTCCCAGCCAACCCAGAAGTAGGCTGCGAGGGCTTTGCAGTCATGCACGCAAGACACCTCGCCCAGCTTCACCGCTTCTTCCAGGCAGGCAGACAAGCGCTGCTCCCAGTCCTGCAGGGTGATTTCCAATTGTTCACGGAAGCTGTCTGGCAGCACCAATACCTCCTGGCCGAGGGTGCCTACCAGGCAGCCTCTTCGGAACTGGTACCTAGCCATCCCCACTTTCGCTTCTTCCACGAAATTGGACAGCCTTCGCAGCGGCGACACGCTCAGGTCGCTGAAGCAGCGATCAAGCTTTCGAGCGAAGTAGTCTGCATAGCGCTGCAGCACCGCTTGGCCGAATGCTTCCTTGCTGTCGAAGTAGTGATAGAACGAGCCTTTGGGTACCTGCACGCGTTTGAGTACAGCATCGATGCCGGTGGCAGCAAAGCCCTGTTCGGTGAGGACTTCCATGCCGCAGCGCAACAAGAGCTCAAGCGTTTCGCCATGCTCACGTGCGACTTTGGGCGGTCGGCCTCTTCGGGGGGTAGGTTTGGAGCTATTCATGCGTTGTAATTTAGACTGATCGTCTCTAATGTCAACCACTGAGCGATTCGATCCCCAATGAACCTAGTGTTGGATGCGTTATGAAAAAGCGTTTGCCTCCCCTGAACTGGCTTCGAGCATTCGAGGTTTCTGCCCGGCTACTGAATTTCACGCATGCCGCTGAAGAGCTCAATCTTACTCAAGCGGCGATCAGTCAGCAGGTGAAGGCCTTGGAGTCTCAATTAGGCGTAGCGCTTTTCAAGCGCCTCCCGCGTGGACTTGAGCTCACCGAGGCAGGTAAATCCTACTTTCCAGTGGTCAGAGAGTCAGTTGAGCGCCTCGCCGCATCCACGGACGAAATCTTTGGGCAAGGCCATCGTAGTGCGCTCAGCATTCGTAGCAGTCTGGTGTTCTTCACACATTGGATAGCCCCCCGATTACCCCGATTCAGAGCAAAGCATCCTGATGTGAGCATTCGAGTCGCAAGTAACATCTGGGTAGATGAAACAGAGTTCGATGCCGATCTCGAAATCAGGTACGGGCAAGGGCGCTGGCCTGGCATGAAGGCCGAGCGACTGACCTGGGACACGCTGGTGCCAGTGTGTTCGCCGGCGTTGATCACGCAAGAGCGTCCGTTGCGACGTCCTGAGGATCTTGCCCTGCACCCGTTACTGCACGTGCTGGGCTATGAGGAAGGGTGGGGGTACTGGCTCAAGAAGAACGCTGCAGAGAGCGTTGACTCGTCTCAGGGGATGCAGTTCGACACCCTCATCTCGGCATTGACGATCGCTGAACTTGGCCAGGGTGTTGCGTTGGCGCGGTCTTCACTGGTCAGGCATCTTCTGGACGAGGGCCGGCTCGTTGCACCCCTGGGGCATCATGTACCGACCAAGGAAGCGTTCTACCTGGTCTATGCAGCCCAAAGTATGGTCAATCCCGATGCGGCGGCCTTTGCCCAGTGGCTGTGCGAAGAGGCCCAGGCGTTCAAGGTCGAGTCCAGTGTGGAGGAGGGCGAACACCCTTAGCGATAAGCAAAGCGCCTCAGCAATAAGAAAAATGGCCCCTCAGGGCCATTTTTTATTGCTTTCGCGATGCCTTCGAATTTCTGAAAGTAACAGGCACATCGCAAGCCCTTGGATGCTGCAGTCGTCCAGGTGACCGGTTAGTACGAGGTCTCAATAACAACAATAACCGCGCCGGAAAATCTCGCTGGCTCGGGGCTACGTAGGGTTATCGTCATGGAACACTCTAACCAATTGCCTTTGCAAGGCGTCAATGTCATCGATCTTGGGCAATACATTGCAGGCCCTGCAGTAGCGATGATCCTCGCTGATCTGGGGGCGACTGTCGTTCACATCGACCCATTGGGTGGGCCCCTCTGGGACAGCCCGGCGAATGCCACGCTCAACCGCAACAAACTGTGCATGCGCCTGGATCTGAAGACGCCAGAAGGGCTGCATCAAGCTCGCCAACTCATCTCCCGTGCCGATATCGTGATCGAAAACTTCCGGCCTGGTGTCATGTCCAGGTTGGGTCTCGATTTCGCAGAGCTGCGGCGTACTCGTCCTGAACTGATCACGTTGTCGATTCCAGGGTTTGCCAGTGATGATGAGCTGCGTGCGCAATGGCGTGCTACCGAGGCGGTGATCGCTTCGGCTTCCGGTGTCTTCACCGACATGGGCCAGAACCGTGTGCTGATGGGCATCAACCCTAGTTTCTCGCCGCTTCCTCTGGCGTCAGCGTATGGCACCATGCTTGCCGTCTCTTCTGTGGTGCTTGCACTGCAGGCGCGTGAAAAGCATGGCGTGGGCGATCAGATCGAAGTGCCCTTGGCATCAGCGGTGATGGAAGGTCTGTCGTACAACTCGATCCAGATCGACGGGTACCCGCTGCGCTACAAGACACTGCGTGAGCAGGAGAGCGAGCGCCGCCGTGCAGAGAACCTGCCGATGAACCTGAGCTACCAGGATCTGCAGGAGTTCCTCGACCCGTTCTACCGCACCTATGAATGTGCCGATGGCCGCAAATTCTACGCCGTTTGCCCGTCTCATCGCGAGCATGCCAAGCGCTGCCTGCAAGCGATGGGCATCTACGAAGAGATGGTCGCTGCCGGCTTGCCCAAAGTTGACGACCCCTATCTGCCGATTGACCAGTGGGAAGGCAATGCATCGCTGGGCGTCTATCCGCTACCTGCCGATTGGGCCGCACGCATCAGCGCCCGGATGAAGGAAGTGTTCCTGACCAAGACCGCCGCGCAATGGGAAGTGATCTTTGGCGAAGGGCGGTTCCCCGGCGCCCCTCACAGGTCGACCCAGGAGTGGCTCCATGACGAGCATTCCAATACTGCCGGGCTGATCGTCGAGGTGGACGATCGCGAGTACGGCGTCATGAAACAGCCTGGCCCCATTGCGTGGCTCGAAGGCTGCTCGGAGCCGATGCTGACACCGCTTTCGCGTCGCGAGGTGAGCTATGAGCAAGCGCTGGCCACGCTGTCCGAACATCCGGCTCAGGCCTTGCCGCCTGCCAAGCTCGACATGCCTGGCGGCTGGCTGGAAGGCGTCAAGATTCTCGACCTGACCAACGTCATCGCAGGGCCTCACTCGACGTCGTTCCTGGGGCGCTTCGGAGCCGATGTCATCAAGCTCGACCCTGTCGTGCCTAACTATGATCCTTGGAATACCGTGGTCTTCGGCATGTCTTCGGCACGGGGCAAGGAAAGTGTTCTGATTGACCTGAACAAGTCCGAAGGGCGGGACGTTTTCAATCGTCTGGTGCGGGAGGTCGATGTCATCGTCATGAACGCTCCTGATCGTCAGTTGGCCCCGCTGGGCCTGGATGAGGCAAGCCTGCAGGCGGTGAATCCAGGGGTGATCTTCTGTCAGCTTGATTGCTTCGGTGGCCCACGCCGCGGACCGCGCACCGATTATCTGGGGTATGACGATCTGATCCAAGCCACCACGGGTATCATGCTGCGCTTTGGTGGCGGCATGGAAACCCCGGAAGAGCATGCCCACGTCGGCACCATCGACGTGATGTGCGGATTCGCTGCCGCGCTGGGTGTTGCCACGGCGCTCTATCGCAAGCACCGTTGCGGCGAAGTCTACCGGGCGCGTACCTCTCTGGCCTCGCTGGGGAATCTGGTACAGATCCCGTTCTGCTACGACTACCCAGGCCGAGGGCCATTCAATGAGCCTTCCGGGCGCGATGCCGTTGGCTACAGCGATCTTTCCCGGTTCTACAAGACGGCGGATGGTTGGCTCTACCTGGATGCCTCCGAGCCCGAGTTGCACAAGTTCGCAGCCCTCAGGGAATTCTCCGGGCTGGCGTCTGCACCTGATCGTGCTGCCTATCTGCAAACCGTCATTGGCGGCATGAGCAGTGCCTTCCTTCAAGAGCGTCTCCAGGCCGCCAATATCGCCGCCGCAGTGCCGGACAACATTGACCACCTGCGCAGCCAATACAGCCGAACCGCTGATGGTCTGCCAGGGACGGAGAATGGCAGCTATTCCTTCAGCGTCTACAGCGACCATCCGAGCGGGCATCGGGTTACCCAGCTCGATCCGTATGCCATTCGTCCACGGGTAGCGCGAATCCGGGCCTTGCCACCCGCCGAGAAGTTTGGTGCCTCCACGCGCAAGGTGTTGACGCGATACGGCTATACCGAGATGCAGATTCAGTCGCTCCTGGATGCCGGCGCAATCGGCGAGTCCTGGAGTGAGGAATACCTGCCGAGCTGAGTGCTCTGCGGCGTCGAGGGGGCGGCCTTCCATGCCCCCCGATTTGCCGATTTACCGAACAAGCGAACACGAGCCCAAGGCTGCTCGCGGGCGCGTTCATGCCCAGGAAATGAGATAGAGCCATGACTTACAACAGCATCCTCCCACGTATCCTGCAAACCGGTGCCGGCGCTAGCCAGCAAATTCATCAGGTACTGGACAGCCTCGGCTGCCATAAGCCGCTCATCATCACCGACCGAATGATGGTGGAATTGGGTTATGCAGGGCGGATCAGTGCAGTACTGGCAGAGCAGGGGATAAACGTCGACGTTTTCTCCGACACCGTACCCGAGCCGACAGTCGCTTCGATTCAAGCTGGCGTGTCTGCCGCCAGGGAAGGTAGGTACGACAGCATCATCGCCCTGGGTGGCGGGAGCCCGATCGACAGTGCCAAAGCGATTGGCATCCTGGCCAGATTCGGCGGCGTCATGCGTGATTACAAGTTCCCGCGCAATGTGACTGAAATGGGCTTGCCGATCATCGCCATCCCAACGACTGCTGGTACCGGCTCGGAAGTGACCCGTTTCACCATCATCACCGATGAGTCGACCGACGAGAAAATGCTGTGCGTCGGGGCGGGGTTCATGCCTGTCGCTGCACTGGTCGACTATGAACTGACGCTCTCGTTGCCACCTCGCGTGACAGCGGACACCGGTATCGATGCCCTGACCCATGCGATCGAGGCGTACGTCAGCAAGAAAGCCAACTTGTTCAGTGACGCCCAGGCACTGGCTGCCATGCGCCTGATCGGGCCAAACCTGCGCAAGGTCTATCACGACGGTGCCGACCGTGCCGCGCGGGAGGCCGTCATGCTGGGGTCGACCCTGGCAGGCCTGGCTTTCTCGGCGGCCTCCGTTGCCTTGGTGCATGGCATGAGCCGTCCCATCGGTGCCGCATTCCATGTGCCGCATGGCTTGTCCAACGCAATGCTGCTGCCCGAAGTGACGGCCTTTTCCATCCCCGCTGCACGTGACCGCTACGCAGATTGCGCACGTGCCATGGGTGTCGCCACGCAAGGCGACACCGACCAATCCGCGGTGGAAAAACTGCTCGAAGAGTTGGTCGCGATCAACGAGGAGCTGAATGTCCCCACCCCAGCTCAATTCGGAATCGACCGCGAAAAATTCTTCGAGCTGATGCCTGCCATGGCCGCCCAGGCGCTGGCTTCCGGATCTCCAGGCAACAACCCCCGAGTTCCGACCGAGGCCGAGATGGTCGAGCTTTACCGAAGCCTTTGGTAATTCAACACCAACGCATACCTGAATAATAAAAAGTGGAGTTTTACATGAATACTGTCGGTCATCTGATCAACGGCGAAGTCGTTGTCGAATCCAAGCGCACCCAGGATGTCTTCAACCCCGCCACCGGCCAAGTGGCCCGCCAAGTCGCCCTGGCCTCGAGCCAGACCGTGGAGCACGCCATTGCGACTGCCGAGGCGGCTTTCCCAGCCTGGCGTGATACGCCGCCCATCAAGCGGGCCCGCATCATGTTCCGTTTCAAAGAGCTCCTGGAGCAGAACGCCGATGCGATCTGCAAGCTGATTGGAGAAGAGCACGGGAAAATCTCGCATGACGCAGCAGGCGAACTGCAACGTGGCATCGAGAACGTCGAGTACGCCTGCGGGATCGCCGAGCTTCTCAAAGGCGAACACAGCAAGAATGTCGGGCCTAACATCGATGCCTGGAGCGAGTTCCAGCCGCTGGGCGTGGTCGCAGGTATCACGCCGTTCAATTTCCCGGTGATGGTGCCGCTGTGGATGGTGCCAGTTGCCATTGCGGCGGGGAACTGCTTCATCCTCAAGCCTTCCGAGCGTGACCCGAGTTCCACTCTGTTCATCGCTCAACTGCTGCAGGAAGCGGGTTTGCCCAAGGGCGTGCTGAACGTGGTGAACGGGGACAAGGAAGCGGTCGACATCCTGCTGCGCGACTCGCGCATTCAAGCGGTCAGCTTCGTGGGCTCGACGCCGGTTGCCGAGTACATCTACGCCACCGCCACTGCCCACGGCAAGCGTTGCCAGGCACTGGGCGGGGCGAAGAACCACGCGATCGTCATGCCAGACGCCGATATCGACAATGCGGTGAACCAACTGCTGGGCGCTGCATTCGGTTCGTCGGGTGAGCGCTGCATGGCGTTGTCGGTCGCCGTGGCGGTCGGGGACGCGGCAGCCGATGCGTTGATCGGCAAAATGAAAGAAGCCATGAAGAACCTGAAGGTCGGGGCCTACACCGACAGTAAGAACGACTTCGGCCCGGTGATCACCCGCCAGCATCAGCAAAAAGTGGTTGGCTACATCAACAGTGCCGAAGAGCAGGGCGCCACCGTGGTCGTCGATGGTCGTGAGCCAAGCGTCGCAGGCTACGAGGAAGGTTTCTTCGTGGGTGGCACGTTGATCGATCACGTCACCCCGGACATGCAGAGCTACAAAGAAGAGATCTTTGGCCCGGTTCTGCAAGTCGTGCGGGTGAACAGCATGCAGGAAGCCATGGCATTGATCGACAAGCACGAGTACGGCAACGGCACCTGCATCTTCACCCGCGACGGCGAGGCGGCGCGCTATTTCTCCGACAACATCAAAGTGGGCATGGTCGGCATCAACGTTCCCCTGCCAGTGCCGGTCGCTTACCACAGCTTCGGTGGCTGGAAGCGCTCGCTGTTCGGTGATCTGCATGCTTACGGCCCCGATGGCGTGCGCTTCTACACTCGACGTAAAACCGTCACCCAGCGCTGGCCGTCATCAGGCGTTCGGGAAGGCGCCGAGTTCTCCATGCCGACGATGAAGTAACGACAGGACAGGATGTGTGCCTGACAGCCGCCAGGCACACATTGCAGTGCCTGGCGGCTGACGCTTAGTCGTGCTGCCTGGGTTGTCATGTGCGATGTGAGGTCGGTTTGGCTGTGTCGCTGAAATAATAATTAAATAAAATTAGAGGCGAATATGAATAATAAGCACACTATATGTTCGAGAAAGGCCGGTGGCCTTTCATTACTCCCATGGACGAAATCGGTTAGAGCAGGGGCTTGGGTTCGTGCTTGACCTATTTGTATTCAACAGATGTTCGATGTTGAGTCGACGGTTCTGAGGAGATATGCCAAATGAGTCACTTGAAAGAAGGTGCAGCACTGGATGGTCGGGTATTTTGGCCATCGATTGCAGTGATACTCGGTGTTACGGTTCCGCTGATCGCATTTCCCGACGCGGGCAATGCAGTGATCAATCAAATGTTCGCCTTTGCCACCGGCAAGTTTGGTTGGCTCTATCTGCTTTTCGGCCTGATGACCGTCGTGTTCCTGTTGTGGATGGCGTTCGGGCGTTACGGAAATATCCGCCTTGGTCGCAAGAGTGATACACCAGAGTTTTCCTATTTCAGCTGGGTCGCCATGATTTTTTGTGGTGGTATCGGCATAGCCATTGTCAACTGGGCCTGGGTCGAGCCGATCTATTATTTCAATGGGCCTCCATTGAATGTGGCTGCACACAGTCGTGAAGCGGCAGAGTGGGCATTGACCTATGGGCAGTTCCACTGGGGGCTGACCCCTTGGGCATTCTACTGCTTGCCGGCTCTGCCCATTGCATACTCGATGTATGTGCGCCGCCAGCCTGGGGTGAGATTATCGGTGGCGGCGCGTGGCGCCCTTGGCGATAAGTCCAATGGGTGGCTCGGTCTCACCCTCGATACGGTGGTGGTCTTCGGGATTGTCGGTGGCGTAGGCACGTCCCTTGGCCTGGCTGTTCCTCTTGTCTCGACCTTGGCCGGGGATATCTTCGGAATACAGCAGTCCTTCGTATTCGATATGTGTGTGCTGGCCCTGTGGACGTTGATGTTCGGCATGAGCGTGTGGTTCGGGCTGAGCAAAGGGATAAAGATACTCAGCGATATCAACGTCTATCTGGCCTTTGCGCTGCTTTTGTTCGCTGCGGCTGTCGGTCCGACCTTGGTGCTCATCAATGGCTGGGCAAACAGCCTGGGGCTGATGCTCAATAATTTCATCCACATGAGCCTGTGGACCGACCCCGTTGCAAAAGGTACGTTTCCTCAGGACTGGACGATTTTCTATTGGGCCTGGTGGATTGCCTATGCGCCCATGATGGGGTTGTTCGTGGCTCGTATTTCCCGCGGGCGGACGATCAAAGAGCTGATATTGGCTGAGCTGGTCTGGGGCAGCCTGGGTTGCTGGGTGTTCTTCGCGGTCTGGGGTGGCTACTCGCTTAACCTCCAGTTGTCGGGCGCATTGGATGTCAATGCTATTTTGTCAGCACAAGGCATTCCGGCGGCAGTACTGGCCATTTTGAAAACCATGCCGTTTTCAAGTCTTGTTATTGGCGCTTTCGTTCTGCTTTGTTTTGTATTTTTGGCGACGACGCTTGATTCGGCAGCTTACGTGCTTGCGTCAGTGACATCGAATGAGCTTAGCGGCTATGAGGAACCTCAGCGCTGGCTGCGAGTGGTTTGGGCGCTGTTGCTGGCGGTGATCGGCATCGGCCTGCTCAAAGTCGGGGGGCTGAAAGCTGTGCAAACATCTACCATTGTCGTCGCGCTGCCGTTGATACCGGTGCTTGGCGTGCTGGCCTGGTCACTGCTTCGCATGATTCGTGCAGATCTTGGGCGTGAACTGGAAGCGACGGAAATTGTTTTGGACGATGCGGCCACCCTTGCTAATACGATGGAGGCTGATGCGCCGCCGGCTGCGGTAATTGATTTGCTTGCGACTCATCCCGAGCCCAGGCGTTAAGCGGTTATCTTGCCTGTTGCATGCGAAGAGTTCGAATCCCGAATGCGCCGCCATTCTGGCGTTGTCGCGAAGCCGGTCGAGGTAGTCGGTCCACTGCTGCGCTGCCTCTGGGCGGTGCCTCGATCCTGGCTTTTCGGTTTTGAGTGGGGCGATGTGATTGGCCCTCATAACCCTTTGTATTAAAAGGATTTGTGGTGTTTGGTGAAGCTCGATCAAAGGCTGTCGGGATCGCCAAAGAACATCTGTATCCGCGACCGCAACCAGCGCTCTGCCGGGTCATTGTCCTGCGCCCCGCGCCAGGCCATGTGCAGTTCGAAACTGCGCACCTCCAGCGGTAGATCCTCCGCCCGCAGCCCACCGGCTGCGGTCAGCGCATCGGCCGTGTAGTCCGGCACCGTGGCCACGATATCGGTGCCCGCCAGCAAACTCCCCAGCCCATTGAACTGCGGCACCGCCAGCACCACATGGCGCTTGCGGCCGATTTCCTCCAGGGCCTCGTCGATGAACCCCGACAGGTCACCAGCGAACGACACCAGGGCATGCGGCCGGGCACAGAAATCGTCCAGGCTGATGGCGCCGGGGACGCTGTCGGCGCGCAACAGCTTCGGCATGCTGCGGCGCAGGACCTTGCGCTTGGCGTTGGCGGGCAGTTCGCTGGTGTAGCTGACCCCCACCGAGATCTCGCCCGAAGCCAGCAGCGTTGGCATCAGCAGGTAGTTGACCCGGCGCACCACCAGCACGATGCCCGGTGCTTCGGCACGGATACGCTTGAGCAACTGCGGCAGCAGGGCGAACTCGGCGTCGTCCGACAGGCCGATGCGGAACACCGCATTGCTGGTGGCCGGGTCGAATTCGGCTGCGCGGCTGACGGCGGTGGAAATCGAGTCCAGCGCGGGAGACAGCAGGGCGAAGATCTCGTGCGCCCGGGCCGAGGGCTCCATGCTACGGCCGGTACGCACGAACAGCGGGTCGTCGAACAGGTTGCGCAGGCGTGACAGGGCCGCGCTGATGGCGGGCTGGCCGAGGAACAGTTTTTCCGCGGCACGGGTCACGCTGCGCTCGTGCATCAGCGTTTCGAACACAATCAGCAGGTTGAGGTCTACGCGACGCAGGTCGTTTCGATTCATCGGGGCGCTTCGCCTGAAAGGGTGCAGGGGTGAATCTTAAGGCCAAAGGCTGGTACCCTGCACGGGTTTACGGGGGCCAATCGCAAGGAAAGTCAGGTGCCCAATCGATGACAAGCATGTCGACTATTAATGACCACTGATGGTCTAACCGGTAAAGCCCGGATAGAGTTCGTGGTAATTAGAGGTTCACAATGGCGAGGTATGCGATGTCCCGCATGATCCGTTTCCACAAGTTCGGCGCTGCCGATGTGCTCCGCTGCGAGGAGCAGGCCGAACCGTCACCCGCTGCCGACGAGGTGCAGATCCGCGTCGAGGCGATTGGCGTCAGCTGGTATGACGTGCTCTGGCGGCAGAACCTGGCACCGTCCCAGGCTCGCCTGCCGGCGGGGATCGGCCACGAGATGGCCGGGGTGGTGACGGCGGTCGGCGAAGGCGTCGAGGATATCGCGGTAGGCGACCGGGTGGCCAGTTTCCCGGCGACCAGTGCCAACGACCACCCGGTATACGGCGATGTCATCGTCCTGCCGCGTACTGCCATTACCCGCTACCCGGATGTACTCACGCCAATCGAGGCCAGCGTGCACTACACGCCGCTGCTGATCGCCTATTTCGCCTATGTCGACCTGGCCCGGGCCAAGGCCGGGCAGACCGCGCTGGTCACCGATGCCAGCCATTGCGCGGGCCCGGCCTTCGTGCAACTGGGCAAGGCCCTGGGCTTGAAGGTGTTTGCCGCTACCAAGGAAGCGGAACAGCGTGAGTACCTGCTGGGCCTGGGCGCCGACAAGGTGATCGTCACCGAAGAACAGGACTTGCTGCTGCAGGTTGGCAAGTACACCGACGGCCGCGGCGTGGACATGGTCCTCGACGGCATGGGCGGGCCGCAGATGTCGCTGTTGGGCGATGTCCTGGCTCCGCGTGGAAGCCTGGTGCTGTATGGCCTGCAAGGCGGCAACCAGACGCCGTTCCCGGCGTGCGCGGCGTTCCAGAAGAACATCCAGTTCTATGTGCATTGCATCGGCAACTTCACCGGCAAGCCGGAGCTGGGTATCAGCCAGGACCAGGTGGCGTTGCAGCGTGCCCTGCGCGACATCAACCAGTTCACTGCCGACCAGCTGCTGACACCCCAGATCATCAAGGTGTACCCCTTCGAGCAGGTGGTGGAGGCGCACCGCTACATGGACCAATGCCCGTGTGGTGGGCGTGTGGTGTTGGATATGGGGCACCACTGACGGTGGTTCGATTGATCAGAAAACCCGGGCCTGCCCCGGGTTTTTTGTGCCTCGGGGAAAAGTTAAGGCGCTAAAAACAGAAGGTTCCTACAACAATGCGCGAATCTGATTACATGAAAACCGAGTTTGTCGTGATTCATCGACATATCTCGGCAAGTTTTTTGGCTTGAATTGTATTTGCATCGCGGTCAATGTGATTTTTCATTTTTTCTGAATGCTTTTTATACCCTCATCTGTATCTTTCATTCGCTTTGCTTCCCTTGATAATGGCCCATTGATAGTTTGCGCAAGGAGCTTGAGATGAGCAGGGCTACGCACGAGCCAGGGCGGTGGTTGTTAGCGGTGGGCAGCGGTAAGGGGGGATTTTTCTCGATGGCCTGGCGACAGTGAATGGTTACGTCATTACTTCCTTTAAGTTGTAGGAAATTTCTTCTGGTAAGGCCGAGGCATGTACTTGAGCAGTGTTCTGTTCGGCATGTATTGGCTATTTGAAGTTGATGAGGTGACTCCGTGACGGCTATTCACGACCAAGCAATGCACTACATCTACCAGCAAGTGCTCGAGCGCTTGTTGAAACACATGTCCAAGGCCCAGCGTGCCTCTCTGCAGTTACTGATACAACGCTTGCTGGTGGCTGCAGGCGGGCCCGAATACATCGGCACCTTCCGCCTGCTGGTGCTGCAGGGCTGCGACCGTCGCAGTGCCCGGCTGCTGGCCATACTGCGTGCCGCGCAGTTGAGCATTGCCTTGCGTGCGCCGGTCACGTTCCAGTTGCAGGTGCTGGTGGTCAGCTTGCCCGTCGCCGACAGCGCTACGCTCGAAAGCCATGAACGCAACTTCAGTGTCCTGTTCCTGCAGGAGGATCCGCGGGTTCAGCTCCAGATGGTCGAAGGGCGTGAAGTGGTACCCTTCAGGTCTCGGCCTTCGGCAGCCGGCGAGCGGCGGCTGCAAGCGCGTGATGCCCTGCTGATGTTTGGCCACCTGGTGGATGCCAGGCCGGAAGCCCTGTTGGGTAGCCGCCTGCATCTGGAGTTGGCCGACGCCGTGGGTGCCGCTCTGCGGGCCCAGGCACCTGCCGACGCACTGGTTACTGCCGTTCCGGCGCGCCTGCGGCGGCGCTACCTGGCCTGGGCCCGGCGCACCCTGCGGCTGGCAGGGGCACAGGGGCCGCACAGGGTGCACCAGTGCCTGTCGACGCTGGCCCAGGGGCTGGGCTGGCTGCATGGCAGCGTCGGTGGGGCGCTCGATGCCCAGGGCGGGGGGGCAGCGGGCGTTGTGCCGGAGGGGCTGCCTGTGCGCGCGTTTGCCATTGATGACCTGCTGCCGCATTTGCTCGAAGTGCAGCAACTCGACCTCATGCTCGGTTGTGGCGTCGAGGCCGACCAGGATGCCTGGCCACTGGCGGCGTTCATCGACCCAATGGCCTTGACGCAATTGCACGAACTGCGCGCCCGCAGCCTGGAGCCGCAGGCTGGTCGACCAGCGCTACGCCTGCCTGGCAAGCCTGGCGGCAGCCGGCACGGCGATGTGCAGCAGGTACAGTTTGGCAAAGCCTACGGTATCAACCAGACCCAACTGGTGTGCGTCCTGTTCAGTCCGTTTGCCCGGCAGGGGAAGAACCTCGAGCGGTTCCTGCAGTGCCGGCATGCGGACATGCTGGTGGCGTTGCCCTATCTGCACCGGGCCCTGCAGGGCAAAACCTGCCCGGAGGCGGTCAAGGACTGGCTGGTGAACACCAGTGGCCTGCCGTTGGGGCAACTGCGGGCGATCTATGACGGGCGCTTGCGTCTGGCAGCCTGGCGCCTGATGAGCAACCTGGCGCAACGCGATATCCACCTGCGGTGGTTGCCACCCGGCACGGCAGAGCGGCGGCGCAGCGCGGCAGGGCAGCCCTGATGGCGCGGGCTGCACGTGGCGAGTTTGCCTATCGCAAGGTGTACCGCTACCTGATAGCGCTGATCGACGAGGCGCCCGACGCAGGCCCTTGCCGCCTACCGTCGCTGCGTGCGCTGTCGCGGCAGTTGAGAGTATCGCTGGCCACCGTGCAGAGCGCCTACAACCTGCTGGAGGAGGAGGGCCGGGTTCGGTGCCTGCCGAGATCGGGTTATTTTATCCAGGGGGCTGCCAAAGGCGAGGCTGCGAGCATGCCCACGCAGGCTCCCTTGCCGGCCCAGCCAACGCTTGAGCGTGCCCTGTTCAGCCACGAGCGGCGCCTGGCGCGCCAACGCATGCACGGTGCCACCGCCTGGGCGGAAGTCGGCAGCGCCCGCCTGCGCCTTGCGCTGGCACAGCGCTATACCCGCTCCTCCAGCCAGTACTGGCGTGCCGAGGATGTGCAACTGGCCCCGGATGTACCGGCGCTGCTGGAGACACTGCTGGCTGCGCTGGCCTTGCGCGGGGGGACCGTGCTGGTGCACGCGCCCTGTTGCCCGCAGGTGCTGCGCGCCCTGGCGCGTGCCAGCATGCGTGTGCTGGAGGTGCCGGCAGACCCGCGCGGCAACCCGGACCTGCGCGCCGTGGCTCGGCTGCTGGGGAGCGAGCCGGTGTGCATGATGGTCATGCCGTCGTGCCTTGGCATGCCGCAAGGGCGAGTGGTGGCGCCACACTATCAGCGCCAGCTTGGCCAGTTGTTGGCCCGGCACCCGGTATGGTTACTGGAGAACGATCTGGACAGCGAGCACTGCTACAGCGGGCCGCCGAGCCAGCGCCTGCGTGACTGGGCCGATCCGCGCTGGCTGCTGGTGATGGGGGCGTTCGAAGCCGTAGTCGGGGCCGAGGCGCCTTACGCCTATGTACTGGGGCCTGATGGGCTATTGGCCGGTGCGTTCGCCGAGCGTGCGTTTCGGCTTGCGCCCCTGCGCCTGCAGGCGCTTGCGCAAATGCTCGGCAAGCGGGAAGCAGAGGCACAACTGGTACGCCTGCGCTCAGGGCTGCAAAGGCGCGTGCAATGCCTGGCACACGCGCTGGAGCTGCAGTTCGGTGAGCGAGTGGTGCTGGAAACGCCTGAAGGCGGCCAGGCACTCTGGGTGCGTTTTCGCCAGCCGCTGGCATGGGAGGGCATCGCCGCAGCCCTGGCGGGTTCGGCACTGCACGCGCTACCAGGCACGCACTTCAGCCTGCAGGGGCGGTATCAGCAGTATCTGGCGCTGGTGTGGATGGGAGAGCATACCGAGGCCCTGCAACAGGCTGTGGTGCGCCTGGCCCAGGCATTGGAGCTGCGTTGCGGGCGGCCCGTCGGTATTGCGGGTTGAACGCGGCGCGACCCACGGCACTTGCCAGTCGGGCTGGTCTGTATGTATAACCAGTACCCAATCCAGCCGCCTGACCCCATTGCCAGTGATCGCCCATTCCGTCGATGACCCGTTCTACTACCTGCACAATTTTCGCCAGGTGCTGCTGTGGGTCGAACAACGCTACGCAGACCTGCTCGACGACCAGGAACTGGCTTTCATCCGCACGTTCGGTCAGCTGGCCAAACCGGCGCAGGCGCTGATGGTGCGCATGGTCATGCGCAAAGGTGAGCTGTTTCGCAGCGACCGCCTCGATTATGCCGAAATCGGTGACACCGGCCAGGCGCTGCAGCCGTTGCTGGCCCTCGGCTGGGTGCAGGAACCTGCACAACTGGCGCTGGCGCAGCTGTTCGCCTTGTTGCGCAAGGACGAGCTTGCCAGCTGTTTTGCCCGCTACCTGAGCCGCCCGCGCGCTGCCAAGCAGGAGTTGCTGGCCCAACTGCAACCGCTGGGCCTGCAAGCCCGGCCATTGGCCGAGTGGTTCCCGGGCAGCGGCCTGCGCATCCTGCAGTGGCGCCTGCAATCACTATGCGACCGCATGCGCCTGCTGTTTTTTGGCAACCTGCACCAGGACTGGTCGGACTTCGTCCTCGCCGATCTTGGCCTGCTGCGCTACGAACAGGTGCCGTTCAGCACCGATTCACGTGCCTTGCAGCAACGCGCCGAGGTCGACCTGGCCATGGCTTTGCATCAGTGTGCCGAACGCCTGGAACAAGGCGAGGACCCAGGGTCGATCCTCGCAACCCTGCACGGCCTGCACAGCGAGAATCCGTGGCTGGCCCGGCGTTATGCGCGCCTGCAATTTGCCCTGGGCCAGCAGTGCGAGCGCCAGGGCGACTGGGCGCAGGCCATGGCCGTCTACGCGCAATGCAGCCATGCCCAGGCGCGTATTCGCCAGGTGCGGGTGCTGGAGCGCAGCGAGCAATGGCCCCAGGCGCACGCCCTGGCGCTGCAACTGGCCGCGGCACCGGCCAACGCACTGGAAGTGCAGGCGCTGGAGCGCATGCTGCCACGCTTGGCGCGCAAGCTCGGCGGCCCGCCGCAACCGCGCCAGCGTGCAGCTGCCCTGGAACTGATCGAGCTGGAACTGCCGCGCGAACACGCCGCGCTGGGGGTGGAGGAGGCCGTACGACAACACCTGGCCGAGGAGGGTGGGCCGGTGCATTACGTGGAGAACACGCTGTTCAACAGCCTGTTCGGCCTGCTGTGCTGGGAAGCGATCTTCGCCCCGGTGCCTGGCGCGTTTTTCAACCCGTTCCAGGCTGCGCCGCAGGACTTGCATGACAGCGACTTCCAGCAGCGGCGCAGCGCACAGTTCGAGCGTTGTCTGGGGCGGCTTGACGACGGGAGCCATCACCAGGCCATTCTTGACTGCTACGCCGCCAAGCAAGGCCTGCAATCGCCGTTCGTGTTCTGGTCCATGCTCAGCGAAACGCTGTTGGCACAGGCGCTGGCCTGCCTGCCCGCAGCGCACTTGAAGCAGTGTTTCCTGCGCCTGTTGCAGGATATCCGCAACAACCGCGCCGGGATGCCCGACCTGATCCAGTTCTGGCCCGGGCAAGGCCGCTACCGCATGGTCGAGGTCAAGGGGCCCGGCGACCGCCTGCAGGACAACCAGTTACGCTGGCTGGAGTTCTGCCGGGCCCACGGTCTGCCCGTCGCGGTGTGCCATGTGCGCTGGAGCGAAACGCCGTGAGCTACAGCGTGGCGGTCCGTGCCTTGTGCGAGTTCAGCGCCAAGGTCGGCGACCTGGACCTGCGTTTCACGCCATCGCCCACCGCCCAGGAAGGGATCGACGGGCATCGGCGGGTGGTGGCACGGCGCGCAGCGGGCTACGAGTCGGAAATCGCCCTTGAAGGCCAGTTCGAAACCCTGAAGGTGCGTGGCCGCGCCGACGGTTACGACCCCGCCTGCAATCGCCTGGAAGAAATCAAGACCCACCGTGGCGACCTCGCACGCCAGCCGGCCAACCATCGCCAATTGCACTGGGCGCAGGCCAAGGTCTACGGCTGGTTGATGTGCCAGGCACGGCAACTGCCGGCCATCGAGGTGGCGTTGGTGTACCTGGATGTGGACACCGACGGCCAGACGCTGATCAGCGAGCACTGCACCGCCGTCGAATTGCAGGCCTTCTTCGAAACCCAGTGCCAACGCTTCCTGGCCTGGGCACAACGGCAGGAGCAGCGCCTGGCCGAGCGTAACCGCGGCCTGCAGGCATTGGCTTTTCCGTATCCGGCGTTTCGCCAAGGCCAGCGGCAACTGGCGGAAACCCTGTACAAGGCGGTGAGCACCGGCCGTTGCCTGATGGCCCAGGCCAGCACCGGCATCGGCAAAACCCTCGGCACCTTGTTCCCGCTGCTCAAGGCCATGGTGCCGCAGCGCCTGGACAAGCTGTTCTTTCTGACGGCCAAGACACCGGGCCGGGCCTTGGCCCTCGATGCCATGCGCCAGGTCACCGACACCACGCCGCAACCGGCCTTGCGCACGCTGGAACTGATTGCCCGCGACAAGGCCTGCGAATATCCCGACAAGGCCTGCCACGGCGAGTCCTGCCCATTGGCAGCGGGCTTCTACGACCGCCTGCCTGCGGCGCGCGAAGCGGCCGCCGCGCTGCCGTTGCTCGATCGCGCGCAGTTGCGTGACGTGGCCCTGGCGCACCAGGTGTGCCCGTATTACCTGGGCCAGGAAATGGCGCGCTGGGTAGACGTGCTGGTGGCGGACTACAACTACTACTTCGATGCCCACGCCCTGTTGTACGGCCTGGCTCAGGTCAACCAGTGGCAGGTCGCGGTACTGGTGGATGAGGCGCACAACCTGGTCGAGCGCGGGCGTGGCATGTACAGCGCCAGCCTCGACCAGGGCCAACTGCTGGCCCTGCGCCAGAGCAAGCCCGTCGGGCTGGTCAGTGCGCTGGACCGCCTGAACCGGCAATGGAATGCGCTCTACAAGGAGCAGCGCGCGCCTTACCAGGCCAGCGAGTCGCTGCCGGAAGGCCTGCTGCGTGCCTTGCAGCAGTGCATCGGGCTTATTCAGGAACAGATGAACCAGGCACCTGCGCAAATGGACCCGCAGGTCCTGCAGTTCTTCTACCAGGCCTTGCAGTTCAGCCGCGTCGCCGAGCTGTTCGACGAGCACTTCCTGTTCGACATCAGCCAGCGCCAGGGGCCGCGCAAGCGGCGGCTGGCCACCCTGAGCCTGCGCAACGTCAGCCCGGCGCGGCTGTTGGCCCCACGCATGCAGGCGGCGCGCAGCGTGACGCTGTTTTCCGCCACGCTTAGCCCGCGGCATTTCTACAGCGACCTGCTGGGCATGCCGGCGAACACTGCCTGGCTGGAAGTGGCGGCACCGTTTCGCGCCGAACAGCTGCAAGTGCGTATCGCCAGCCAGGTGTCCACCCGCTACCAGCAACGCCAGGCCTCGCTGGCGCCGATCGTCGAGCTGATTGCCGAGCAGTATGCGCGAATGCCCGGTAACTACCTGGCCTTCTTCAGCAGTTTCGAATACCTGCAGCAGGTGGCCGGGCTGCTGGCCGAGCAGCATGCGCAGATTCCCTTGTGGCGCCAGGAGCCAGGCATGGACGAAGCCGCCCGCCAGGGCTTCCTCGACCGCTTTGTGGCGGATGGCCGTGGTGTCGGTTTTGCAGTCCTGGGCGGCGCTTTCGGCGAAGGCGTGGATTTGCCTGGCACGCGCTTGATCGGCGCATTCGTCGCCACGCTCGGGCTGCCCCAGGTGAACCCGGTCAACGAGCAGTTCAAGCAGCGCCTGGGGCGGCAGTTTGGTGCGGGGTTCGATTACGCCTATCTGTACCCGGGCGTACGCAAGGTCATTCAGGCGGCGGGCCGGGTTATCCGTGGTGACCAGGACCGTGGCGTGCTGGTGCTGATCGACGAACGCTTCGCCGAACCCCGGGTGCAGCAGATGTTCCCGGGGTGGTGGCCAGTGGCCGAACAGCTGGGCGCAGGTTAACCCGGCATGCCATCGGCACGTGGCTGCAGCAAGATGGGCAGGTAGTGTTGCAGGAACAACAACAGGGCCAGGCTCCAGCACAGCGCCGCAAGGCTCAACCCCAACGGCGTGAATACGGCCAGTACCACTCGCGCCAATGTCGCCAGCTGCATCAGGGCAAACGCCCAGGCAATGCGGGTCGGTACCTGCAGCGGCCTGCCGGTATGACCCAGGCTGACCCTCGCCATCATTGCCAGGATCAGCCCGCTCATGGCACCGACGGTCAACGCATGGGTGACCAGGCTCGGGTTCAGCGCCACCCCTGCGTGCCATAGCGCCATGCCCAGGCAGGCGATGGCAATCCAGGCATAGGCCAGGTGCAGCGACCACAGCAGGGGAACCCGCCACAGGCCGCGATCATGCCAGTGCACCAGGCGGGTAGCCTGCAGCGCGAACAAGGCGCCGAACAGCAGTGCCACGCCGATATTCGGCGTGTCGGCCAGGCCCGAGGCAAAGGCCAGCGGCACCGCCACACTCAGCAGCAGGCAGGCCCGATCCAGCCAGGGGCGGGCAGGGGCCGGGGCCATGTTGCCCAGCGCGCGCCGGGTAAAGAACGGGATCACCCGCCCGCCCAGCATCGTCATCATGGCAGCTACCAGCCACAAGCCGGCGAACACCCCGCGCCGTTGCCACAGCTCGTCCTGGCGCAGCCAGCCGGCCAGGCTCAGCCACTGGCAAGCGGCGATCAGCAGCACCAGGCCGACAATGGGGTAGTTGTTGCGCAAGCGCCGTTGCACGATCGGCCGTGCCAGGGCCAGCGCCACCAGGGGCAAAAAGCTGCCCTCGATCACTACCAGCAAACCGCCCGGCAGCGCTACGAACCAACTCGCGCGGCCCAGCAGCCACAGCAGCAACAGGCCTTGTAGCGCACGCCCATGCAGGCCCGGGATGCCACTCCAATTCTGCACCGCAGTCAGCAGGAACCCGGCGACGATGGCCGCGGCGAAGCCGTAGAGCATCTCGTGGCGATGCCACGCCAGCATGCCGCCGGCGGGTGAAGGGGCAATGACGCCGGCAAGTACGCCGGCCCACAACAGCACGGCGAGCAGTGCAAATACGCTGCCGCCGAGAAAGAATGGACGGAAACCCAGGCCCCAGACGGCCTGGCGTGGGCGTGAATCGATCGGTTGCACGAGCATGGGCGGACCTGGGTTCGTTAGTGAGCTTCAATTGGGGTAAGATCACGATCCGTGCCAGCTGTAAAGCCCTTGTATATCAAGGTGATGGCACCTCTCCGTGTCAGAATGACCTGCGTGCAGCGCAGTCATACCGACTCGCTGGTATGTCGTTTCGACTTGCTTCAGGGGCCGGCCGGTTCGCCGCTGGCCAACGCTTCGCTACAGGATTCACGTTGTGTCCGATCTTTCGAAAAACCCGCTGCTGCAGTACATGGCCCGCCTGGCCCCATCCAGCCAGCAAACCATGCGCTACATTCTCCAGGACGCTGCCGACCGGCTGGGTTTTGTCGACTGCAATATCGTCGATGTGCCCTGGCACCGGCTCGAGCCCGGCCATGTGATCGCCCTGGTCGCGGCCCTGCGCACCGACGGCTATGCGCCCAACAGTTCGTCGCTGTACGTCAATGCCATCCGCGGGGTGATGAACGAAGCCTGGCGCCAGGGGCTGATCGAGCATGAACAGTTGCTGCGCATCCGCGAGGTCAAGCCGGACAGTGGCAGCCGCCTGCCGCCGGGGCGCAACCTGCGGCGTAGCCTGATTCGCGAACTGATGGATGTGTGTGCAGCCGACCCCCGGCCACAGGGTGTCCGTGATGCGGCGATCATCGCCTTGTTGTACGGTACCGGCATGCGCAAGTCCGAATCGGTGGATATCGACCTGGACCAGGTCGACTTCGAGGCGCGTAGCCTGCAGGTACTGGGCAAGGGCAATCGCCAGCTGATCAAGTACGCGCCGCCATGGGCGTTCGAGAAGTTGCAGGCGTGGCTCGACCTGCGCCGCCAGGAGCTGCCGGCAGGCGCCGAGGACGACGCGTTCCTGTTCAACCGCATCCGCCGAGGCAGCCACATCACCCGGGCGCGTATCACCAAGCATGCCATCTACTACATCGCCCGCCAGCGCGGTGCCCAGGTAGGCGTGAAGATCATGCCGCACGACTTCCGCCGGGCCTTCATTACCCGGGTAATCGAGGAGCACGATCTATCGATTGCGCAGAAGCTGGCGCACCACGCCAATATCCAGACCACAGCCATCTATGACCGGCGTGATGACAATGAGCGCCGACGCGCGGTGGACCGCTTCGACTACTGATTACCCTACCGATTGACGCACTCCTGCAGGGCGCTGCGTGAGCACCTGAACAGGGCCCGGGCACGCCCCCGCTTTGTGCGCCAGCCTCGCGCATGCCCGATACCAGAGCGGTGGGCGCAGATGTTTCATCCTGGTTCACCTGCGGAGTTGGCCCGCAACCTGCTATATCCAGCCTGAGAATTTGATCGAGTGGTCAGGCCGCGCGCGCTGTCGTTGCGCATGCCTTGCCCTCTAAACGGCCTGCAGGCCACGAATTTCAAGGGCTGCAAGATGTCGCTCGCGGAGCAGATCGAACAACCACAAGACGACGCAGGCTGGAGCGCCTACCTGCAGTTGCGCTTCGTCAGGCGCGATGCGCAGACCCGTCTTGGTGCATGGCGGCATTTTGGACCTCTCTTGGTGCAGCGGCCGTTCTACCCCGAGGGGGGGCCGTGCCATGTCTACGTGCTGCATCCCCCCGGCGGGGTTGTCGCCGGCGACCGCCTGGAACTGAACATCCAGCTGGAACCAGGTTGCCACGCGTTGCTGACCATGCCCGGGGCCAGCAAGTTCTACCGCAGCATCGGCCCGACTGCACGGCTGGCCCAGCATTTTCACCTGGCTGCCGACAGCACCCTGGAATGGTTGCCCCAGGACAGCATCTTCTTCTCCGGCGCCCGCGCCAGTCTTGACAGCCGTTTCACCCTGGAGCCGGGGGCACGCCTGCTGGCGTGGGAAACCTTGTGCCTGGGGCGTCCGGTGATGAACGAGCGTTTCGAGCATGGTGCACTGGACAGCCGCTTGCGCATCGAACTGCCTGGCGAAGTCGGCCTGCATGAGCGCCTGCGCCTGGAAGGCGGGCGCCTGGCCAAGCTTGGCGGGCATCCGCTGATGGCCACCTTCTGTGCTGCACCTGCCGACCAGGGCGTGCTGGAGCAGGTTCGCCCACTGCTTGAACACCTGGGCAACCCGGCCGGCGCGACCCTGCTCGGGTCGTTGCTGGTGATCCGCCTGCTCGACCATGACAACCAACACCTGCAACGCACCCTGCAACGCCTGTGGCATGTGCTGCGCCCGGCCATTCTTGGCCTGCCGGCCTGCCCTCCGCGTATCTGGGCCACCTGAGAGAGCGCCATGGAGCTTACCCCGAGAGAAAAAGACAAACTGCTGCTGTTCACCGCCGCCTTGCTGGCGGAGCGGCGCCTGGCCCGTGGCTTGAAACTCAACTACCCGGAAGCGGTCGCGCTGATCAGTGCCGCCGTACTCGAAGGCGCTCGCGATGGCCGCAGCGTGGCCGAACTGATGAGCCTGGGCCGCGAAGTGCTGACCCGCGAGCAGGTAATGCCCGGCATTGCCGAAATGCTCCACGACGTGCAGGTCGAAGCGACCTTCCCGGATGGCACCAAGCTGGTGACCGTGCATGACCCTATCGTCTGAAATTGCCCAGGAGCCCCGCATGATCCCAGGTGAAATCCAGGTCGCCGATGGCGACATCGAGCTGAACAGCGGTCGCGCGACGGTCAGCGTCAGCGTGGCCAACCATGGCGACCGGCCGGTACAGGTCGGCTCGCACTACCACTTTTATGAAGTCAACCAGGCGCTGGTGTTCGACCGTGCGCCGACCCTGGGCTTTCGCCTGGACATCCCCGCCGGCACCGCCGTGCGTTTCGAGCCCGGCCAGGCACGCACCGTGCAGCTGGTGGCCTATGCCGGCAAGCGCGAGGTGTACGGCTTTCAGGGCAAGGTGATGGGCGCGCTGGAGGGCAGGGCATGAGCCGTATTTCCCGCCGGGCCTATGCCGACATGTTCGGCCCTACCGTAGGCGACCGCGTGCGCCTGGCCGACACCGCCCTGTGGGTCGAGGTGGAGCAGGATTTCACGGTCTATGGCGAAGAGGTCAAGTTCGGTGGCGGCAAGGTCATCCGCGACGGCATGGGCCAGGGCCAGATGCTGGCCGCCGCGGCCATGGACCTGGTCCTGACCAACGCCCTGATCATTGACCACTGGGGCATCGTCAAGGCCGATATCGGTATCAAGCACGGGCGCATAGCGGTGATCGGCAAGGCCGGTAACCCTGATGTGCAACCGGGCGTCACCGTGCCGGTGGGGCCCGGTACCGAAGTGATCGCGGCCGAGGGCAAGATCGTCACCGCAGGCGGCGTCGATTCGCATATCCATTTCATCTGTCCGCAGCAAGTGGACGAGGCGCTCAACAGTGGCGTCACCACCTTCATCGGCGGCGGCACCGGGCCGGCCACCGGTACCAATGCCACCACCTGCACGCCCGGCCCCTGGTACCTGGCGCGGATGCTCCAGGCCGCCGACAGCCTGCCGATCAACATCGGCTTGCTGGGCAAGGGCAACGCCTCGCGGCCTGAAGCGTTGCATGAGCAGATCGCCGCCGGTGCTGTTGGCCTCAAGCTGCACGAGGACTGGGGCTCGACACCGGCAGCCATCGACTGCTGCCTGGGAGTTGCCGAGGAAATGGACATCCAGGTGGCGATCCACACCGATACCCTGAACGAGTCCGGCTGCATCGAAGACACCCTGGCGGCGATTGGCGAGCGCACCATCCACACCTTCCACACCGAAGGGGCCGGCGGCGGGCATGCGCCGGACATCATCCGTGCGGCGGGGCAGGCCAACGTGTTGCCGTCCTCGACCAACCCGACCCTGCCGTACACGGTCAACACCGTGGACGAGCACCTGGACATGCTCATGGTCTGCCACCACCTGGACCCGAGC
Source organism: Pseudomonas oryzicola (assembly GCF_014269185.2). Taxonomy (NCBI): domain Bacteria; kingdom Pseudomonadati; phylum Pseudomonadota; class Gammaproteobacteria; order Pseudomonadales; family Pseudomonadaceae; genus Pseudomonas; species Pseudomonas oryzicola. The sequence goes on from NZ_JABWRZ020000001.1 coordinate 2,602,177, forward strand.
ATCGCCGAGGACGTGGCCTTCGCCGAGTCGCGCATCCGCCGCGAAACCATTGCCGCAGAGGACATCCTCCACGACATGGGTGCCTTTGCCATGACTTCGTCCGACTCGCAGGCCATGGGCCGGGTCGGCGAGGTGGTACTGCGCACCTGGCAAGTGGCCCACCAGATGAAGCTGCGCCGCGGGCCACTGGCGCCGGACAGCCCCTACAGTGACAACTTCCGGGTCAAGCGCTACATCGCCAAGTACACCATCAACCCGGCGCTGACCCATGGCATCGGCCACGAAGTGGGCTCGGTGGAAGCGGGCAAGCTGGCCGACCTGGTGCTGTGGGCACCGGCGTTCTTTGCGGTCAAGCCGGCGCTGGTGATCAAGGGCGGAATGATCGTCACCGCCCCCATGGGCGACGTCAACGGTTCCATTCCTACGCCGCAGCCGGTGCACTACCGGCCCATGTTCGGCGCCCTCGGCGCGGCGCGACATGCCACGCGCATGACCTTCCTGCCGCAGGCGGCGATGGACCGTGGCCTGGCCGAAGAACTCAACCTGCGCAGCCTGATTGGCGTGGCCCATGGCTGCCGCCGTGTGCGCAAGGCCGACATGGTCCACAACACCCTGCAACCGCTGATCGAGGTCGACGCGCAGACCTACCAGGTGCGTGCCGATGGCGAACTGCTGGTGTGCGAGCCGGCCAGCGAACTGCCGCTGGCGCAACGCTATTTCCTGTTCTGAAGGAGGACCGATGATTGTCTTGACCCGCCGAATCACCGAACCCGGCCCACAAGGCGAAACCGGCAGCGTCACCCTTGATGTCGACAGCCGGATCAAAAGCCGCCTGCGAGTCACCCTGGACGATGGCCGCGAGGCCGGGCTGATGCTTGAGCGCGGCCACCTGTTGCGCGGCGGCGAACTGCTGGCCGATGCCGAGGGCACCCAGTTGATCCGCGTGCTGGCGGCGCCGGAAGCAGTGTCCACGGTGCGCTGCGCTGACCCACACCTGCTGGCGCGTGCGGCCTACCACCTGGGCAACCGCCATGTGCCGCTGCAGATCGAGCCCGGCCTGTTGCGCTTCCAGCACGACCATGTGCTGGACGACATGCTGCGTGGCCTGGGCCTGACGGTGGAGGCCGAGCAGGCCCCGTTCGAGCCGGAGGCGGGCGCCTATCAGAGCGCAGCGCACAGCCACAGCCACAGCCATGGTCATGCGCACGACCACCCGTTCGTGCGCCTGCCCGCCCATTCCTGAACTGCCTGGAGTAACCAATGAAAAAGACTTTCGCCCTGTTTCTGCTGATGCTGGCGCTGCCAGCCTTCGCCCACCCGGGCCACGACAGCCAGCCGCTGCAGGATGGCTTGCTGCACCCGCTGACCGGCCTTGACCACCTGCTGATGTTGCTCGGTACCGGCGTGCTTGCCGCGTTGACCCGGCGCAGCCTGGCATTGCCGGCGGCTACCCTGGCAGCCATGTTCGGCGGTGCCGTGTGTGGCCATCTGTTCGGCGATGTGCTGGGCATGGAAACCCTGATCGCCGTATCGCTGCTGGTGGCGGCCGCCGCCGTGTTGCTGCCCGCTCGGCAGCTGCTGTTGGCCATGGCCATGCCGGTGTTCGCCCTGTTCCATGGCTGGGCCCATGGTGTGGAAGCGACGCCAAGCGCGTTCTGGCAGTTCAGCGCAGGTTTTGTTGCGGTCAGCGGGCTGTTGCTGGCGGCCGGCTTTGCCATCGGTTGCCTGTTGCGCCGGCACAGCGGCCTGCAGAAAGCCTTTGGCGGTGGCCTGCTGGCCGGCGCCGCGCTGGTACTGGCCGGTTGATGGACAGCGACCTGGCGTTGCTGCGCCTGCTGCAGTTGGCCAGCCCCGGCTTGCCGGTGGGCGGCTTTACCTACTCGCAGGGCCTGGAATGGGCGGTCGAGGCGGGCTGGGTAAGGGGCGTGGACGGTTTCGCTGCATGGCAGCGTGAACAGATCGACGACACCCTGGCCGGCCTCGACTGGCCGGTACTGGCGCGCCTGTACCAGGCCTGCCAGGCCGAGGACGCCGAGGCCTTTGGCCGCTGGAGCCGGTTTTTGCTGGCCAACCGCGAAACCGCCGAGCTGCGCCTGGAGGAACAGCAACGCGGCGCCGCGCTGGCACGGCTGCTCGATGGCTGGCAGCTGGGCCAGGCGCCGGCCTGGCGCGCCAGCCTCGAACTTACCCAGTTGGGCGGCATGGCCTGGCTGGCCGTGCACTGGGCAATCCCGCTGCGCCAGTTGGCCCTGGGCCATGGCTTTGCCTGGCTGGAGGGCGCGGTAATGGCCGGAGTCAAGCTGGTGCCGTTCGGCCAGCAGGCTGCCCAGACCTTGCTGCGCGACTTGGCTGCAGGCTTGCCTACAGTCCTCGACCAGGCCCTGGCCCTGGGCGATGACCAGCTCGGCAGTGGCCTGCCGTTGCTGGCCATTGCCTCATCGTGTCACGAAATCCAATACACCCGTTTGTTCCGTTCTTGAGGACTGCCTGCATGCAAAGCTATCAACAACCCCTGCGCGTCGGTGTCGGCGGCCCGGTCGGCTCCGGCAAGACCGCATTGCTCGAAGCCTTGTGCAAGGCCATGCGTGACCACTACCAGATCGCGGTGGTGACCAACGACATCTACACCAAGGAGGACCAGCGCATCCTTACCGAAGCCGGCGCCCTGGAGCCGGAGCGCATCGTGGGCGTGGAGACCGGCGGCTGCCCGCACACGGCGATACGCGAGGACGCCTCGATGAACCTGGCGGCGGTCGAAGCGTTGGCGCGCAAGTTTGGCAACCTTGAGGTGATTTTCGTCGAAAGTGGCGGGGACAACCTCAGCGCCACGTTCAGCCCGGAGCTGGCTGACCTGACCATCTACGTGATCGACGTGGCCGAAGGCGAAAAGATACCGCGCAAGGGCGGCCCGGGGATCACCAAGTCGGACTTCCTGGTCATCAACAAGACCGATCTGGCGCCTTATGTGGGGGCCTCGCTGGAGGTCATGGAGCGCGATACCCAGCGCATGCGCCCGCAGCGGCCGTGGACCTTCAGCAACCTGAAGAAGGGCGAGGGGTTGCAGGCGGTGATCGACTTCATCGTCGAGCGCGGCATGCTGGGTGTGCGCGACTGACACTCCACGGCCCCTGTGGGGGCGGGCACGCCCGCTCCCACAGGGAGGTGCGTTGCCAGCATCATTTGTGGCAGCAATGAGGCTTGTCCGGCTGCCCTTCATAGCGGTCATGGTACCGCACCCAGTCCATGGTCCCCTCTTCGTTGCGCCCCAGTGGCGCGATGTCGAGGAAGTTGTAGGTGTTGACCAGGATATCCAGCCCGCGGGCATAGGTAGAATAGGTGTGGTACACACTGCCGTCGGGCTCACGGTAGAACGCGCTCAGCCCGGGCAACTCGCTTTCATCACCGTCATAGGGTGCATAGTTGTACTCACGCTCACCTTCGCCGCCAACACTTACCCCGAAATCCTCGTTGAAGCTGCTGCCGTGGGACGAATACCAGGGGAAGCGCCAGCCCATGCGCTGGCGAAACGCCTGGAATTGCGTGTACGGCGCTCGCGACACCGCCACCAGCGACACGTCGTGGTGCGCCAGGTGCAGGTTGGCGCCGTCAAAGTGATCGGCCAGGAATGAGCAGCCGTGGCAGCCTTCGGTCCAGCCCTCGGCGAACATGAAGTGGTAAACCAGCAGCTGGCTGCGACCGGCAAACAGTTCGGCCAGGCTCAGTTCGCCATCGGGGCTGTGAAAGCGATAGTCCTGCTCGACCTTGACCCAGGGTAAGGCGCGACGGGCTGCGGCCAGCGCGTCGCGGTGGTGGGTAACGGCCTTCTCGTGCAGCCACAGTTGCCGGCGAGCCGCCAGCCACTGGCTGCGTGAAACCACGGGATGCCTGTTTTCGTGGGTGCTCATGGTGGTGTCTCCATGCTTGGGGTTCACACACTGGTCGAGCACCGGTGGGTTGAATCGACAGGCAGCGCTTCCCGGGCGATGAGCGGTAGCTGATTTCAGCCAGAATGGGCGATATGCCCGTCGGCCATTTCATCCAGGGTGTCATCGTCGCCGGGCAGTGCAGTGATCACGCTGAAGTCGCTCACCTCCACCTGGCCACCGCCATAGCCCAGCAGATGGAAGGAAAACGCCTTGCGTGCGGTCGGGTTGTCAAAGCTGAACTCGATCTCCAGGGGTTCGTCGGCCGTGACCTTCATCTCACCAGGCAAGCCTAACGGTACGTCCTGTTCCAACTGCTTGGCCTTGAGCTGGATATAGGCTGTGTGTTTCCGGTCCAGCGAGCGGACCTTGACCCGCACGCGGGTGTGCGAGCCCTCGGGCATTTCCAGGTATTGCGCACCGATCAGGTTGTCTGCCCATTCGTCATGAATGCGCTTGCGCAAGCGGATAGGCGAAGGGCTACCGAACTGGTAGCGCAGATTCAGAGGGGTGTGCTGCAGGGACTGGTCGAGTACTGCTGCCAGCGCACCGATCTGTTGACCGAGCAGGTCATCGCCCGGGCCAAGGTAACGTGCCTGGTCGGCGATGAAGCCCTCGCTGGCGTAACGCCGGCAGTGCTGCTGGAAGTCGCACTCGGTGAACACACCGTGGCCGTCGTGATAGCGCAGCATGCCGTTGGTATAGGAAATCATTTCGCGACCGGTGTCGTAGTCACGGTATAGCGAGCGGCCGCCAAGCGCCATGGGAATGGGCAGGGCAAAGTAGTCCAGCAGCGAGGTGGCCAGGTCGACATGGCCGTAGGTGCCGCGCTTGATGCGTGGCAACTGTGCCTGCTCTGGCGCCAGGGTGAGGTTGAAGCCCCAGGACGAAGCCAGGCGCACGCCATCGATGCCGTGGGACTCGTCGGAGGTGACCAGTACCAGGGTGTCCTTGAGTACGCCCAGACGTTCGAGGTCGTCGAGGAAGGCACCGAGCGCGTCGTCCAGGTAGGCGACCGCTGCCTGTTTTGGCGTGTCGTAGCGCTCGAGGTATTCGGCGGGAGCCGAGTACGGCTGGTGGGTACCGACGGTGAGCAGGGTCAGCATCCACGGCTTGTCCTGCTTCTGCAGCTGGCCGACATAGTCCAGGGCACCCTCGAAGAAGGCCCGGTCGTCCTTGCCCCAGAGGAAGTCCAGGTAGTTCTTGTTGCGGAACCACTCCTGGCCATGCACTGCATCAAAACCGATGTGTGGCATGATGCGGTCCTTGGCCATGAAGCGCAGGCCGGCCCCCTGCAGGTAGTGAGTGGTGAAGCCGGCCTGGCGCAGCTGCGCCGGCAGGCAGGCCTGGTTGCGTTGGTTCTGGGTCAGCAGCTCGACCCCCTTGGGCGTGCCATTGGCCAGCTTGTCGTAGTCACCACAGAGCATGGCGTACAGGCCACGGATGGTCTGGTGGGTGTGCAGTACGTAGTCCGGGGTGTTCATGCCACGTTCGGCCCATTGACTGAGCCTGGGCATCAGGTCTTCGTCGAAGCGGCTGTGCAGCGCCTGGCGGTTGGGCCGCAGGTAGGCGCCGGGGATGCCTTCCACGGTAATGACCAGCAGGTTGCGGGCGGTGCCGGGCCCGGCCAGCAGGCGCTGGCCATGCAGGTCGGATTGGGTCAGGCCACTGCTGGCCAGCGGCGTGAAGGTTTGTGTCTGCCCCGTCCAGCCCTGGACGTGGCGCCGCAGATCACCAGCGGCGGCCGACAGCAGCTGATGGGGGAGGTTGTACAGCCGCCATTGCTCGGCATCGGCAGGTGCCAGCTGCTGGCTGCTCCAATGGCCAGCGAACAGCAACAGCGGGATGGCCCAGGCCTTGCGTGGCAGAGGCTGGCTGCGTTGGGTGCGGTGATGCCAGGCGCTGGCCAGCCAGACCAGCAGGCCGGCCCCCAGCGCCCAGGGCAGCCAGGCATGGGCGAGACCGCCGCCGGTCGAATTCTCCATGAATTGCGGGTCGGCCAGGTAGGCCAGGTCGGTGGTGGTGGGCAACCTGCCCACCGCACTCACCAGTTCAGCCGAGGCCACCCACAGGGCAGCCCATGCCAGTAGCACGGGCAAGGCAAGCCACCAGGGGCGGCGGTGCAGCAGCAATACCAGCAGGCTGCCGAGGGCCAGGTCGGACAGGTAACCGAGCGGGTTGGACCAACCCAGCATGGCGCGCGTACCCAGTGGGATCACCAGAACCAGGCTTGCCAGGGCGGTAAACCGGGTAGTTAGGTGGTCTGACAGGTTGTTCACAAAAAATTCCCTTTTGCCATCAAATCGTCATGCATCTGTGCTCGATGATAACAGCCTGGGCCAGGGAACACGGTTCGCTACAAGGTTGGTAACCAAAAACCGGGCCGCGCGCGCGGGCCCGGACGGTGGCAAGTATCAGAAGTAATAAGGGAATTTAAGGCTGAAGGAAAAGTCGGGCGCATCGTCGGTCAGACCAATGGACAGGTTGGGCACGATGGTCAGGTTGTCGGTGGCGGCGAAGGTCATGCCGATATTGAAGTTGGCCGCGTTGTAATCGCTGTTGGAAATCGACTGCCAGTCACCGCCATCCGGTTTGATCTTGCTCTTGCTGGCGAACTGGTCAGACACCGAGAACGACATGCTCATCTTCTCGTTCAGGGCAAAGGCGATACCGCCGCCGATCTGCCAGGAGTCGCCCAGCTTCACGTCACCCGGCACCTTGCTGTTGACCTGCGGGCTGATGTCGCTGAACGAGTCCTGCATGTTGTAGGTGTAGGACAGGCTGCCGAACAGCACGGCCGGGTCGAAGGTCTTGACCAGCGAGATGCCCGGGGTGATCGACCAGACGCCGTTGCCGGTCGGCAGGCTTTCCGGTACCGACAGGTTGTCGTTGCCGGGCACTTCGCGCAATTTGATGCCGTAAGGGTCCTTGCCGGTGGGGGCCTTGATGCGCAGGGTGGCCACTGCATCGGGCCAGGTCTCGTCTTCGTCGAGGAACTTGTAGGCGACGCCGACGTTGATGTCGCCGATTTCCGGGTCGCGGGTCACCGTTTCGTCCGACGTGCTCGCCCCGGCGCCACCTGCACCGCCGGAAGAATAGGTGGACTCGCGGTACACCACCGGGACGTTGATATCAAACTGCCAACGCTGTGCCAGGTTGTAGCGGGCGGTCATGTCCAGGGTCCAGTTGTCCGCCTTGATCCGGTCAAGATTGATGCTGCCGAGGAAGATCGAGTCCAGTGCGAGGAAGCCGTTGAGCACCAGGGCGCGGGTATCGTAGTGGGTATAGGTGATGCCGGTCTCGAAGCTGAACTTGCCGCCGCCGAAAAAGCCGCTGGCCTCGTCATACAGGTTGGACACGCTCTGCGCCGGCTCGGAATCGGCTGTCAGCGCCTGGCCATAGGAGCTACCGGTAGTACCCGGCGCGCCGGATGCGACAGTTTGCGCGCCCTTGACCCCTTCGGCGGGGGATTTGACCAGGCGTTTGGGCGGGGGTGTTGCAGGGGTTTCCTCGACCTGGCGCACGCGCTGCTCCAGCACCATCAGCGCCTGCTGCTGGGCTTCGTAGCGGCGTTTCAGTTCGGTCAGTTCCTGCTTGAGGGCCTCGACCTGCGGGTCGGTGGCTGCATGGAGCAATGTAACCGGGGCCAGGCTGGCCAAACACACAACAGCTTTCAGCGTTATCGATCGGTGCATGGAATTGCCGTCCCTACCGACTCATTTTTGTGAAACTGAGCGTAGATCAATATCCGAAACTGCGAAGACCTTTGAGCTGGTCGAGGCTGCCGTTCAGCGAAGCCGCTGTCGGCACGCTTTCGCGCATCACCACGTTGAGGGAGGTGATGTTGTTGACGCGGTTACCGCTGCCCAGCAGAGTGGTGTTCTGCATCAGGCCACCCTGGGCCAGGCGCTGCACGCTGCTGCCCTGGTTGTTGCTGGCATCGATATTGAGCTGCACACCGACACCGCTGGCGGATACGCTCAGCGCGCCTGCGCCGTTGGCGCCCGTCAGCGTCTGGCCGGCCGCCAGCGCCTGGCCCTGCGGCTGTACGGTGGGCGCCTGATTGGCCTTGGTCACGTTGATGTCGACATTGTTGTAGGCGCTGTTGTTGTCGCCGGCCGCACGGACCACCTGGGTGACGCCTTCAGTGGCAGCAAGCCCGGCGCCGCCCGTCACGCTACCGCGGGTAGATGCGCCAGCTGACGCCGTGCCAGTGCCTTTCTCGTCAATCATCGTCACATAGAATTGCGGCTTGATGGTCGATCGCTGAATCTGCAGGGTACTCGTCGCGCCTATCATATCGCCTGCGGCATTCTGCCAGGTGCTGGACATGACGATGCCGAAACTGACGATGCGCCCCGGCATCACATAACGGCCACGCAAGCTCGCCAGTTCCTGGTCCTTCAGTTCGATGGGTCTGAAAGTCTCTGCCTGGGTTGGCAGGCTGGCTGCCAGGCAGGCCATGGCAAGCCACAGTGAATGTTTCATGGGTGCTCCCCGGAGCGTCATGCCCCTTGTCGTTCGCCGCGTCGTTAGAAGAAGTCGCTTTTGATGAAACCGAAATCCAGCAGCTCTGCGTCCTGCACCGGGGCGAAGTCATTCACCCGGCCCTTGGCGGTCAGTGGCAGGGGCGGGTCGAGCAAGACGTTGTGCTTGTCGTAGCCTTGGCCGATCACGGCGAAGATGATGCCGTTCCAGCCTTTGAGAAAATCGTCGACCTTGTAGCGCTTGTGGCCCAGCACCGGGTCACCGATGTACACCCAGCCCCGGTCGACCTTCTGCATGACCACGAAGTGCTTGTAGCCGCGCACCTCCATCAGCACCACCACCGGGATGCGAACGCTGTGCAGGGTCTCGGGCGCCACCCGGTAGCCGCGGGCGCGCATGCCAAGGCTTTCCACGTAGCGTTTCATGTCCAGCATCGAGAAGCCTTGGGTGCGGACCAGGTCCTGGTCGGCGTGGGCCAGCATGCCTTCGATGATCTGTTGCTCGTTCACATCCAGCCAGTAGGCCTGGCGCAGGATGGTGGCCAGTGCGGCGGCGCCGCAACTGAAGTCGGTTTTCTGTTGCACCAGGTCGGCGAACTTGCGCTCGCGCACACTCTGGATGGGTTTGAATACCACGGCGCCGCCGGGCAGCACCGACAGTGGCATTTGTGCAGCCTCACTCACGCAGGCCAGGCACAGCAGACACGCCAAGGCGACAATACGCATGATCGGATGCCTTCCCTTTCTGTGGTGGAAAGGCCCCCCGCAGGGGGCCTCAAGCACAGCGATCAGAACGAGGTGTTGGAGATGGCCAGCGAGTTGCTTTGCTGGTTACCCACACCGGCCGCCACGTTCACGCCCAGGTTGCCGCTGCCACCATTCACCGAGCCGCTAAGGGTTGCAGTGTTGGTCACAGGGTTGGCCCAGCCGGTCGGGGTCAGCACTTGGAAGGACACGGTATTGCTCAAGTCGTAGGCGCTGCTTTCGCTGTAGCTCTTCGCCACGTCGTTCGAAGATTGCGACGATTTCTCGCCAGACTTTTCAAACGCCGACTCCGATGCATTGGCATAGGACGACTCGTGAGCCTTTTCATATGAGGAGTCGCGAGACTTCTCGTAGCTCGATTGGCGAGCCTTGTCGTACGACGAGTCGAATGCCTTCTCGAACGAAGCGTCGTACGCGCTTTCCCGCGAACGGTCGACGTCCACATTGAGCGAGGCATTGAGCGAGGCGTCGAAGCTGTCGGTGCGCGTGCGCTCGCGACGGCCGTCATCGGTGGTCACGGTGCGGGTGGCATCGGCTGCCGCGGCCAGCGTGGCGTTCAGGCTCGCGCTGCTGGACGAGCTGGCGTTGCCGGCCACCGAACCACTGGCATTCCAGCTGTTCGAGCCGCTGGCAGTGGAGCTGTGCGAACCGCTGGCGTTGGCGCTGCTCGAGCCGCTGGAACTCCAGCCATTGGAACCGCTGGAGCTGGCGCTTTGCGAGCCGGCCACGCTGAAGCTCGAGGACGAGCTGCGGTCGTCGGACGAGTTGAAGGTGCCCTCACGCGAGCTCGAACCGCTCTTGCTGGTGGTGATGGTGAGGGTGTCCACGCGGTAGGTGCGGTCGGCGCCATTGTTCACCACCAGCCCCGGGCCATTCTGCTCGGCCGAGGCGGTGGCGGTGGCATTGCCCAGCGGGGCACCGGTGTTGGCGATGGCCATGGTGTTTTTCTGCTGGTTGAGGTCGCCGCCGGCGATGTTGACGCCGACGTTGCCCTCTGCACCATCGGCCGAGCCGGCCATGACCGCCGAGTTCTGCGTGGACCAGTTGTCGACGCGGTTGTTGTTGCTGAACTGGCGGACATCAGCGGTGGCTTCGGCGGTGCCGAACACGAAGCTGTTGTCCAGGCTGGACTCGGACGACGCGTTGGCAATGGCTGCGGCGTTATCCTGCTGGTTGCCATTGCCGGCTGCCACGTTGACACCCACGTTGCCGCTGGCGCCGGCGGCCGAACTGCTCATCTCGGCCGCGTTGACGGTGCCTTGGTTGGTGATTTTGTTGCCCGTGCTGCGCTGGCTGTCAATGGCGTTGGCCGTGGCAAACACAGGGATCCTGGTGGGAGGAGGCTTGTGGTGCCCGTTGTTATGGTGACCATTGTGGTGCCCGCCACTCCGGTCGTTCTGCTCAGCTTGTACAGCAACAGCCATGACCGCAGCAATTGCGAAAACCAGAGGCTTGATTGCCATCGAGGGTTTCATGGTGATTCTCCGTACGTTATTGGTTAAGTGTCGTTCTTGACTGACTGGGTCAATCCGCGACCCGGATGCTCAGGGTGTTGGCCATGCGGTTTCCCACCCCGGCACTCTGGTTCAACTGGATCACCCCACGGCTACCGGTGAAGGCCTGATCACTGGTCGTGACCTGGCGATGGCCTGTTGGGGTGTCAGTTGCACCGGAGTTGTTGAGCAGCGCCACGTTCTGCTGCAGGAGGACGCTGTCGTCGATGCTTTGCGGCTGGGCACCGATGCTGATGCTCAGTGCGTTCGCTTGCTGGGTATTGGCGCCGGCGCTCTGGTTGACCCCGAGGGCGCCACTGCCGTTGCTGAAGGCGTTGCCCTGGAGCTGCGCGCGGGCGTCCAGCGCAGGATTGGCGGGCGTAGCCAGGCGTTGCCGTATCTGCGTGCTGGCGTTCGCTGCAGGCCCGACGGCAATGGCCCGCGCATTCACCTGCTGTTGCTGGTCTCCTGCGGCCTGGTTGACCGAGAGGTTGCCTTGGTAGTGGCTGCCAGAACTGTCGATGTCGGCATTGTCGACCACCGGGGCTGGCGATTGGGCGAGGGCCGAGGCACTGCACAGGGTGGCCAGGATCAGCAGCATGGGCTTCATCTCACTTGCTCCCCCCAGTCAGAATCTGCAGCGGGGCGAGGCCACGCTGCACACTGGAATTGACCATGTTGGAGATGCCGTTGCCCGAGCCGGTGCCGCGTCCACCGGAAAGGTTGGGCAGTTGCGTCTGGTTGCCGAGGTTACCGCCCAGGTTGTTGCTCTGCTGGGTAATCAGGGTGCTGATGCCAGCGCCACTGCTGATGCTGGCAAAGTCGCCATCACTCAGTTCGCTGGTTTGCCTGAGTACCTGGGCAGACGGGTTGGCATTGGCGGTGGTGGGATTCGGATCGGGGATCAGCGGCGGGACCGTCGCGTTACGCGTCTGCACGTCGCGGGTGATGATGATGATGCCTTTGTCCGCCTGGGCAGTCAGGCTCAATGCGCCAAACAGGCAGACCAGCAGCAGATGAAGGCCTTTGTCAGTTTTCCTCACGACGGCAGCTCCTTTTGTGAGCGCTGGTCCTGTTCAGCGTTGCGAACGGGACAGCAGGAGGTGTGCCGCTTTTGAAAAAACTCGGTCGATCAGAGGGTTAGGGCAAGGAGATGACAAACTGCGGCGTATTCTGTCTCAGCCCTGAAACAGGCGCCGCGGAGCGGTATTGGGCGAGCCGGTGGCGGCTTTGACGGGAAGGGATTTTTTGCCAGCTGTTTCAGCGCGTTGACAGTGCCTGCGAAACAGGGCGAAGCGCCTCTATTGCGCGGGCTTTGGCCTAACGAGGTGTGTCGAAGATTTAACACTCTGTGAAGCCGGGTGGCGTATCGCTATCAATCAGCGTAGCGACTGTTTGCAGCGCCAGCAACTGGCGTTGCGGCCAATTGCCTTCAATTATTTTGTACGCCTGTGTGTGCTGTTGCAGCCAGTGCAGGCTGTCATCGAAGAAACGCTGACGGTCGCTCAGTTCTGGCTGGCTGCGCTGGCCGTCGGCAACCCAATCCACGCCTTGCGGGCTGAGTAACAGATGCAGGTGGTAGTGCCGTGCCAGTAACGCCTGTTCCAGCCAGGGCGGGCAGTCACCGAACAGGGCCTGGCTCCAGAGCATGTTACTCAGCAGGTGGGTATCGAGAATCAGCAGTGGCGGTGCCTTTGCACGAGCACTGTCTTCCCAGGCCAGCTGGCCGCGCGCGATGGTGGGGATATCGGCGTAGCAGGTGTCGCGGCATTCCTGGTCGATGAAGTGGCGCACGTATTCCGCCACCACCATGCCGCCGAAACGTGCCTGGATCACGCCGCTGAGCCAGCTTTTGCCACTGGATTCCGGGCCGCACAGCACCAATACCTTCATGTCCTGTGCCGTGCTCATGGCTGTACCAGCGCCGGGTCGCGATGCCATTCCAGCCAGCCGCGCAAGGCGATCAGGGTGAGCACGGCGAACAAGCCCGCGGTGAAATAGAGTTGCTGGTGCAGGTACTGGCCGACGTAGATGACGTCCACCACCACCCAAAGCGGCCAGCACTGCAGGCGTTTTTGCGCCATCCACAACTGCGCGACCAGGCTGAACCCGGTCAGGCTGGCGTCCAGCCAGGGCAGGGCAGCGTCGGTCCAGTTGGCCATGGCGGCGCCCAGCGTGGCGCTCAGCAGCACCCCGCCGGCCAGGCCGCTGAGCAGTGCGGGGCGCTGCAGGCGTGAGACCTGGCGGGCAACTTCAACATGACCCGGACGTTTCCATTGCCACCAGCCGTACAGTTGCAGAATGGCGTAGGCCAGTTGCAGCAGCATGCCCGAATACAGCTTCACCTCGTAGAACAGCCAGCCATAGATCAGCACCATGACCAGGCCGATCGGCCAGCACCAGGCGTTCTGCTTGACCGTGAGCCAGACAGCGATGACGCCGAGGGCGGCGGCGATGAGTTCAAGGCCGGACATCGGCGATCCTTGGAGAGACTATCGAAGAGGGCCGCGATTGTAGCGGGTCGGTCAGGGAAGGTGTAGCGCGTCGGTGACCTTGCGGCGGCCTTGCAGCCCATCGCGACACAGAGCCCAAGGGGGCAATAGATCCGACCACAGGAGCGGCGCGGTCGGCGAAGGGGCGCAGAGCGCCCCCGGCATTCTCGACCTAAACCCGGAACTGCCGCAACAATTGCTCCAGCTCTTCGCTCAACCGCCCCAGCGCCAAGCCGGCTTCGCTGGACTGGCGCGCGGCATCGGCGGTCTGTTGCGACAAGCCGGCGGTATCGAGCACGTTGCGGTTGATCTCCTCGACCACATGCGACTGCTGCAAGGTGGCGCTGGCAATCGAGGCATTCAGGCCGGTGAGGTTGTTCAGCGCCTGGTTGATGGCGTCCAAGCTGGCACCCGCTTCGCGGGCCTGCTCGACGGTCTGGCGGGAGGCTTCGCTGCTGGTGTCGATGGCCTTGACCGCCGCGTCCGACTGACTTTGCAGGTGTTCGATCATGGTGTGGATTTCGGCTGTCGACTGCGCTGTGCGCTGGGCCAGCAGGCGCACCTCGTCGGCGACCACGGCAAAGCCACGGCCTTGCTCGCCGGCCCGTGCAGCCTCGATGGCCGCGTTCAGCGCCAGCAGGTTGGTCTGCTCGGCGATGGAGCGGATCACGTCCAGCACGCCGCCGATGCGCGTGCTGTGCCCGGCCAGGTCACGGATCACCTGCACGGCCTGGTCGATGGTCAGCGACAGCCGGTCGATCTGCGCCAGGCTACCGTGGATGGCCTCCTGGCCATGCGCCACCTGCTGCTGCGCAGTACGCATTTCCCCGGCAGCCTGCTCAGCGGTCTTGGCCACGTCCTGCACGGCGTAGGTTACCTCGTTGACGGCGGTAGCCACCTGGTCCATCTGCAGCGATTGCTGGGCGCTGTGCTGCTGCGCGGCGCCGGCGTTGTCACCCACATGCCCGGCCGACTGGGCCAGGGCATGGGCTGCCCCCTGCAACTGGCCGACCACGCCTTGCAGCTTGCCGTTGAAGCGGTTGAAGTGCTCGCCCAGGTGAGTGATTTCGTCGCGGCCGTGGGTGTCCAGGCGCCGAGTCAGGTCACTTTCGCCGCTGGCGATATTGCTCATGGCCTGCACTGCCTCCTGCAGGGGACGAGCGATGCTGCGGGCAATCAGCATCACCACCAGCGCCATCAGCAGGGCGATGGCCAGGCCGACCAGCGAGGCGTCACGCAACTGGCGGTTGAACTCGGCCTGCACGTCGTCGATGTAGACGCCCGAGCCGATGATCCAGCCCCACGGCTTGAACAGCTGGATATAGGAGGTCTTGGCCACCGGCTCGCTGGCACCGGGCTTGGGCCAACGGTAATTGACCGGGCCGGCATCCTGTTTGCGGGCCAGCGCGACCATCTCGTTGAACACGGCAAAGCCATCGGGGTCACGGATGCCTGACAGGTCCTGGCCGTCAAGCTTGGGGTTGGCCGGATGCATGATCATCTTCGGCCCCAGGTCGTTGATCCAGAAGTAGTCGTCATGGTCGTAGCGCAGCGCGCGCACCACTTGCAGCGCTTGTTGCTGGGCAGCCTCGCGGCTGAGCTTGCCGGCCGCCTCCAGGCCTTGGTAATAGGTCAGTACGCCCGCTGCGGTCTGCACCACGTGGCGGGTCTTTTCCGCTTTGGCCTGGTACAGGTCGCCATGGATCTGGCGCAGCATCAGCAGGCCCAGCACCAGCAGCATGGCCACCGCGACCAGCAGGATCAGCCACAGGCGGCGGCTGATAGACATCGATCTCAGGGTTTTCATCCCATAGCTCCCGCATTGTTCTTTTTATTCAGGTGCATCCAAGCATGGTTTGCGCAAGGGCCCTACTCGACTAATGGCTAAGTGCTATGCGACTGATAGTCTGCAGCGGTCGTACAAGGCGAGTGCAAAGACGCTCTGCTAGGATTTCGGCCGCGCAAGATGAAACCTTTAGGGGGCGTGAACTTTTCTACTGGCCTTGCGCCCAACAGACGCTGTAAAACAGCGCGGGCCGCGCGCGGCAATTTCAAGCAAATCAAGAACAAGGGGCCTGCAACGAGCAGCGCTCCAGCGGGGGAACGATGGATTTTTGGACTGCCTTTCAGGCAATCATCTTGGGCGTGGTCGAAGGGCTGACGGAGTTTCTGCCGATATCCAGTACCGGCCACCAGATCATCGTCGCCGACCTGATCGGGTTTGGTGGCGAACGGGCCATGGCTTTCAACATCATCATTCAGCTGGCGGCGATTCTGGCGGTGGTGTGGGAGTTTCGTAGCAAGATACTCGACGTGGTCTTCGGCCTGGCCAGCCAACCGACGGCGCGGCGTTTCACCGGCAACCTGTTGCTGGCGTTCCTGCCGGCGGTGGTGCTGGGTGTGCTGTTCGCCGACCTGATCCATGCATACCTGTTCAACCCGATTACCGTGGCGGCGGCACTGGTAGTGGGTGGGGTGATCATGCTCTGGGCCGAGCGTCGCGAGCACCGCGTGGAGGTCGACCATGTGGATGACATGCGCTGGAGCCATGCCTTGAAGATCGGCTTCATCCAGTGCCTGGCGATGATCCCGGGCACTTCGCGCTCCGGCTCGACCATTATCGGTGGGTTGCTGTTCGGCCTGTCGCGCAAGGCAGCGACCGAGTTCTCGTTTTTCCTGGCGATGCCAACCATGGTGGGCGCGGCGGTGTACTCGGGCTACAAGTACCGCGACCTGTTCCAGCCCGGCGACCTGCCGGTGTTTGCACTTGGCTTCGTGACCTCGTTCATTTTTGCCATGATCGCCGTGCGCGCGCTGCTCAAGTTCATTGCCAACCACAGCTACGCGGCGTTCGCCTGGTATCGCATCGCCTTCGGCCTGCTGATCCTGGCGACCTGGCAGTTCGGCTGGGTTGACTGGGCGACCGCCCATGGCTGAGGCCGCAAGGGGAGTGCGACTGGAGGGCGTGCGCAATGTACGCCTGAAGCTGCTGCTGTTGGGCCTGCTGTGCCTGCTGCCCGGCCTCGGCGCAACGCGCATGGCCTGGGCCGACCAGGCCTGGTGGCCACTGGCCTTGTACCCGGCGATGAGCCTGATCAGCCTGCTGCTGTACTGGCAGGATAAACAGCAGGCACGCACCCAGGCCTGGCGTACCCCTGAAAAGGTGCTGCATGCCAGTGAGCTGCTGGGTGGCTGGCCGGGGGCACTGCTGGCGCAGCAGCTGTTCCGGCACAAGACGCGCAAGGTTTCGTATC